>JBEKQY010000017.1:0-27938 GCA_049519235.1 Candidatus Korobacteraceae bacterium | reverse complement strand
GGGCCGCCCATAACCGCGGAGATCACGGAATTCGACACTACCGCCAGACCGCAAGAGCAATGTGTGCGAACTATCGGGCACGGTTCTCACGCAGACACTGAAGTCGTGCCCTGATACAAAGCATCCCAAAACCGACTTTTTCAACGCCTCTGCAAGTCATGCGCTGATACAAGGCAGTCATAAGACAGCTTCCCATTATCAAATGAAAAGGGCCCACATTGTTTCCGGTCTGAATTTTGGAGTTACCCTGTGACTCGCGTACCATGGACATTCAACCAGCCTAAACCATGAAATCAGTTCTCGCCGTAGTTTCCCTTCTGCTGTTCTCGTTCGGAACGATGTTGGCACAGCAAGCGCCTGGCCAGAGTCCCGCACCGCCGTCGCCTACTAAAGACGCTGGGCCGGCACCTGGGAACGCGGCGACTGCGCCCGCCTCTGCCACGCCGACGAGTTCCACTACGCCTCCGGCCTCGGGAAAAAGTACGGCACAAACGGGTACGGCGCAGACGGCGACGCCTCCTGACTATTCGCAGGAAGCTTATGTGGTGGAGCACTCCAGCAAGTCGATGCGCTTTGAGAACGACGGCACCGGCACGGAGCAGACCGACGCGCAAATCAAGATCATCAGCGAGAGCGGGGTGCAGGCGCTGGGACAGATTAAGGTGGGATACAGCGCGCTGAGCGAGAAGCTGGACATCGCCTTTGTGCGCACGCGCAAGCCCGACGGCACCGTCGTTACCGCGCAGGAGTCGGCGGTGCAGGACCTGACCTTCCCCGACGCGCCGGTTTATACCGATTATCACGAGAAGCACATCAGCGTGCCGTCGTTGCGGCCGGGCGACGTGCTGGAATACCGCTTCGTCAAGACCGTCGCCAGCCCGCTTGCGCCAGGACAGTTTTGGACCAGCTACAACTTCACCGAGCGGGGAGTAATTCTCGACGAGGAGTTGGAGATCAATGTTCCCAAAGACCGGCAGATCAAGCTGAAGTCGAAGCCGGGCTACGAGGCCAAGATCACCGATGAGGGCGACCGCCGTATTTATCGCTGGACGCACTCGCGGCTCAAGAACGACTACGACGACGACAAGAAGAAAAAGAAACCGAAGAAGGCTGACGACGAAGTCCCGTCGGTGGAATTGACCACCTTCAAGAGCTGGGAGGAGCTGGGCGCCTGGTATGCAGCCCTGGAGCGCGACCGGCGCGTGCCGGATGAGAGCGTCAAGACGGAAGCGGCCGCGCTGGTCAAGGGCAAGAGCGACGACATGGCGAAGGTGATGGCGCTTTACGAATATGTCTCACGGAACATTCGCTATGTGAGTTTGTCGTTCGGGTTGGGGCGGATTCAGCCCCATGCAGCCAGCGAAGTGCTGGCCAATGGCTACGGGGACTGCAAAGACAAGAACACGCTGCTGGCGGCGCTGCTCGACGCCGAGGGATTTCACTCGACGTCAGTCCTGATCGGCGCGAAGACAAAGGTCGATCCTGACATTCCGTCGCCATCGCAATTCGATCACGTCATCACCCGCGTACCGGTCGACGGCAAGGAGATCTGGCTGGACAGCACGCCCGGCGTAGCGCCGTTTCGCGTGTTGTCGGCGAGCCTGCGCGACAAGCAGGCGTTGGCGATTCCACCCGAGGGCAATGCCGTACTGGTGTGGACGCCGAAGGATCTGCCCTTCGAAGCTTTCGACCGCACCAGCCTGGTGGGCAGCATCAGCGATACCGGCGAGCTGAAGGCGCATGTGACCACCGCGTCGCGCGGCGATACCGAGATGGTGCTGCGTTATGCCATGCGCCGGCTGCCCAGCAGCCACTGGAAAGACATCTTTGACTACATGCTGGCGCACGCCAATATGCGGGGCGCGGAACTTACCAACCTTAAGTCCAGCGATCCCAGCGCCACGGAAGAACCGCTGAGCGTCGATTTTGACGTTACCGCGAACAATTATTTCGACTGGTCAGCGGCGGAGTCGAAGTTCGTCCTGCCGCTGGGGTCCATTCATCTGCCCAGCGAGGACGAGGAAGATGACGACAGCGCCTCGACCGAGCCCATCAAGCTGGGAGCGGTGCGGGACGACCAGGCGGAGGTGAAAATCAGCTTTCCGGCGAAGTACAAAGTGCATTCGCCGCTGAATGTAGACCTGAAGCGCGATTACGCCGAGTACCACGCGGTCTACAAGGACGAGGGCGGGCAGTTCACCAGCCATCGCAGCTTGAAGGTGATGCTGGCGGAAATTCCCCAGAGCCGGAGCGCAGACTATGCCGCATTCCGGCGGGTGGTGCAAGCGGATGAGGCGCAAGAGGTCACGCTGACCAATCAGTCGCCAGGAGCTGGAGGCGTGTCCGCCGGCAACCAGTCCGCCAGCGACCTGTTCGATGCCGCAGTACAGGCGCTGAAGAACGAGCACTACCAAGCGGCCGTCGATTTGCTGCAACGGGTGGTCAAGCTGGAGCCGAAGCACAAGGATGCCTGGAACGACCTGGGCAAAGCGTACTTGCAGTTGGGCCAGACCGATGAGGCGATCGCGGCGTTCAAGAAGCAGATCGAAAACAATGCCTACGATCCTTTTGCCTACAATGCCCTGGGCCTGGCGTACGAGCACCAGGGCAAGTACGAGGATGCTATTCAGGAGTTCCAAAAGCAGATTGAGATTAATCCGCTTGATCCGTATGCGCACGGCAATCTAGGCCGCCTTTACTTGGGGCAGAAAAAGTTTTCCGAGGCTGTGCCTGAACTGGAGAAAGCGGTGGACATCCAGCCGAAGAATGCGCTGCTGGAGATTTGGTTAGGGCAGGCGTACATCGCGACCAACCAGACGGACAAGGGAATGGCGGCGTTCGAGAAGGCGATCAGCCTGTCGGCGGCGCCGCTCACCTGGAACAACATCGCGTACTCGCTGGCGGAGCAAAATGTGCAATTGGACCGCGCCGGCAACTATGCGGACGCGGCAATCAATGCCGTGGAAACGCAGCTCCGCGACGTAACTCTGGATAACCTGCGCATGCAGGACCTGGGGACAACCCACTTGATGTTTGCGGTGTGGGACACGCGCGGCTGGGTGGATTTCAAGCGCGGCAATCTGGACAACGCGGAGAGATATATTCTGTCGGCGTGGCAGGCCGGCGGCACGGGCGATGAGGCGGAGCATCTGGGAGAGATCTACGAGAAGCGCGGCAAGCGCGAGGAAGCCATCGAGTACTACATGCTTTCGCTGGTGGCGGAAGATGCCAGCCCGGTGGCGGGTGCGAAGCTCGCGGCGCTGGGGGTGAAGGACATTGATCGCCGGATGGGAGACGCCCGCGTGGAACTGAAGCGGCGAGACACGATAGCGCTGAACAAATCCGACAAGGGCAAGGCGGAGTTCTACCTGCTGGTCGCGCCCGGCAAGGTGGGGCAGGTGAAGTTCATCAAGGGCGATGAGAACCTGAAGAACTTGGCGGAAGTTTTGCAGAAAACGGACACGGGCATGAAGTTCCCGCCGCAATCGCAAGTCCACGTGGTACGGCGCGCCGTGGTTCGCTGCGGCAGCACAGCGCCGGGGCCGTGCACGTTGGAGTTGGTGCCGTCGTCAGAGGTGCACACGCTGGAGTAAAGAAAGTGGCCAGTGGCTAGTGGTCAGTGGCTAGTTGGGCCACAGTGGCAGGAATGGAAGCCGGCCACGACTTCCACTGCTGTCTACGAGCCACTATTCACTAATCACTAGCCACTGGCCACTGGCCACTGCCTTCGCTCATTCTGCGGTAAAATTTGGCACGGGAGGTTGCGATGACGGACTTGCGATATCCGGTGGGGAAGTTTGAGTGGGTTGAGCCGGACAGCGAACAGCAAAGTGCCAAGGACCGCGCGCGCTACATCCAGGTGCTTTCCAAGCTGCCGATCCAGATGCGCACGGCGGTGCAGGGCCTGAGCGCGGAGCAACTGGATACCCCGTATCGTCCCGAGGGCTGGACGGTGCGGCAGGTGGTGCACCATGTGCCCGACAGTCACATGAACGCCTATATCCGCTTCAAACTGGCGCTGACTGAAGAGCAACCGGACATCAAGCCGTACCGGCAGGACGCGTGGGCCGAGCTGCCGGACAACAACATCACTCCCATTGAAGTGTCGCTACAACTGCTGGCGGCGTTGCATTCGCGTTGGGTCGACATCTTACAGGCAATGCGGCCGGCGGATTTTGCCCGTACCCTCTACCATCCCGAACATGGCGTGCTCACGCTGGACCGCATGCTGGCGATGTATGCCTGGCACTCCGGTCACCACTTGGCGCACATCACGTCATTGCGCGAGCGAATGCAGTGGAACCAGCGCGCCGCTGGGCAGTAATTTTACGGATTAAGGCAGCCGGGGGCTGACGCCCCGATTCATATCCGGCGTCATACGGACGGCCTAAAGGTAGCAATCTCGCCGCTTCGCGGCTGCGCTGGTCGTTTTTCAAGCGGGTTGTTCCACCGCTAAACTCTTTTGCCGGTTGCGACACAGTCTGGCTCTGTTGACATCCCGCCAGAAGGAAATCGCTTGTCGGGCCGGGCAGAAGCAGATCCCTCAGCCGCGCTCTGTCGCTTCGCTCCTTCGCGCGGCTTCGTGATGACAAAATAAAGAGAAAGCCGTTGTCGGCGCGGCTGAAGCCGCGCCCCTTCAAAGCAGGATGTCAACAGAGCCACACAGTCTCTGAAGGCTGTCCCCTTCAAGAACCGACGATTGAACCACGGCAATGCCGCCCGCAGCGGTTTTATTTCTTTTCCTTTGGCGGATAATTCTTGAACAGCTTGTCGACCGCCTTATCCAACTTGTTGATGTTCTTGTTGGTGTTGTCGGTAATCGTGTCGGTAGCGGAGCCGCGCCACAGCAACTGCTTGTTCTTGGCGTCGGCCAGCTCCACCACCAGCGTCCCCTGCTTGGTGATGTAGGTGTTGTAGGTCACCTGATTTGGTCCCCAATAACCCCAACCCCAGGCTGGCCCGAATCCGTAGTTGGTGCCAATCACTTCCTTCTGGTCGTGAATGCTGTTACTGTAACCGACCCACAGGTCGGGATTGGAATCGACCTTGGTGAGGCCCTTGGCCTGCAATTGCTGGTCAACCGCGTCCATTATGCGCTGGTGCCAGAGACCATGGGCGGGATGCGGACTCTGCTCCCACATGTAGGTGTGGAAGTTGGAAAAATTAGCGCTGCGGTCCCAATCGATGTCGGTCTTTTGCGCCAAGGCCAGCGTGGAAAGCAGAAGGCCGAAAATCACAGTGGCGAATATGCGTTTCATCATGGATAACGGCTCCCTTGGGATGGATTGCTGCACGAATGCGCCTGAGCATCGTGGCATGGCAAAGATACTATTCTGAGTTGCCGGCGTCCAGTGAGATCGAAGGTTGTGGCAGCAGAAAGCGGCATCGCCGTGCTTTCGGGAACCATTTCGATTACGCTAACGTAACGTGCCTGGGGCTATGGCGATGAGCGGAATCTCGATTTGCGGCGGGCTGTGGATCGCGTTTTTCGTGGTGTGGATGGTGTGGGCGATCCGAACCAAGCCGACGCAGACGCGGGAGAGCGTGTCGTCGCGACTCTCGTATACGGTTTTAACGGTCGCCGGCTTCTACATGATGTTTAGTGGCGACGCTCCCAGGGGTTGGCTGCGCATTCGCTTGTTTGCGGCGAATCCGTGGACCGCCGCGCTCGGAGTCGCTGCTACGGCCGCGGGTCTGGGCTTCGCGGTGTGGGCCAGAGCCTACCTGGGCACCAACTGGAGCGGCACGGTGACGGTCAAAGTCGGACATCAACTGGTGAAGACAGGACCGTATCGCTGGGTGCGGCATCCGATCTATTCCGGGTTGATCCTGGCGATGCTGGGCACGGCGCTGGAGCGCCGCCAGGCGCGCGGCGTGGTAGCCGTGGCGCTTCTGTACGCCGGCTTCAAGATCAAGAGCAGGATCGAAGAGCGCACCATGACCAACACATTCGGCGCGGAATATGACGACTACAGCCGAAGTACGGGCGCGATTGTGCCCAAGCTGCGCTTGTGACGGAAAGTCCCGATGAGGAGCCTTCTGACATTTCCGTAGCGGCACACGCCATTGCGGTGGCGAAGGGCAGTGGGTCTGGCATAAGCGTCTGCGACTTTGTCCTCGGCCGCGCTGATATGATTTCCCCCGTGGCCCAGCGACCGCAGCGCGGAAAGTTCATCAGCTTCGAAGGGCTCGACGGATGCGGCAAGAGCACGCAACTGGAGAAGCTTGCCGGAGCGTTGCGCCAGCAGGGAATTGAAGTCGTCACCACCCGCGAGCCGGGCGGGACCGAGACTGGCGAGCGCATTCGCGCGGTGCTGCTGGACTCGCGCACGGCGGGACTTGATCCCTCGGCTGAGATGGCGCTGATGTTCGCCTCGCGGGCGCAGTTGATCGCAGAAGTGATTCTGCCTGCGCTGGAGGCAGGGAAGTGGGTGTTGTGCGACCGCTTCACCGATTCGACGGAGGCATATCAGGGCGGAGGCCGTCAGATCGGAAGCGCCGCCGTGCTGCGGTTGCACGAAGTGCTGTGCCGCGGGGTGTGGCCTGACCTCACCATCCTGATGGACTCGGATGTCAGCTCCAGCGTAAGCCGGGCGCGCCGGCGGAACAAATCTGCAGAGCATGATGAGAACCGCTTCGAACAAGAGAGCTATGCGTTCTTTACGCGAGTGCACGAGGCGTTTCTGGAGATCGTGCGGCGCGAGCCGCAGCGCGTAGTCGTGATCGACGCCCGGCCGCCAATTGAGGTGGTGCATGAGGAGATTGTGCAGGTGGTGAGGGAGAGGTTGCTGAAAGGGAATTGAGGATTCTTGACACAATGCGGGTTTGAAGGGGCGCACCTTTAGGTGCGCCGGCAAGGTTGGTAATTAGGATGGGCTTTAGCCCCTGAGGTGACGCAGCTGAGACCGAGCAGACAACAAAGCGATCCAAACCTGACTTACTTTGTCACCTCTCAGACCTGGCAGCGCCGAACGTTGTTTCAAAATTCCTCCTGGGCCGATCTGTTCCTGCGAACCTTAAATTCCTATCGCGGTCGCGCTTACCTGCTCCACGAATACGTGCTGATGCCAGAACACTTTCACGTCCTCATAACCCCTTCCGTCACCCTGGAGCGAGCGGTGCAGTTTATCAAGGGAGGATTCTCGTTTCGTGTCAAGAAGGAACTGGAGTCCTCGATGGAAGTCTGGCAATCTGGTTTTTCGGATCATCGGATACGAGATGTCGAGGACTATCGGGTTCACGTTGAGTATGTTCATCGCAATCCGGTTGGAAGGCGGCTGGCGGAGCGTGCGATCGAATATCCGTATTGTCCGGCCTTCCCAGGCAGCTTGAAAGACGAGGTTCCTCAGTGGCTAAAGCCATTAGAGGAAGCGAGCTATCGGCGCACCTAAAGGTGCGCCCCTTCAAAAGCGAGCTGTTATTCGTACGCCCGAAGGGTCGCCCCTTTCGGGCGGCTAAATCGGCGGGTTTTCATAGTGCCTTTTTCTGATTTTCATGGCAATGCGGAGACGGTGCACACCCTGCGCGAGATGCTGGCGCGGGAGCACTTTCCCCATGCGGTGATCCTTTCCGGGCCGCAAGGGGCGGGCAAGTTCACGCTCAGTCAGATGGTTGCCAAGGCGATGAACTGCCTGGAGCGCCCCATGAGCGACGGGCTGCCGGACTTCTGCGGCCACTGCGCTAATTGCGTTCGCATCGCCGAAGCCGACGCGCTGGAGGAGCGCTTTGCCGAGGCGGTGGAGACACGCGAGAACCTGCGCGACGCCGACAAGCGGGAAACTCGTATCCTGGTGCAGACGCATCCTGACGTGCTGATTATTCCGCCCGACCCACCGCAGATGCTGGTCAAAGTGGACCAGGTGCGGCACGTCATTCATGAGATCTACTACAAGCCGAGCGAAGGCCGCGAGCGGGTCTACATCTTCAGCGATGCCGACTTCATGAAGGAGGCGGCGAATTCGCTGCTGAAAATCTTGGAGGAGCCTCCGGAGTTTGCCACGATTTTCCTGCTGACCGATAACCCTTCCGCGCTGCTGCCGACCATTCGCTCGCGCTGCATGCATTTGCGCTTGGCGCCAGTTGAGGCGGCAGAAGTCGGGCAATATCTGGCGAAGACGCGTCCGGAATGGAGGCCGGGCGAACGGGCGCTGGTGGCGCGGGTTTGTGGCGGCGGCCTGGGCCGGGCGCGCAGCTTCGATCTGGCTGCGTATCTGGCGGCGCGGCAGGATGCGCTGGCGCTGCTGGGGCCGGCGATGGGCGCGCGCGAGCACGGCGATCTGTTTCGGGTGACCGACACTTATCGCTCCGGCGCCGAGGGCAAGGTCAAGACCGAGCAACTGGTCCGGACACTGTATTCGCTGCTGGAAGACATGCTGTTGCTGAAGTCTGGAACGCCGGAGCTGGTCCGCAATCAGGACATCCAGCCACAACTGGCGCGCATGGCCGAGGAGGTGGATTTTGCCTGGATCGTTACCGCTGTGCAGCGGCTGGGAGAACTGGAGAGCGGCATGAGGCGAAACCTGCTGCGCTCGCTGGCCCTGGACACGTTCGCCACGGCGCTGGAGCCGTGACACCAAAGTAGCACTCGGGTTAGATTGTCTTGGCGGAACGCCTGTGTTAGGGTATCGCTAAGTTCACACCTAGGTAACACCGGGTCGACACACGCCATAGCTTGCCGGAGTACGGTGTCAGCAGCGCCCGAGTTAATGATCGCCGAAAGGCGGGTGTGCAGACCACAGGAGCTAACACCATGAAAGATTCCATGGATGCCACCGCAGTAGCGCGAGCTGTTGATCCGGATGCGTTTGCCAACCGCAAGCTGATCCGTCCTGCGCTCAACCGCAACGACCACCCGCGCCCGGATGTCGAGCGCCGGGAACGGGCCGATCGCCCTGATCGTTCCGACCGCTCAAACTCCAACGGAAAAAAGACGCCGCCGCCGGAGCAGACCCACGCCGAGAATTTTTATTATCAGAAGCAGATGCAGGCCAAGACGCCGATGGTGCTGGTACTTCAGGACGGCGAGGAGATCCACGGCATCATCGAGTGGTACGACAAATATTGCCTGAAGGTGAACCGGCCGGGCGCGTCCAACCTGCTGATCTACAAGCCCAGCATCAAGTACCTGTACAAGGAAAGCGAAGCCGAACCGCGGAAGTAGGGAGCTGTCAGCCGTCAGTAAAACCACAATTCGCATTTCGCTCTTCGCCAGAGGATCGCCCAGTTATCTGAGCGTAGTGAGGTCGCCAAGCGGCCGAACGAAGTCGAAGGACCCCTATAACCAAAAACAACGCAAGGAAAAAAGAGTGCCGCCGGCTGAAGCCGGCTCCGGACTCTTATGGCCAGCCTACCCAGGGCTCACGCCCTGGGCTAACTTCAGTTCCGCCCCGTCCGGGGCTCGGTCTTCGCGGCCCAATCGATCTCGCGTATCGTGCGAGTCTAGGATGTAAGCTCTAAACCTGTACCCCTTCGAAGCGCTACCCCTCGCCCGTACGATCTCCATGCTACACACCGCGAGTCTGAACGGAGAACGCAAATTCGGGCAATCAGTGTCGCTGATGGCTGACAGTTGCTGGTTGAAAGCTGACAGTCTGACGCCTGAACTCTGCCACTGACCACTGACCACTAGCCACTGCTTCTCACAGCTTCGGCAGCACGATGCCCTTCTGTCCCTGATACTTGCCGTGCTTGTCCTTGTAGCTGGTCTCGCACATTTCGTCCGACTGGAAAAACAGGATCTGGCAGAGACCTTCGTTGGCATAGATGCGCGCCGGCAGCGGCGTGGTGTTGGAGATTTCGAGGGTGACGAAGCCTTCCCACTCCGGCTCGAAGGGCGTCACGTTAACGATGATGCCACAGCGCGCGTAAGTCGACTTGCCGACACAGATGGTCAGCACGTCGCGCGGGATGCGGAAGTACTCCACCGAACGCGCCAGGGCAAACGAGTTGGGCGGGATGATGGCGACGTCAGTCTGGATGCTGACGAAGGAGCGCTCGTCGAACTTCTTGGGATCGACGATGGTGCTGTTGACGTTGGTGAAGATCTTGAACTCGTCGGCGACGCGCAGATCGTAGCCGTAGGACGACAGACCGTAGGAGATGACGCCTTCGCGGACCTGCTTCTCCGAAAAGGGGTTGATCATCTCGTGCTCGTTGGCCATTTTGCGGATCCAGCGGTCGCTCTTGATGGACATGGGGCTCCTTGGATTACGATGGTATAAGCCTATTGGGTAGAGCCAGCCTTCAGGCTGGCGTCCAGCATGCACTCCGCGGCAGACCGGGAAGCAGGGCGGTCATCGAGAGATGACCGCCCTGCTTCCCGATTTCATATGCACAGCCGGGACGCGGCGCTGAAGCGCCGCTCTACCCTTTGCTTTTCGGGCGACGAAAACGTCATCTTACGGAATGCCGCTCTGGTTGACAACCGCCCGCCGGCTTCACCACGGTTCGCGACCCCACCCGAAAGTCGTAGCCCAAAAGTAACTTACGCGAAACTGTGAAGTCGGATAGAATCACAGTTGCGTCGGCGGTGCAGGCCATTGCGCCCGGCGAGCGTCACCCTTGTGGAGCTACTTGTGATCAAACTAGACCTGATCAACGAAGTTGTCACCAAGACCGGGGTCACCAAGACCAAAGCGGAAATGGCCGTCGAGACCGTCTTTGAAAGCATGAAGAAGTCGCTGGCGCGCGGCGATCGCATTGAGCTGCGCGGCTTCGGCGTCTTCACCGTGCGGCCGCGCAAGACCGGGATCGGCCGTAATCCGCGCACCGGCGCCGAAGTCAATATACCCCCCGGCAAGGCCGTCCGCTTCAAGCCCGGGAAGGAGCTGCAGTCGATCGAGTAGGCGGCGCAGATGGCGATGCGCGCTGGACGGGCGGATAATTGTGCGCTGGCGTGGTTCTGTGTCCCATTGCCGATCATCCAACAGTAAACGATGTCCAATTCCACGCCACCGATCTCCTACACCTTCGAAGTTCCGCGTTATCCGCAAGTCTTTGTGGCTGCGCCGGCGCGCCGCCGGCCCTACTGGCTGCACCTCCTGCTGCTGTTGCTGACGCTGCTGACCACGCTGATCGTGGGCGCGCGCTTGCAATACAACTTTGTGCACGATCTGCCGGCCTTCGATGTGGACACATTCATGCTTCCGGTGTTTCATTCTGGGTGGATCCTGCAACGCCCAGCGGAGCTGATGATGGGCATCCCGTTCTCCCTCACATTGATGGGCATCCTCCTGGCGCATGAATTCGGGCACTTTGTCGTGGCGGAGAGAAATGGCGTTTATGCCACGCTGCCGTACTTTATTCCAGCTCCAACGTTTATCGGGACCTTCGGCGCGCTCATCCGCATCAAGTCGCCCATCCGCTCACGCAAGGCGCTGTTTGACATTGGCATCGCCGGACCAATTGCCGGCTTCCTGATTGCAGTTCCGGTGCTGTTTTGGGGATTGGCGCTCTCCAAGCCCATACCTGCCGGCGCGTCGAATTCAGTGCTGGAATTTGGCTATCCGCTCATCTTCAGAGTGGTCAGACATCTGCTGGCGCCCTTCACGCCGCATGGGGGCGCCTTGGGAAGCTTGTATTTGCACCCGGTCGCTATCGCTGCCTGGGTGGGAATGTTCGCCACGGCGCTGAATCTTTTACCCGGTGGGCAATTGGACGGCGGACACATCACCTACGCTGTCTCGCCGCGGGCGCACAAGTGGGTGACGCGCGCCACCATTCTGGCGCTGATACCCATGGGAGCGTTTTGGGCGGGTTGGTGGGTTTGGGCGGTGATCCTCGGCTTCACCGGCACCAGGCATCCAAATGTTCCACCCTGGCCCGATATTGGCCCCGAGCGCCGTTGGCTGGCCTTGGCTGCGGTGCTGATGCTGGCGCTAACCCTGGTGCTGGCGCCCTTCCATGGCGCGGCGCTGTTCGGAAGCTAGAGCCGGCTCGCGCCATCTGGCGCTGCCTTCACGCTTTCTATTTATGTCCATTGACAGCGGTTTTTCGCTCCCGGAGAATTGAGATAGCAAGAAAGGACTGGCAATGTTTCAAGAAGAAGAAAGCGCTCCTCCCGAATCGCAACCGGTTGCCACCGACAGGAGCGACCTCCTGAAATACGTGCTGCTGGCCGCGGCCGCAATCTACGTGATCGCTTCGCTGTATCTGATGTACGGCATGAAGACGCGGCTCACGGCGCTGGAGCAGAAGCAGGCTGCGCTAGCGACGGCGCAGGACGATCTGGGCAAGCGCCTCGACGAGACATCGTTGCAATTCAAGCAGTCGCTTAGCTCCGAGGTCGGCATGACCAAGCAGGAGCTGGCGGAGCGCGCCGCTGAGCTGCAACGCCAGCAGAAAGCGACCGCCGCCGCTGCCGCCAGGCTCGCCGCCCAGCAGAACCAGCAGGGCCAGCAGCTCGCCGCTGTCAACGGCGAGGTCAGCAACGTCAAGACCGACGTGGGCGCGGCGAAGACCGACATCCAAAAGACCCAGACCGATCTGGCCGCAACCAATGCCAAGCTGGAAAAGACTATCGGCGACCTCGGCCTGCAAAGCGGACTGATCGCTCATAACGCCGAGGAGCTGGAGATGCTGAAGCGCAAGGGCGAGCGCAATTACTACGACTTCACGCTGCAAAAGAATGCCAAGATTCCAGTGTCGACGGTGAGCCTGGTGTTGAAAAAGGTTGACCCCAAGAAAAGCAAGTTCACGCTCAACGTGATTGCCGACGACAAGACCATCGAGAAAAAAGACCGCACCGTGGCCGAGCCGCTCCAGTTCTACACCGGGCGCGACCACATGCTGTACGAGCTGGTGGTCTTTACGGCGGGCAAGAACAGCATCACCGGCTATCTGTCGACGCCGAAAAACGCGCCCACGCCAGTGACGCCGTAGGCGCAAATCGGCGGTTTATGCGGTACTGCTGTGCCGTTGCGGGTGAAGGTCATCGAAAATCCCGCCCAAGCAAATCGGCTTGTGCGGAGCACTCGGCACTGTTTTTTGCTTCATCGGTCCTCTGTCGATAAAGGATGGGCGGCCAGCGTTCATGGAGTCTAGCGAAAACAATCCGGGCACCAATCAAATTGGACCGGGAGTAGACGAAGCGAGAATCGTCGCCGCAGTCGAAGAATCCGGATATCCGCTTCAAACCGCGGTCACTGAAATACTGCGGCCTACCTTCGAGCACATACAGCAGGAGTGGTCGTATCTGGACAAGACCAGTAATGAGCTCCGGGCTATTGACGTCTTTGCGGAGAAGCGGTTGCACGACTGGCATCCGCAGCCGCGAGTTCGGCCGACACTGAACCTCATTATCGAATGTAAGCACAGTAACCTTCCGTATGTCTTCTTCAAAACTTCTGATTCTGTACATCTTCTCCGCTTTCCTGCAGTAGCGGGATTGCCAAGTGACACCGTCGAGATCACTACCGATGACGATCTCTCAACTTGGACGATTCCTATTATCAGCGTCCTTGGCTTGAGCGGCCATCCGTTCCATCAAGGCCCGAGCTACTGTAGTACTTTTAGCAAGTGCGTCCGAAAAGGGGGCGATTTGGAATTGTCCGGCGCTGATCCGTACTGTTGCCTCGTACTGCCCCTGATCAAGGCGATTCACCATTTTGAAGTCGCTGAACAGCCTGTGAAGACCGCGTGGTATTTCGATGCCCATCTTGTTATGGCTGTGGGGGTGCTCGACGCTTCGATAATCACAGCAACACAGGAAAAGGGCGGCACGGTACTGACGTTGGCGCCCTGGGTGCGTGTGCTACGGCATGAGTATTCTGAAGACTACGACCATTGGGAACGGCAGCGTTTATCGGCGATAGACATCGTTCACAAGGACTTTCTTCAAGCGTTCCTGACTACCCACCTGTTGCCGTTTTCGGAGAGGTTCAGCGAGAGGGCGCTGCGGCACCAAGTAGAACTCGCGACCGGGAAGGGTTTCATTTCAAGGATGGGGACAGAGTCATGGGATGGCCTCGAGAGCCGTCTCGGCCCTCGTCCGATGCTCGCGAGTCGCACGGGAACGAAGAACATTGCGACTCGTTTGCTCGGATTCTTGCGCCGCCAAGGAGAGGAGTGAATTGCCCGCCGAGGAACGTTCCAGCCGGACACGCGTCTCTACATACCCTCAGCGGCAGTTTCCTGGTGGAAGGGCGACACCCATTTGCCGTTCTGCTTCTGCCAAAGCGAGCTGGCGATAACTTTCCCAGCCTGTTTCTTGCCGCTGCAAGTTGCGTCCTGGGTCGCGGTATAGGTCATGATGACGGTGTCTTTATCGAGCCAGAGATAGGAAAAATCGGACAGCGAAAAGCTGTTGACCATGCATCCCGGCTCCACCATATCTTTCAGGATCTGCTGCTTTCCTTTGTCGACCATTCCGTCGGCGATGTCGATGGCGTTGTCCGGGATCATCCCTTCAACCGGCTTTATGTCGTGGTCCTTCCATGCCTGCCAGCCGGCTTGTTCCATGCTTTGCAAAGTCTTCTCGACGGCTGCATTCATCTGGGCGTAGAGTTGCACTCCTGATAACAGGAGCGCGAAAGCAAGTGCTGTCAAAGCGATCGACGCATGTTCATCCTCCCGTGTGGTTTTGCGAGAAGAACTACAGAGGTCGGGGAAAATGGTGTCAATATTGGAAGCGGTGGCCTGCACCCTCCATATTCGGACACCTTGTTCGCCAATGAACATCCTGCCTGTTCGATCGGCAGCACTCGATTGAAACTCGCCAATGTTTTGCTGCGCATAGCGAGAGCTCGTCTTGGCAAGGAAGCTGCTATTGCATCCAGTGACGGTACTGCGAACCGCAGCTTGGCCGTCTTCGTACAGCGTGTTTCAAAAATCGTTTGCGAGCAGGGATGTATTCTCCCAGGGGCTGAAGCCCAGGTTTCATAGGGCTCGCAACGGCGCGGCTGAAGCCGCGCCCCTTCAAAGAACCATTTTTGCCAGGTAATTGGGTAAGGAATTGGCGATGGCGAGCTTGGGTCAAGACATTCGTTACGGCTGGCGTGCGCTGCGCAAGAGTCCGGGATTTACCGCGGTCGCGGTGCTGGTGCTCGCGCTGGGCATCGGAGCCAACACCGCGATTTTCAGCGTGGTGAACGCGGTGCTGCTGCGGCCGCTGGCGTTCGATCAGCCGGACCGGCTGGTGGCGCTTTACCACGTTCCGCCGCAAGCCAGTTTCCCTGGCATCCCAATATTTTCCGTCTCGCCCGCCAACTTCCTCGACTGGCGCAGCCACGCGCACAGCTTTGAAGGCATGTCGGCCTACGGCTTCGGCCTCTACACGCTCACCGGCACGGGTCAAGCAGAGGCGATTCGGATGGTCGGCGCTACCCACGGTCTCTTTTCCGTCCTCCACGCGGAGCCGTTGCTTGGCCGCGTCTTTATGGAGAGCGAGGACCAGCCCGGCCGCGAACATGAAGTGGTGTTGAGCTATGACCTGTGGCGGACTCATTTTGCCGGCGATCCGGCAATCGTCGGCAAGAGTATTCCACTGAACGGCGAAGCCTATACGGTGATCGGGGTGATGCGGCCAGGGTTCGAGTTTCCTATTACCAGCGATCCTGCGGACGCTCCGCAGATGTGGAAGCCGCTGGCCTGGACCGCTCAGGAACGCGCCATCCGAGATGATCATAACTATGGCGTGATTGCGAGGTTGAAGCCTGGAGTCACGCTCCAGCAGGCGAAAGCCGAGCTCGACACCATCTCCAACCAGCTCGCACAACAGTATCCGAAAGACGACAAAGGCTGGGGTGCGACCGCGATTGCCATGCGTGACGACCTGGTCGGCGATGTTCGTCCGGGCCTGCTGATTCTGCTGGGAGCGGTTGCGTTTGTTCTGTTGATCGCCTGCGCCAATGTCGCCAATCTGGTGCTGGCGAAAACGCTCTCCCGACGCAAGGAGATTGCGATTCGCGCAGCACTGGGGGCAAGCCGGCGCCGCTTGTTGCAGCAGGTGCTCGCGGAGACCGTACTGCTGGCTGTTGCCGGCGGCGCATTCGGCCTGATTTTCGCGCACTACGGAGCCGTGTTCATCGTGAAGTTTGTGGGGCAGCAGTTGCCGCGCTCAGGCGGGATTGGACTGGACGGCTGGGTGTTGGCATTTACCCTCGGCATTTCGCTTGCGACCGGAATCGTCGCGGGCCTGCTGCCGGCGTTGCGTTTGACGCGAGAGGATGTGGGCGAGGCGCTGAAGCAAGGTTCGGGCCGGACCGCTTCCGATTCCGGTGGAAGCCGAACGCGTAGCGTGCTGGTGGTCGCCGAGGTGGCGCTTTCGCTGATGCTGCTGATCGGCGCCGGCTTGTTGATTCGCAGCTTGTGGATGCTGCGCTCCGTCAACCCCGGCTTCGATCCCGACCACGTCATCACCATGGACCTGTCGATTCCGGAAACTAAATTCGCCACTCCCATCCAGCAGATCAGCTTTTTTGACCGCGTCCTGCAACGCGTTCGCACGCTGCCGGGCGTGCAATCCGCCGGCGTCATCGACGCTTTACCGCTTACCGGCCATGGCTCGCACCAGCCAGTGCAGGTGGAGGGTCGGCCTGTCGTGGCCATGGCCGATCAACCCGAGCTTGATACGGGATTGATCAGCCCAGGCTACATGAGCGCGATGCACATCCCGCTGCTGCGCGGTCGCGAGTTTGACGACTCTGACGTTGTGGGACGTCCAGGAGCGGTGTTGATCAGCCAGTCGATGGCCGGGGAGTTCTGGCCCAACCAGGACCCGATTGGCAAGCATCTCACGCTTTACTTCTTTCCTGACCTGACGCGCGTCGTGGTGGGTGTTGTCGGCGATGTGAAGATGGATGCGCTGAAACAGACCCGATCGACGGCCGCTCTGTACCTGCCGTTGGGCCAAGTTTCAGCGGCGCGAGGTGAACGTTGGCAATCCTTCGGCATGACGCTTGCCGTGCGCACCCATACCGATCCGTTGAGCGTGGTTTCGGCGATCGGCAATGCCGTCCACGAGGTCGATGCGGAAGTACCTCTGCTCCACATCCAAACCATGCAGGATATGGTGGATGAGTCGCTGTCTACGCAGCGTTTTACCATGCTGCTGCTGGCGGCGTTCGCCGGTCTCGCACTGTTGCTGGCCGCGGTCGGGATCTATAGCGTCTTGTCCTATGCGGTGCGGCGGCGGGTGCGCGAGATAGGCATTCGCATGGCACTAGGAGAGAATGACACAGACGTAATGAGTATGGTCTTGGTGGAACGAATGAAACCGACGCTGCTGGGCGTGGTCATCGGGCTGGCGGGCGCGCTGGCGTTGGGACGGTTGCTGGCCAGCGTGATCTACGGAGTCAGCGCGCGCGATCTCGCTACATTCTGCACCGTCACCGTGCTGATGACCGCTGTCGGCCTGCTGGCCAGCACGCTGCCGGCGCTCCGCGCAGCGCATGTCGATCCCATGAAAACGCTGCGCGAGGAGTGACGGGACACGCAGCCGACGCCCTGACACGGCCGGGTCGGTAACTGGGGCGCCCCAGCAAGGGTAGTCAATCCGGCTCTGCGACCAAAGCTGGAGCCAGGTTGCTCGCCTGGTAGGTGCCGATTCCGGTCACTAAATCGTAGCCCGGACCGGCGTCACATTCCGATCCGCAATTTCCGTTGTCGCCTGACGTGTTGTCATGAAAGTCAGTGAGGTAGTTGGAAGAATAGTAAATCGTGTACAGGTCCTGGTGCGCCTGGCTAAGCGTGCCTTTGCCCTGGGCTGCACGCTGCGAGTTGACGAGGGTAAACAACGACGCCCAATCAGGAGTTGCCAAACTGGTGCCGCCCACCCGGATCCAACCGCTGTCATCATAGGTGTCATACACCGCAACGCCGGTAGCCGGATTAGCGTCCGACGAGACGTCGGGAACGCAACGATTGCGGGTTGACCAGGTGGCGCAAGCCGGGTCCTGAAACGACGGCTGGGCCTCATACGGACTGATTCCTCCGCCACTGTCAAACCATGCCGTCTCCGCGCCGTAGTTCAACTGCAATGGATTCGCAAGCGGCGCGGCGGTGCTCAGGACCAGGGTCGTACCGCCGGCGGCAATCGCACAGGGTGAGGTTGAAGGATAGAGGGTCAGCGAGTGTCCAACGTCGCCCGAGGCGGCCACAAAAGTCACGGGCTGACCATTGCCGGCAACGATATTGCAGAAGAAGCTGTCGAAACCCTGCTCGCCGTTGAACTCCTGACCGCCCCAGCTCATCGACACCACGGTGGCGTTATACGGCGCTGAGGAGGCCAGTTGGACCGCAGCCAGCAGGTCGGCGAAGCTATCGGTGGTGGCTTCCACCAGAATGATGTTGGCTTGCGGCGCCAGCGCGCAGGCTTGTTCCACGTCCAGGGAAATTTCCAGCGCCCAATAGTCGCTGGCTGCCGGATTGCCGATTTCCACCTTCTGGAAATTGCAGGGCACCAGATGAAACTCAGCCTGATAAACCGCCAGGTCCGATGCGATATTCGGGTCATCGTAGGCATCAACCAGGGCAATCGTCTGTCCCTGTCCTTGATTGGGGATGCGATTGAAACCGTACGCTGCCTTAAACTGCGCTGGCACAATGCCGATCGGAGTATCCGGATTCTGCGGCCCATTGGCACGCTGAATCGGCGGGTAAGCATAAATATGGTGAGGATCAGGAGTTTGTGCCAGCAAAGGCAGTGCGGCGACCAGCAGCGCTGACACGCCGATCCACAGAACAGAAAGCCTTTTCATATCGCCAATCTTCATGTTGTTCTCACCGATCTGGATGAGTATAGCGTCTGCCGAACAGCTCGGCTTGACTCTCTGGGTGCTGTCATCCTGAGCGGAGTGAGGTCGCGGCTGCGGCCGAACGCAGTCGAAGGAACTGACCACTGACCACTGTCCTTCGACTCCCCCTCTTTTGCCTCTATAAACCACTGAAAACAATCAGAAATGCGAAATTTTCCCCGCTAAAAACTTCCAAACAAAAGGCTTATAGCTAAGAACTTCTTTCTAAAGGAGTTACACGCCAGCCGCCAGTGCCCGAAATTCGCGTCCAAGAACCGTCGAAAGGCCGTGGCCAACAGTCGCGGGACTCGAATTGGGCCAGACGGGACTGTGTCCCGAGCCACCGGGCCCGGCCAGAGAGAATATTTGTGCGCTGAAGTTCCTAAAGGGATATATAGTGTCGATGGATTCGCAAAGCTCTAGCCAGCACTGATCCAGGGAAGCTGCCTCCATGCCTACGCCGGATGCTAGTAAGAACCAGCAAACTAAGATACACAATGAGATGGCGCATGAGCCATACAGGCCGCGAAAGGTGGCCTTGGCGGCACTGGCCGAATTACGGGAGAAGATTCCCTTTAGGACCGCGACCGTGCAGCTCATTCGGGACGGTATGCGCAGCGTGTTGGCTGGCAGCGGCTACGACGATCGTATTCCGGATCGCACCCTCCTTCGGCCAGTTTCATTCGACCCTCTAGTTGGCCGAGTTGTGAACGCACGCGAGCCGCTCATCCTGAGCGATACATCCCACGAGCCTGACTGGCAATCCAGGCCTCCGACCAAGGATGTGAACTCTTGGGCAGGTATCCCGTTGATATATGAGGATGAAGTAATTGGGTTAGTCACGCTCGACCATGAGCAGCCGGGCTATTACCAACAATCGCTCAAGGGCCTCCTCGTCGAGTTCGCCGAGCAACTAGCGCCGCGGGTATGGCAGGCAAAAATGCAGGACAGCTCCGAGCGCCTAGCCCGCAACATGCAGATCTTCCACGAAGTGTTTCAAGCCATCAGCGAGAAGCTCGATATCCACGATTTACTACAGACCATCGCGTTTCAGGTCGCGAAAAGATTGAACTGCTCTCATTGCACCATCTTCCTTGCCGAGCCACAAGAGGACGGGGAACAGGTTCTCGTTGCCAAGGTCACACACGGCGATTTTCCGGGGCCCCTGACGCGACGTTTCAAGAGCGGCGAAGGGCTCGCCGGCTGGGTCTTCAGCAAGGGAGAGTCCGTACTCCTACCAGATGCCTCGGAAGATGACCGCTTTTCGCCATCAAGAGCACAGCGGGGAACGGCACGCTCGATGTTAGTAGCACCCGTGAAAGTCGGTGACCAGACCATCGGAGTCATCAGCGTTGATCAGGATGAGTTCGGCTGGTTCAACGTGAGTGACCAACAACTGGTGGACGCCTTGGCCGTCCAAGCCGGAATTGCGATTCAAAGATCCACCGCCCTGAAGCTGCTACACGACATCACCGCCCGTATTATTAGCCCTAGCCTGGACGTAAGTGAGATCCTGAAGGAAGTGGTATCCGGAGCCATCCGGCTGACAAACACCACCACGGGGGTTATCCACCTCATCGGCGAAGACGGTATGTCGGTGACAGACCGCTTTCATTCAGGGGATTTTGATCACCCTCAACCCCGAATGGACAATCCGAACGGCCTCACTCGGACCACGATTAGTACAGGGGACGTGCTAATTATCCCTAATACGAGCGAAGACGCCCGTGTACAGCCTCTATTACAACGCGTGTTCCGCTCCATGATTGTGGTACCAATGAAGATCCAGGACCAGGTAATTGGGGTTCTCTATCTGGATGACAAGAATCAGCACAATTTCACCCAGATCGAAGTGACCTGCCTGCGAACGCTTGCCAGCGAGGCGGCCATTGCGATTGAGAACGCTCGACTTCTCGATAGACTCCACCGCGAGTTGAAAAGCCACAGACTTCTTGAAGATATACTCAAGAAACTTTCCGGGCAGGGACCAGACCAGGAGAAGACATTGTACTCCGTCGCCGCAGCGATACGAGAGATTCTCGGTGAGGCCGTGTCCGTGACAATTAATTTGTACAAACGGGAAGAAGATAGCTTCGGGAGGCACTACGCCTACGGTCCTCTGAAAGACGAGCTTTCTGATTATCCACGACCGGCGGGAACCGGGAGACATGTCGTCTCGACTGGGGAACCCCTGTACTTCGAAGATGTCACCAATCCGCCGGACGGTGCTCCCACTATTCGTGATGAGGGAGTTGCGCTTGGAATCAAATCTTTGGTGGTGATTCCTCTGAGAGGGCACGAGCAGATTGTTGGCGTGTTGTTTATCCATAGTCAGAGACCGCTTAGTTTTGATGAGGACACCAGGGGAATCTTGGAAATGTTTGCAGGCCACGCTGGGATTGCGATCGAGAACGCGGGCCTTCATGCGAGCGCGCAGTTGCAGGGCGCACTCGTCAAGGCGGCGGACTTGGGGTTCCTGGCCGGGGGCATTGCCCACGAATTCCGTAACAACCTTCAAAATATGGAGGCCCTTACGTACGAGATTGAGCGCTTGCTCGCACAGGATGGAAGAGCCGTGCTGACAGATCAGTTGAGAAGCGAGATGGCGAGGGCATTGAAGACAATTGGTGTTTTTCAGAGTTTTGCTCGTCAACGGGACGTCGTTGAAACCTTCAATCTCGACGAGCTAATCAAGCGGATATTGGGCATTTCCGCGCAGCGATTGAAGGATCACGACATTGAGCTTAAATTCGTCAACGCCGGTGTCAAAGATGTGACGATGAATGTCAGTTTTGTGTCATCCGTTGTTTTGAACCTGCTGCGCAATGCGATCGATGCTCTTGAGAGCAAGGCGAGCGGTCCGAAGATAGTCGAGCTTGAGCTATCTCCTCATGCTGGCGGCAATATCGCTATTGTCGCGAGAGATAGCGGTCCGGGTATCAGCCCGAATGAACTTACCGAACTATTCATTCCATTTCGAACGACAAAGGCCGCTATAGGGGGCTTAGGATTAGGGCTGTTTTGGATCCAGCGAATTGTCTCTCAAATGGGAGGGAAGATTGATGTCGAGTCCCCAAACAACTGGGGTGGCGCGACGTTCAGGGTCGTTCTGCCAGAAAAGCAGAAGCGCGAACGTCCCGAGGATTAGACATGGCCAAGGTTGTGCTGATCGTTGAAGACGAGAAAGTTACGCGAGAGGCGTTTGCCAGGGAATTGAGGTCCAAGGGTTGGGATGTGGAAGCGGCTGCTAGTGTGGAAGACGCGCTGTCGGCTCTTCGTTCCAGGAAGACCTTCGACATCATGTTGCTGGACAAGAGGCTGATGACGAAGCACGGGGCCGAAGATGGCTCCGACATACTTCGGATTGCCAATGAACAGGGGCTTCGGCTTCCTCTCGTTGTTGTTCTAAGTGCGTACCTGGATGGGGACGCAGTAAGGAGATTCCTGAACTTAAAAGTGCATGCTTTTTTGCATAAGCCAGTGGGCGTGGCTGCAGTGGCCGCTATCCTGAGTGGGCTTGGTGATGGAATGGCCCCGCTTGAAGTGCCAGGTATCAGCAAAGATGAGGTGTTGGAGGCTCAATTACTTGTGGGTGGCGGAACGCCAATGCTGGTGTACGGTGACATGACGGGTGCTTCATTCGGCGCCTCGACGCACATGGTACACGGCTTGGATGTGGCAGCAGCTCGCTCGGAACCGTCAAGTATTGAAGCATTTGTTTCGTACTCCCACTTGGACGAGAGGCTGCGTAAGGAACTCGATAAACACCTTTCCACCTTGAAGCGCAACGAAATAATGACCGTTTGGCATGACGGTAAGATTGGCCCAGGAAGAGAGTTTCCGCAAGAGATTGCCCAACATCTCGAAAGCTCCCCTCTTATCCTCTTGCTGGTTACCGAAAACTTTCTTGCATCCGACTATTGCTATTGCAAGGAAATGAAAGTCGCTGTGGAACGCCACAATAATAGACAGGCGCGCGTCATCCCGATCATCCTCAAACCTGCGGATTGGCAAGACACTCCATTCGGAAAACTTGTTGCTCTTCCTAGAGACGGGAAAGCACCAGCGTTATGGCCTGTCCGCGCTTTAGCATTTCTCGATATCGTTCAGGGTGTTCGCCGAGCCGTTAACGAGCTCAGGGAACAAAGCTCCGGTGCCTAACATTGTGGTGTCACACCGGGTACCACGGCGGGTGGCCCACCCTTTCGGACGGCGGGAGAATACATTAGGAGCCTAGTTGGGGTGCCCCCGTCCTTGTCGCCTTCCTTTGGCGACAGGGTGGGCCGCTGACCACAAGCCTCACCTGGTCCTGACTACTTCGCCGCGCCGCTCTGGTCATGCAGCACGATTGGGTTTTGGTCGTAGGGGTCGATGGTGACCGTCAGGTCCCGGCGCGCGTCGAACTGCTGTTGCGTGATGGGGAGTGACACCATTACCGTCCCTTTCTGCTCCGCGCCGGGCCTGGGGCGCCGCGTAGTAGGCGGTCGCGAGGAGCCTTTACTCAATGCGCAGGGCTTCTATCGGTTCAATCGAAGCCGCGCGTCGCGCCGGGACCAATCCCGCAACAAACGCGCAGACTGCCAAAGCGAGAATCGCGCCGCCCAGAATCAGCGGATTGAAGGCGCCGACGCCGTAGAGCTTGCTGGCCATCAGCCGGCCGGTGACAATTACCAGCGGGATTCCGATGATCAGGCCGATGCCGATCTGCCAGAATGCGCCGCGCAGCACCATCGCAACAATGTCTTTGCGGTCGGCGCCCACTGCCATGCGAATGCCGATCTCGCTGGTGCGGCGGGCGATGTTGTACGCGGTCACGCCGTAGAGGCCGATGGACGCCAGAATCAGCGCCAGCAGACTGAACAGTTCAGTCAGGCGTGCGATCAGCCGCTCCTGATTGAAGACGCGAGTCACCTGTTCGCCGAAGGTGTGCATCTCGATGATGCTCAGGTTGGGATCGATGCCGGCCACCACGCGGTGTACCTGTGGGCCAATCTCTTCCGCCGATCCTGCGAACTGGATCTCGATCCGGCTGGTGTATTCCGACTGCGACATCATGCGCCGATAGTTAGGTTCGACGTAGTTGGCATTCTGAAAATACGGCAGGAAGAACATCGGATTCTGTTTATATTCCGTGTCTGTCGGATCTCGATATTGCGTGTCTTTGACCACGCCTACAATTTCGTAATCTCCGCTATGACCTGGGCGATTGAATCCGAAGTGCTGGCCGATGGGATATTCCTTGGGAAAATACTTGCGCACGAAGCTCTCGTCCACCACGGCTACACGTTGCGAGGTCGCCGTATCCTGTTCGCCGATGGCGCGGCCGCGCAGAACCGGAGTGCCAATGACCTTGAAGTAGTCGGGGCTGACCCGTAGCCATCCCGCATCCCAGTCCTGGGTGGCTTCGGGCGGACGGCCCTGGACGGCGATCGTATCGTTCCAACTGTCGCCGTCCTGGGGGCTGTACATGGAATAACTCACGCCGAGAACGCCGGGAATCTGGCGCAGCCGGTCGCGCAGTTGCTGATCGAGAGCCGGCAGCCGATCCTCACTGTAGCCCGCAGTTAACGGATCGACGAGCACGATCATGCGTCCGCCGGTACTAAAGCCGAAGTTAAAGTGCTCCAGGCTGCGAAGACTCTGGGTTACCAAGCCAGCCATCGCCAGCAGAACCAGCGACAAGGCAGCTTGTGCGATGACCAGCGATTTCTGCGGCAGGGCGGAACGGTCGCGGGTCGAGCGGTTGGCGCCGCGCAGCGCTTCGGCAGGATCGGAGTGGGATGTGATCCACGCCGGCGCCACGCCAAAGATGATTCCCGTGAGCAGCGAGAGCGCAAAAGCGAAGCCCAGAATCGGCAGCGAAGGCGAAGTGTCGATGGGCACGAAGTTTGCGCCGCGGAAGGCAATCAGCAGGATGGCGCGCGAGCCGGAATAGGCCATCATCAGCCCCGCAGCCCCGCCGATGCACGCCAATAGCACGCTTTCGGTCAGCAACCCGCGGATGATGCGGCCTCGCGTGGCTCCCAATGCGAGCTGGACCGCAGTTTGCTGGCGTCTCGCCATGCCGCGCGCCAGCAGCAAATTTGCCAGATTAGCGCAGGCGATCAGCAGTACCAGTGCGGAGGTGGCAATCAGCAGGTAGAGGCCGGCCCTCGCCTCATCCCTCAAGTTAGTAATGCCGGCGCCACCCGGTCCCAGCTTGATGAACTGCTTCCCGAACTTACCGCGTGCAACTGGCAGCATGGAACTGGCGATGGTGGGCAGCCACTGCCGCAGCTCGGTGGTAAGTTGCGACTCCACCCGCGTGGGCTGCGCTCCCGGCCTCATGCGCCCGATCAGGTAGAGCCAATGTTGCGTATCGACATGCAGCAACGAGCTGTCCTGCTGCAATAAAGGCTCGAATGCCAGAGGCAGATAAAACTCCGGAGGGTCTTCCTGCAGCCGGTCGCCGAAGAATCCCGGAGGCGCAATGCCGGCCACCGTAAAGGGCTTGCCATCGATCATGTAACTCGCGCCGATCACGGTGGGATCGAGACCATAATGCTCTTGCCAGGCGCGATAGCTCATCACCACCGCAGGCCCAGCACCGGCGGTGTCGTCCTGCGGGGTGAGCAGGCGTCCGGCAAAAGGCCGCAGGCCAAAGGTAGAAAAGTAATTGCCGGAAACGAACTCGCTGGGGAATGTTTCCGCTGGAGCTTGGGAACCGGCACGACGCACGCTGATTTCAGGCTCGTTGGCCTCGAAGGCGGCGATCTCCTCAAATTGCGGAGTGTTGGCGCGTATGTACTGATAGAGCCCGTAGGAGAAGATGCCCCAGCCCTCGCTCTGCAATCCGCCATAGATGCAGCAATTGTCGTTGGCGCCAATGCGGTAGAGTTGCGCGGGATTGGCTACCGGGAGCGACTTCAGCATCACCGCGTGCACCAGGGTGAAGATGGCCGTGTTCGCGCCGATGCCCAGGGCGAGGGTCACGACGGCCGTGATGGTGAACCCCGGCGCCTTGCGCAGTTGCCGCAGCGCATAGCGGAGGTCCTGGAGAATGGTGCGCATTCTTCCTCCTGAGTAACAGTTGGATGCAAGCCGAGCGCCACTGTTTCCCCACTGTAACTCATGGCAGGCTGGGAACATCCCGCGTACATCTGCGGTCGCTGGATGCCGCCTGTCCGGGTTTGCAAGCCCGCCGTCCGGAAACGGACGCCAGGCTCTTGAGCTAGAAGAAAACAAATAAGGACGACGCCCCGATTTTGGCGTGCGTGTTACGCCGGCAAGCTATCCGCTACTTCCACAACCGACACCGAAGTTCATTCACCCAGCCGTGCCACATTGGGAATCGCCAGCCTGATTCCATGCTTTTCCTCGCCGCCGCAGTCCATAAGCAGGAGAATGGGGAGGTAGATTCCTTCGCCTCTCCGAAGAGCTCCCCGCCACAGGATGCGCTACCAGAGTCGCGTCTCCAGTTGCTGTTCCAGTCGTATGAGCGCTTCCAGGGAGCCGATTCGAAATCAATATCGAGCATCGTCTGCCGGCGATGTTGCTCGGCAGTTCTTCACCATAGGGAGGAGCCATGTTCAGTAAAGCGCTCAATCTCGCGTTCAACGTTAGTCACGCTCTCCAGATTTGTCCGCCGGATTACGTGCATTCGATCCTGGGCGATCCGGACTCCTGGAGTACCGAAACGTGTCCTCGCACCGAACTGCAACTGGCCGAGGTCCGCGAATGGAGCAAGGGTCTGCCGGCGCTGGCTCACATTCTCATCCCGGCTGTGCCCTGGACACCGCCTCCGTCCACCATCCCGTTCTCCGATCTGTTGTTCCGGCCCTCTGTCGTATTCCGTTACCCGCTTAGGTCTAATGTGCCGAACCCCACCCCGAAAGAAATGTGGTTCTTCATCAATGGCATCTGCACCGATCACAGCGTAGTCCTCCTCAACGCGGAGTATTTGTACTCGTTGTTCGAACGTCCGCTAACGGTGGTGCATAATTTTACCCGCGGCATCATACCTGACCTCGCAGCCTGCGCGGTCGGCAAGGGATGGGACCAGGTAACCGAATCGGCGGCGGTAGCTTTTCCGTCCATCTACGCTGCGTTGAAGGACAAGAACTGCGAACGCGTTATCTTGTTGGGCCACTCCCAGGGCACCATCTTGTCCGCCGTCGTGCTCGCATTGCTCCAGGAATTACGCCCTCGACTCCAGGACTGGTTGAGAGCGCAGGTAGAGGTCGGGCCGGAACGCGCCGTCGCGCGCAAGCTGGCCAAGCGCTGGCATTTCGAACGAACCATGCAAGCCACACCAGAGGAACGCGACGCGGAGCCCGACATGTTGCCAAATTTCCCCTGGCCCCGCCACGGACGCCGGCAACCGGAACCGGTGACGCTGCAGGAGTTTCGCAAGCTTGAGATCTATTGCTTTGCTAACTGCGCGAGTGAAATGCGTCCGATTCCGATCAAGCGTGGCGGCGCGAACCAGACAGGTCCGGCGTGGATCGAAAGCTACGGCAACGAAATGGACATCGTGGCGCGCCTGGGCGTGTTGGCGAACCTAAAAGGACCAGGCAGCGTCCGCATCGCAGGCGACCGATACATGCGCAATGCGGCCTGGGGACACCTGCTCAACGCGCATTATCTTCATCCAATGATGGCGGCACGCAGCTCAAAGCAACCCGCAGGCGGGCTGGTGGCGCTGAAGGGCAACCGGCGCTCGATACCGCGCCTGTTCGGCTATCTGGACGCGAAGTCGCCGCCGCTGCTCCGCTAGAGCGTGTTAACACTAACTAAGTATCTGAGGGCTTCGACGATCAGAGCGAAGTGGAGGAAGGCGAGAAACACCAGATCGAGTTTGTCGAAGCGCGAAAAGATGCGGCGGAAGCCTTTGAGCCTGCGGAACAGCCGCTCGATTTCGTTGCGCCGGCGGTACATGGCTTTGTCGTATTGCCAGGGCTCGAGGCGGTTAGGTCGCGGCGGAACCACGGGAAGGAAGCCGAAATCCAGCGCCAATTGCAGGGTTTCGTTGTCTTCGTAGGCGCGGTCCATGACCAGATGCAAGGGCGCGGGCAAGGGGCCGATGCCGCCCAGCAGTTTGCGGCCCTCGATGGTATCCGAGGCCTGGCCGGGCGAAAGCGCGAAGGTTATAGCCGTTCGAGCATCTGCGGCAACCATATGAATCTTGGTGGTCCAGCCGCCGCGCGACTTGCCGATGGCTTGCGGTCC
>JBEKQY010000016.1:0-35015 GCA_049519235.1 Candidatus Korobacteraceae bacterium | reverse complement strand
GCTGGAGATGCTCAAGCATGCGAGAGGGACCAGCTAGCGATGCCAGAGACTCGCGACGTTGTCATCCTTGGCGCAGGTCACAACGGCCTGGTCACCGCCTTCTATCTCGCCAAGGCCGGATTCAAGCCGTTGGTGCTGGAACGGCGGCCGGTGGTCGGCGGCTGCGCCATCACCGAAGAATTTCATCCCGGCTTCCTCTGCTCCCGGCTCGCTCACGGCACCGGACCGATCAGGTCTGACATTGTGGTAGATATGGATCTGCCGAAGCATGGCCTGAAGACGTACACGCCCACCGTCCGAGTCCTGTCCCTTGCTCCTAACGGCAATCTCGCTCTCTTTGGCGATACAACGAGATCGCAACAGGAGATAGCCAGGTTTTCTCAGAAGGATGCTGCCAACTACGCTGAGTTTCAGCAATCGTTGACTCGCGTTGGCGAAGTCGCGTCATTGCTGATGAGCGTCACCCCGCCCGATATCGATGACCCTGCCGCAAACGATCTTTGGGAGCTGTTGAAGACGGGGCACAAGATTCGCGGTCTCGGCGAAAAAGACCTTTACCGCGTTCTACGCTGGGCGCCGATGGCCATCGCCGACCTCGTCGCCGAATGGTTCGACAGCGAGTTGCTGCGTGGAACCATCGCCGCGCAGGGCATCTTTGGGACATTCCTTGGCCCGTGGTCTGCCGGCTCCAGTGCAACGCTCTTGCTGCGCAGCGCCTCCGACAGCAACCTTGCCGGATCGGCATCCTACATTGTGGGAGGTACAGGCGCGGTCACGGCGGCGATGGCTGCGGCGGCCCAGGCCGCGGGTGCTGAGATTCGCACTTCTTGCGAGGTCGTCGCTATCAAGGTCAATAACGGCACGGTCACAGGTCTTGTCCTCTCCAATGGCGATGAGGTGTCGGCGCGAGTTGTCATCTCCAACGCCGATCCCAAGCGGACGCTGCTCGGCCTGATCGAGCCGCAACACTTGCAGCCCAGCTTTCTGCAACGGCTGCTGCACTATCGCATGAACGGCACTGTGGCGAAGATTAATCTCGCGCTCGGCGGATTGCCGGCGTTCAAAGGCGTTGATGGCGATGCGACCGCTCGTTTGTCAGGCAGAATCCAGATTTCGCCTGACATCGATTATCTCGAGCGCGCCTTCGACGCCTCGAAGTATGGCGAATTTTCGCAGCATCCTTATATCGAGGCGACGATTCCCACATTGTGGGACACATCCCTGGCGTCGCCCGGCAAGCATGTGATGTCGATCTACATGCAATACGCCCCGTACAAGCTGCGCAATGCCGATTGGGATTCGCAACGCGATGCCCTTGGCGATACGGTCGTCAGCACTCTGGCCGAGTATGCTCCCGATCTGCCGTCGCTGATCGAGGCACGCGACGTAATTACGCCGAAAGACCTGGAGCAGACCTACGGCCTCACCGGCGGGCACATCTTTCACGGCGAACTGGCACTCGACCAGTTGTTTACCATGCGTCCTCTGCTGGATTGGGCGCAATACCGCACCCCGATCAAGAACCTGTATTTATGCGGCTCCGGTACCCATCCGGGCACAGGATTGACGGGAGCGTCAGGCGCGAACGCGGCGAGGCAGATCATCAAGGATCTGAGGAAGTGAGATAGCACAATCCTGACAACCGTGACGGGAGCCCGTCGTCCCGTCTGCGGCGTTTCACTTTGTCATCCTGAACCTCACGAAAACAGTTGACGGCCAGCCGCCGCCGTGTTCCCTTGTCCTCATGCCTCCTGTGGAACACGCCCTGGAAATCGTGCCCGCCACCCCCGCCGACGTCGGCGAGGTGGCGCCACTCTTCGACGCTTATCGCCATTTCTACCACAAGCCTCCTGACCTCGAGGCCGCGCGGCGTTTTCTTTTCGCGCGACTCAGCAAAGGCGAGTCGGTGCTTTTCGTCGCCCGGCACGACGGGCAACCGGTCGGCTTCGTTCAGCTTTATCCGGTCTTCTCGTCGGTAGCCCTCACGCGGCAATGGATCTTGAATGACCTGTACGTGCTGCCTGCTGCACGCAAGCTGGGCGTGGGACGCGCCCTGACGGAACGCGCTCGCGAGCTGGCGGAGGCCACGCGAGCCAACTGCCTGACTCTGGAGACTGCCAGCGACAATGTCCCCGCGCAGCGACTATACGAGGGCCTGGGTTGGAAGCGCGAGCAGGAGTTCTATCGTTATGTCCTGCCGTTGTGAAGGACCGCGCCGAGCCACGCCCGTCGCCAGCTACTCGCTCCACACCGCCAGTTCGTTCCCGTTGGGATCGGCGAAGTGGAAGCGGCGGCCGCCGGGAAACCCGAAGATCTCGCGCACAATCTTCCCGCCCGCTGCGGTGACCTGGGCGTAGGTTCTCTCCAGCGATGCGGCGTAAATCACGATCAGCGGTCCGCAGGTTTTCTCGCTGGAAGCGCCGGCGGGTTGCGCGCCTTTGTTGAATCCGCCCGCTAACCGGCCATCGTGAAAGCTGGTATAGTCCGGCCCGTAGTCCTGAAAATTCCAGCCAAAAACGCCGCTGTAGAAGCGCTTTGTCGCCTCGATATCCGTGGCGGGAAACTCGATGTAGTCGATCTTCAGATTGTGCTCTTGCTGTCCCATGATTGCCTCCGGCGAAACGGGAAGACTAAATTGTGTGCCTTGGCACGACCCGCCATGTCTACGTTCGTGTCGGTTTCGAGAAGTCCCTCAGCGTTAGGAAATGCTCGAACTTCTCGACCAGCTTTGCCATCCTATCAGCGAAATTTAGCTTGTCTGAGCTAAGTTGTGAAGCTTGTTGATCGATTTGAGCAGGCGTCTGGCACTGGGTCCAGTTCGGATCGCGGAGAAGCTTAACGGTCGCATTGATGCGAAATGCCTCTTTCAACAGCCCTTCCAAATAGACTCCGAGCGCTTTAAGCAAAAACGGGCTGTGTGCCCGAGCAGCATTCGCCTTTCGAAGCTCAGTCTCTACGTCGTCTGCAAATCGACGGTCATGTAGATCGTGGCGAAGCTTTTCCCGGGCAATGCGCACCTGCCACCAAGAAAAGACAGAGACCGCCAAAACACTCGCACCCGAAACGGCTACAGCCAGAAGAGGCAATCCTAAAGCCTTCGCCCATTCCATTAAGCACTGAGCGGTCATACCAGCTTTTCCTCCGTTACTACGATAATCAAAGAAATGGTAGGCTGTCACCATGGCTGGCGAGGACCCCAACGACAAGCAGAGCGCTGCTGTGCTGTGGGCGCGCTACTCGCAAATCGCCTTTATCATTCCTGCCGCGGTGGTGGTCGGCCTCGTGCTCGGCAAGTTATTGGACTATTGGCTGCACACACATTGGTTATTTCTCGTCGGTGTCATCGTGGGGTCGATCGCCGGCTTCATCGACATGATCCGCATGATCACGCGGCCGAAGAGTTGATGTGCGATACAGTGATCTGGTGTCCGTGCCGACGCCCGAACCTACGTCCGCTTTTGCGGAAGCCTTCCTCGACCGAGCTCTGCCCAGAATCCGCAAATTCCTGCTCGTGCTCGCGGGACTCGGGACCGTGGTTTGCGTGGCGTTCTTTCGCTGGCCGGTGACGGCTGGCTTCGCGGCGGGCGCCGTCGTCTCCTACGTCAATCAACTCTGGCTGGAGCGCGCAATCGACGCGCTGGGCCAGAGAATTACCAGCCAGCAAAGCCACGAGCGCGGCGGCCGCATCGTCCTGCGAGCCCTGTTGCGATACGTCCTGATCGCCGGCGGCGCCTATGTTATATTTAATGTTTCTCTCGCTGGGCTATACGGCTTTCTGGGAGGCATCTGCCTGCCTATTGCCGCTATCGCCTGCGAAGTCGCAGTTGAGGTATTCGTCGTCCTGCGGCGCGGAATCTGATTTTCTAATTCATAAAATCTCATTTTTCGAGTGCGCCTGCGTCGCTCTTCGCTTCGCCAGATTGCTGGAAGCCAGGAGTTTGGCGATTAGCGAAAAGCGAACGGCGAAAATCGGTCCTTATTCATGCCTGAGCAACTGTGGATAACCGCACTACTGAATAAATATCTGGGTGGCGCAGCCAACGCCCTTCTCGGCGCTTTTCACCTGCACGCCGCATCCCCCCAAGCCCCAATCACCAACTACGTCGCCATGCAGTTGCTGGTATTCGTGCTGCTGATTCTGTTCTTCATCGTGGTGCGGGCCCGGCTCTCGGTGGACAATCCCGGGGCCTTGCAGCACGTGATGGAGAGCGTCGACTCGTTTATCAGCAACCAAAGCCATGAAGTGATTGGCCATGGTTATGAACGCTACGTCGGCTACCTGACCGTATTGGGTCTCTTCATCCTCGCTGGCTGCCTCATCGGACTCATTCCCGGCTTCGAGACCGCGACGGCGTCGCCGTCGGTGCCTCTGGGATGCGCATTGGTCACCTGGTTTTACTATCATTTTCAGGGCATTCGGCTGAACGGGTTTGGCTACATAAGAAATTTCATAGGCCCGGTCTGGTGGCTGGCGCCGCTGATGTTCGTGATCGAGGTATGCAGCCATCTGGCGCGAATACTGTCGCTCACCATCCGTCTTTTTGCCAACATGTTTGCCAGCGATATGGTGACGCTCGTGTTCTTCACCCTCTTTCCGATTGGTATTCCGGTGATCTTCATGCTGCTGCACTCTTTCGTCGCACTCATCCAGACGTACATCTTCGTGCTGCTGGCGACGGTTTACATCGGCGAAGCCGTGGCCCACGAGCATTAAACTAGCTGCTGATTTGATAGGGGAGCAGTTGCAGATTTCAGGTTGCGTCGCGCCGTAACCTGTCTTCCGAGTTGGAGCTTGCGCTTAGCTGTCGCCGGACCTGGCACCGTCGGCTTCCTTTTCTTCTCTTTTCCTGCGCAGCTCAGAGTCCTGCGCTTGAATTTTCCGGTCCCGGTCAAGACGTTCCCGGACCCTCCGGTGGACCTCTTGAAACTGGTTTTGTGGCTTCTCGTTATCCATGCCCTCAGTGTACGCCCTTGGCGGCGATAAGTAGTGCAACTAATCTAGTGTCCTGTAACGGAAGTTCGAAGGATAAGTAGAAGCGCTTTGAAAGGGCACGGCTTCGCAGGTCGCTGAAAAACTCGCTTTTGGGATGCTTTGTATCAGGGCAATACTTCAGTCGTGCCGAAAAGTCTTTATTTTTGTCATCCCGAGCGGCCTTCAGGCCGCGAGGGATCTGCTGTTTCGATTTTCTCTGCCTCTTCAGCCGTGCCGCAGCGATGCCAGAAAGATGCGGGCTCTAGCCCCTGGGTCGCTGCCGCCGAGCGCAAAGTGAAGGCTCGTGACTTATTCAGCGAACCTCAGTTACAGGACACTAGCGACATTGGCCCATTCGGAGGCAAGTGCCGGATACCAGCCTGTCCGGCAACTGGCTACGGCTTCCTAAGGCCTCGCCTTTCGCAGGTGGGTAGCTGCGTCAATCTGCGCTCGCCGCTCCCGGTTTACACTACTCTGTGCGCGTCGCCATCGATATTCGCCGCATCACCGAGTTCGGCGTCGGGACCTACACCCGCAACGCCATCCGCACCCTGGCGCGCCTCGATCATGACAACGAATATTTCCTGATCGGCATTCCCGGCAGGCTGGGCGACATCGAGCCGCTGCCGCCCAACTTCATCACCGTTCCCGGCCAACCCAATGAGTTCTCCATCGCCAGCTATGTGGAGCTGCATCGCATCCTGAAGCAGAATCGCTGCGATCTGCTGCATGTGCCGCATCTGTTCTGGAAGCCGCAGGGCATTCCCTGCCCTTACGTGGTCACGGTACACGATCTGCTCGACCACATGTATCGCGTCAACAGCCAGTCCGGCGTGAAACGCAGTATGCACTTCCAGTTCACCAAGCGGGTGTTGCAGCGCGCGGCACGCATCTTTGCTGTCTCCAATTTTTCCAAGGCGGACACGGTGCGGCTGTTCAACGTGCCACCGGAGAAGATCGAGGTCATCTACAACGCCATCGACGACAGCTTCCGCCTGGGCCACGCCAGCGAAGTCGAACGCCAGGCCGTTGCCGAGCGATATCAAGTGAACACGCCTTTTTTGCTTTACGCCGGCCGCATCAGCCCGCATAAGAATGTGGTGCGCATCATCGAAGCGTTCGCGGCGCTCAAGAGCGAGCTGAACAAGGAAGGCAAATTCGAGGACTTGAAGCTCATCATCATCGGCGACGAGGTCTCCAAGCACCCCGATCTTCGCCGCGCCTGCGTCAAGGCCGGGGTGCAGAACGATGTCCGCTTCCTCGGCTTCGTGCCCATCGATGTCTTGCGCATTTTCTATGACCAGGCGAAGATTTTCGTTTTCCCCTCGCTTTACGAAGGCTTCGGGCTGCCGCCGCTGGAGGCGATGGCGCACGCCACTCCGGTGGTGACCAGCAACACCTCTTCCATCCCTGAGGTCGTGGGCAACGCCGCGGTCATGGTCAATCCCGAAAACGTTTTCGAGATCATGCGCGCCCTGCATCGCGTGCTGCTCGATCAGGCGCTGCGCGACAAGCTGAAGGCCCGTGGTCTAGAGCAGGCGGCAAAGTTCTCCTGGGATGCCAGTGTGCGTCGCATGTTGCAGATCTATCGCGAAGTGGCCAAGCCGAGCTGACCCGAAACCGGCGTCGCAGTTCGGTCGCTATTAGGCTCGCCGCGCAGCTAAGTCACTTTTGCCTACTCGCTTCGGAGGGCCCGCCGCCCCCAAACGGTCAAGATAGACAGCAAGAGGGCGACCATGGTCATAGTAACGGTCAGCCGATACAACTAGCTCTTGTTCCACTGCAGATGCAGAAACAAGTGATCGGCTGCCCAGGCGACGCCGGCAGGAACGAGCACGAGAATGCCCTGGGTCCCTAGGTCTACGATGACATGTATCCAATTGTCCGTTTTTCGAAGCTCCTTCGACGCCTCCCAGGACGTCACGCCGGGAAGCGTACGGCCCAGGTAGAGCTGATACCTCGCAAGTCCGTTTACAAGGCACTTCCCGGCGCTAAAGGCGTTAGTTGATTGGGGTAGGCCCACAAGGCGACCGCCCCAACCGCGCCCGCGTAGGCAATGAGGATCTGATAGCGAAGCTTGATTCGTTCCAGAATCTCAGCTCGCGCCAGTTCCAGATACTTCAGGGCAATGTCATCTTTGCGAGGCTCGTGCGCGGAGTCCTTGGCCTCGTGATGGTTAGCGTTATCTGTCATTTTCAGCCTCCGAAGGCAGTTGGCGCCATCGTTCTCCTGGTCATCTTCACGCTACCGCCCTTATCAGCCTCAATGCCAACGGCTGGCGTCGTAGACGAAGTCCACCAGTCCATCGCGATAGTCGATCTTGAGTTGCAGCATGTGCAAGGTATCGAACCCCAGAAAGCCGGAGACTTCGGTCCCCAAGCGGCGGCTGATATTCGACAGGTCCACAGTCACCATGTTCTGGTTCTTCTGCGCCAGGTGACCAAACATCAGGGTCGCTTGGCTGGCACGATAAACTTTCTCTACATTTCCGCTAATTCCTTTGATGTGTGAATTCGGATCGATGCTGATCTTGGTCACCTGCTTGGCAGCGCGCTGCGAAAGCATGTCGACGTTCGATCCCGTATCGATCATGAACAGCATCGACGGCGAGTCGTTCACGTGGGTGGGGATCAAGATTGCATGGCCAAAGCGAAAGACCGGCGTCCATCTGGCCATTTCCGGTGCGACATAGCGGTCCATGGGCAAGCGGCGGGCGGGTTGAACGGGCGTGCTTTTCCCAGTGTCGGTTGGTTCCGCCGTCTGGTCGGCGTCGGCTTCGGATTTTTCGTCCGCACCACCGTGCTCCTCTTCGGTCTGGAGAGAAGGAGTGGTCTCAGGCTCATCGGGCCGCTTGGGAAGCGGCGACAACCGCAGCTTCTGATCGGGAATATCGATATCGATCAGGTAGGAAGCGAAGACGTTGCCACCGATGAAACCATCTTCGCCAGCCATCGACGCCCGGTCACTGACGTGCACGACGCAGTTCTGAAATTCCAGTTCGCCGACGCGAATCTGCTCCGCCAGCGCCGTATATCCGCTCTGCTCCCCTTTGTCGCCGAGACCGATGTAGCGTTCCTCGCTGATGCGCGTCAGCCCCGCCTTTTCCGCGAATTTGCGGCTGATTACGATGCCGCCCGCGCCCGTGTCAAGCTCCAGTCGAGCGTCGTGACCGTTCAGCTTTACGATAAGACCGTAGCCGAAGATATGGGTCGGATCTCTTCGCATGGCCTCCAGTTTGGTGTCCGTCTGCGCAACTTTGCTCGCCAGCCTGCACCCGTACACCGGCTTGTCCATGGTGGCTTTCAGAAAATCCAGATAGCGCTGTAGCGATGCCGTCTCTTCCGGATTGTCGGGATGCGGTCCGGCCAGATAACTTTCGATGGCAGCAATCCGTTCCTTGCGCGTGAGCTGGTTGAACCACGCGCGCTGTACTTCGGGATTGTCCGGGGCGAGCTGGTGGGCGCGCTCGAGCTCGTCATAGGCGTGACGGCGGAGCGAGTACACGCGGTAGAGCCTTGCCAGGCCAAGGTAGGCACGCACCTGTTTGGGATCGATCTGCAACGCCTGGTGATACGCCGCCTCCGCCTCCGGCATTTGCGCGCGGCGAAAGTCGACGTCTCCCATCGCAGCCAGCAGCGGCGCGGAGTTGGGCTGCGCTGCCAAGGCGCTGCTGGCCATCGCCTGCGCATCGTCGACTTTTTGCTCGCGCAATAAGCAACGGATAAGGCCGGCTTGCGCGGCTACCAGCTTGGGATCGGTCTTCAGGATCGCCTGGTAGCTATCAGCCGCCTCGCCGAACTTGCCGGCCGTGTAAAGCCGATCGGCGGCTGTCAGGGCGGGGTTCGCGGAAGCTGCTGGCGGGTCGTCAGCCTGTGCGAGCGGCAATAGCCACAGAGTGGCAGAGAGAAGCAGCAGAAAGCACAATCGTCGCGTCATGGGAGACCGGGTCCTGTGGGAGCGAAAAGTGGATTGAACCTGGTTGCTAAAACTTGGTTACTAAAACCTGGTTGCTACGAAGCTGGCCGTGCTTCGGCAATCTCACTCAGGGAGAGAAATAAAGATAACAGAGCCCCTGCCCTTGTCCAGTAGTTTTCCAATGGCTAGAGCGATTCCCGAATTGCCCTGTCCCCGAGCTCGGGTAGAGCGGCGCTTCAGCGCCGCGTCAACGGGGCTCTTTTTGTGAAGCTTTCCGCCCACCGCACTGCGCAGTGGGCGGAAAGCCTGAACTTGGGGCTACAGCCGGACGCGGACCTGAAGGTCCGCTCTACCCGGACACAGCAAAACAAATCTGCTCTAAGAGCTAACTGCTAACGGGAGTAAGTATCTGTTGAAACTTGCTCCCAAAATTCGTTGTGCGTCCAGCGTCCTTGGCGATTTAGCGCGACTCCGGTTTTTTCTTGAGGAGTGCAGCGATGGCTTTCTCTGGGTCGCCAGTGATGACCAGCCGTTCCTCTTGCGGGCCGGGCTTGGACTTCTTACGTTTCGGCTTGGGTTTTTTGGGCATCCTGTATTATTATCTCAGCTAGCTGTGGGTGAAATAATGCCCCAGCCGGGATTTGGACCCGGACGCCGCGAAGCGGCACACGGTTGCAAACCGTGCCTGTCTACCGTTTCCAGCACTGGGGCACAGCTAAAAAACGCGGAGATAGCAACTGTCTCCGCGTTATCTTCAAACCGGTACTTCCTCCGTAATGCCACAACGATCCAAAACCGAATCCATCTCTGGATCGTAATTTGGGCCTCTCCAGCCAATCACATTCTTTCCGTCTTTATCCACTATCTTCGTAATCTTTCCCTTGTTAGCCAATCGCGTAAGGACTGCATGAACAGAAGCGGCGACGTTCTTCTGCGACGCGATCTCGAATCCCATAGAGTTGAGCCACTTTACAACGCCAGCCGAGCTTATCGTCCCGCTAATATTTTCCATGACTTCTATACAAGCGTCGGTAATTCCGAACTCGTCAAATCCTGGCGACTCGCTACACAAGGCGGCAAGCGCCGTAATAGTTTGACGCAGCCTTGTGACCTCGCCCTTAAGGGCGTTGGCTTCGACAGAAATTTCGGCGAGCCTTTTGGTGGTCTTATCGAATGCGATTCTAGCTTCCTTAAGGGCGGCTTTATATGTGGCAATCTGTTGGACTGTCATGAGGCGAGTATATGAACAAACCGAAGAACCTGTCAACCACTGTATCAGATACATGTCAATCTATTGATTCTAAATGGGATGAAGCTATCTCAGATACGCAAGATGAACTTAGGTTCTTAAGCATACGAGTGGCGCGTCTCCAGCAAGCGATCAGCGTTTTCCGGGCAAACAAACGCGACGGCATTCCGTGGCCTGAAAAGAGAAAATCTTGATACTTATTGAAAATTTATCTTGATACTTATTGAAAAGTGTGCTACCGTGTATGCATGAAGAAAAACAGATCAGCGGTTTTGGAAGCACTGAGAAATGCGGCTGTCGATGAACCAAAGGCCGTCGCATTTCTTGAGCGTCAACGCTGGGGAGATTGTCCAGCGTGCCCGCGCTGCGGAGATGTGGAAGTGTATCGCATGATGACCAATGGTGAGCGCAACAAGGACTATCGCTGGCGCTGCCGTGGCTGTCGCCAGATGTTCACGGTGCGAACATCCACAGTGTTTGAGGAGACGCGGCTACCATTGCGCGTGTGGGTTTACGCGATCTGGAAAGCATGTAGCAGCAAGAAAGGCATCTCGGCTTTGCAGTTGTCGCGGGAGATGGAGATCACGCACAAGTCGGCGCTGTTCATTCTGCGCCGCATTCGTCACGGTCTGGGCGAAGCAGAGCCGCCGAAGTTGATGGGCACCGTCGAAGCTGACGAACTTTATGTCGGCCCGCGCCGTCCGCGTCAAAAGGGAATTTCAAAGCAGGGACGCGGCACACTCAAGACTCCAGTAGTTGGTATGGTACAGCGCAATGGCGATGTGCGTTTTCAGACGTTGGAGCGCATCACCGCTGAGAATCTGAGTAACTTCATTGCAGAGAACGCCGATCTGACGTGCCGCATCATCACAGACGACTTCAACCTGTACCGCAAAGTCGGACGCAAGTTTGAAGGTGGTCACGAAGTGGTAACCCACAGTGCTGGCGAATATGTGCGTCCGGGTACTGACATTCACTCGAATACAATCGAGGGCGTGTTCTCCCTGATTCGGCGTGGCGTGATGGGCACGTTTCACAGTGTCAGCCGCAAGCACTTGCCGAATTATTTAAATGAGTTCCAGTTCCGCTGGAACACTCGTAAGATGGACGATGGGGAGCGGGTAGCGCGGGCAATTAAGCAGATCGACGGGAAGCGGCTGGAGTATCGGGAGTCAGTTGAGAATCCGCCGTACATGCCGAAGCCGAACGTAGAGCAAATGGAGGCACCGTTGTAGGTGAAAACTCCCTTGCTTTCCGTTGCTTTCTGTTTTCAACTTAGTTACGAGCGGTCAATTACTGGAGGTCGAGATATGGCAGATTGGATGGACGAGCTTGTGCAGAAAGCCAAACAGAAGTATGACGATCAACGTACCCAAGACAAGAAATACGTGATTGAAGATGAGCAGAAAAAAGCTGCCGGAAAAAGATTTATGGAGACATTTTCAACCACTCTTCAGAAGTCTGTAAACGACTTCAACACCAGGATGGGTGGAGAGCGCATTATATCCGTTGAGGATCGTGGGGATACCGTACTTATAGTAGCCAACCTAACCAGACGGGATATTCGGACGATGGAGGTGACCTATTCGGAGCCGCTGTTTAGTGTGAGTATCTCGAACCGCCATTCAGCAACTCCCTATCACTATCAATTGGAGATGGTTGGAGGAATCGCCATGATGAAAAAGATGGAATTCGAGGGAGGCCACATTCCTCCAGTACAAATATCAGCTTTCAAATTGGTTGAGTTCGTTCTCAGCAAACTTTTGAATGGTGAATGAATTTCAATAAGTACCTAGTCCCGATTGCTAATTGCTAACTGCTAGTTGCTGTTTTTCTTAGCTGCCGGGCCTGTAAGCCGAATTTTGTGTGCCGCTCTTTCTTCCCGCAAGGACAGCGGGTGCCCCACACATTCGCGTTGTTCGAATGTGTGGGATACGTCCCGCGAGAACAAAGAGCGGCACGACGGTCATTCCTCTGGGCCGTGCATTACTGCGCGGCTCTAGCGACCTACCCGGAAGTTGTGACGCACCGAGCCGGCACGTGCGCTCATCGCATCGCCCAATCCTTGCGAATCGGATGACCGGCGAACGCTCCTCCCCTATTTGGTCTTGCTCCGTGTGGGGTTTGCCCTGCCACCGCCATTGCTGGCGGCGCGGTGCGCTTTTACCGCACCTTTTCACCCTTACCCCGCCCGACCACCGCAACGCACAGCGTCTTTGAAAGGGCACGGCTTCAGCCGTGCCGAATGCCAGCTCCAGGATCCGGCTTTAGCCGCTGCGGGAACTTGCATCTCTTCTCGGCGAAATTCCTTACTGCGCGCTGGGGTGGTCAGGCGGGGCGGTATATTTTCTGTGGCACTTTCCGTCAACGGCCCTTTGAGAGCCGCCGCCCGGACGTTATCCGGCACACCGCTCTGTGGAGTTCGGACTTTCCTCTACCGGCTCGCGCCAGCAGCGACCGTCCGGCCCAGCAGCTAACAAAATCATTATAGATGGTGATAGATGGTATGGATTAGCGCCGTAGGCGCGGAAGGGGTTAGCCCAGCGCTTCAGCGCTGGGTGGACTCATCGTGCGAAATCGCGCACCTGTTGTTCCCAGAGTCCGAGCGACTTAGCGATTGCCTGCTTCACCCCGAATCGCCTCGGAATTCAGCCGTGGACCTATAGTCGCTTCGACGATCTTCTGGATCAGTCGTTCGGTATTGTCCTCCCGCAACACCGGAAGATCAAGGCGCCTGGCTATCTGTTCCAAATATCGCTTGTTGAGTTCGTGACGCTCGAGGAAGGCGACGCCGGCAGCACGCGAAGAAAGATATCGCATTGAGTCGAGAATGCCCGATATATCGACGGAGTCTGAAGGGTTACCGGAGGACAAAGTACTCCTTCGCGCTTTCTTCGAATGGCGATCGGCCGTTATCAGGTCGGAAATCTTGGAGCGCTGCAAGGCTTCCAGTTCTTCCTCACTGGCCGAATCCACTATTTGAGCGAGCGCTCTTAAGAGCTTAGCGAGTTTAACTTTATCTGCCATCGGTCTCAAATCCCAATTGCAATCGCAAATTCGGTGGTAAGTTCTTCAAGCCCCTCAACAACGCTCTGGTGAGAACCAGAACTGTACCCGTTTAGGACAACGGGAATACCGTTCTGTGGGGCACTCGCGAAAATCGTATCGTTGCGCTTAATATACGACTTAAAGACCGTGACGCCAGGGGAAGCTCTCGTTGCGGTCATAAATTGACGTTGGGCGCTCATCGGGCCTCCGCCGTATTCCTGGATCATAGTGAAAACGACGCCGAGAACGCGAGGCGCAATTTCTTCAACCGGGTGGTCGTCTACTAGCTTCGCAAAATCGTTGTAGTCGTTAACCAACTCTGTCACCGCGCGGATCAAGTATTCAATACCTAGGGTCGACAGGTGATCAGGTCGCGCAGGGACCAGTAGGTAATCGGCCGCGATCAAAGCCGTTTTCGTTACGATGTTGAAATTAGGAGGACAATCGATCAGCACAACATCGTATCCAAGTCCCTCGATGTCGCTAGCTAAACCATCGGCGAGGCGCCGATGCACGGCGATGAAGCTTTTCTTGACTTGTTTAAGCGATGTGCCCCCAAGTTTTGTTGCCAGGTCCAAGTCAACATTGATTAGACCCAGGTGAGAGTAGATGACGTCAAGGGTTCCTCTACCAGCCAGCCTGCGGGCAACGCTTTCAGGAGTTTCAATGAGAGATGCGAGTGATATTGGAGAGCCATCCTCGTAAGAATCGAACCATGACTTGATTGTCTTCTTTTTTTCGAAACGATCCCTCCACTCGTCCGGTTGAATGAAAGAAAACGTCAAACTAGCTTGAGGGTCTAAATCGATGAGTAAAACTTTCTTACCGAGCCATGCAAGCTGCGCAGCCAGATTTGAGGTGAGGGAAGTTTTGCCAACGCCTCCCTTGTAATTGATGACCGCGACAATTTTCATTCGAATGATCCTCGTTAGCATTATCGCACGCGAAAACAAGTCCTACGCGCGCTCCTCAGCACCAACTGCTCCCCCGGCGAGAACACGGGTGCCCGAATTACCATCGCGCCGGGCGAAGCGCTCATCGGTCCAGATGTCCGTAGTAGATGTTGGTGTCGTATTCCAGCACGACCCGGTCATCGTCAGCGTACGCCGAGAAGAGTCGCGGCAACTCCTGCATCATGGCTTGGTGCCGCTCGCCAGACCTGGGAATGTAGGACGAGGAGAGCAGGCGGCCGCGCAGGCCGTCAAAATCCAGCCGCTGCTGATTGCGCTGTTGGATAAGCGTCATCTGGTTGGGCGCGAAAAAACGCTGCAAGGCTTCATAGCTGGCAAGATAGGTGCGCGCCACCAGTTCGTAATCGGTGGAGTATTGCTGCAAAAAGGCTTCGTAGGCGCGCAGAAATGGCGTGGCTTGCGCGTCGCGATGATGCCATACCAGCACTGCCCATCCCCCCGGCTTCAGGATGCGGGCGAATTCGGCCCGCGCTTCCGCCGGCCGGAACCAATGGAACGCCTGCGCGGCGACAATGAAATCCACGGTCCCCTCTCCCAGAGTGGTCGATTCTGCGCTGCCTTCCACCATACTGAAATTGGCGTAACCCGCCAGGCATCTTTCGCCGGCCAGCCGCATCTCCCGATTGGGCTCGACGCCAATCACGCGGTTGCCATGGTTCAGGAAGATTTCGGCCAGCAGCCCCGTGCCGCAGCCTACATCGGCAATGAGGTGCTGCGCCGTCAGCCCGCAGGCCTGTTTCAGGGCATATACCACATCGTGGGAGTAGCGCGGACGATACTTGGCGTAGTCTTCCGCCCGATCGGAGAAGCGGACAAGCGGGTCACCGACGGATTCAGCCATCAGCAAAATGATATCGTAAGGCGACGTATGGGGATGGAGACGAAAGCGAAGAAACCGATGGTCGCGGCTATCTGCGAGGCAATCCGGAAAGTGCCACGTGGTCGCGTCAGCACCTATGGCGCGATTGCCAAGGCCGCCGGCTACCCGCGCTGCTCGCGGCACGTGGGCCGAGTCTTGAAGCAAGTTGGCGGGCTGCCCTGGCAGCGGATCCTGGGCTCCGGCGGCCGCATTTCGCTGCGCGGAGAATCAGCCATGGAGCAGCGCTTTCTGCTGCAATCCGAAGGGATTCGCTTCAAGGGACTGCGGGTGGATTTGCGGGAATTCGAACACTGCTTCGCAACCGCCGGCCGCCAGCGTGTCTCTGTCGCCAAGGGCAGCCCTAGGGAAACGAAGGGGACGGCCTTCAGGCCGTCCGTTAACGCCGCGAAATCGACTCGGCCGCTGAGCGGCTTCCGCCGACGTAATCAGCCTGCCCTAAACGCCAAACGTCTGCCGCCAAAGTTGTAGAGTCCCTGACTGCGGGCTTATCCGCCGTTTTGCCGTTTGGGATAAAATACAGGCAGTTTCGCAATCAATCAGGGATTATGTTTAGGGTGGGCCGAGTCCGTTTTGTTGTCTCCGCAATACCTGTTTTGCTTGTTGCACCGCTTTTCGCACAGCGTTATCAGGAGCGCGATCACACCGTTTTTCATCGTCCGGCGCCACCGGCCAAGCATCAATCAGCGCCCGCAGGTGCAACGGTTGCGAATCGCACGCCAGTTGCTGCGTCTAGCACCAGCACTCGCACGCCCGAGTCAAACCGCCGTCACGAACTGACCTATGGTCAGGCACCGACATTGACCGAACCGCACACTACGCAAACTCAGCAAGCTCCGAAATAAATCGACCTGGCCGCCGACCGATCACGAGATCTCTTCGTAATACCGCTCGCCCGCACAGCCGCGGCACAGAATTCTTCCGTCCCGTCGCACCTCGCGCTGGAAGTTGATGCCTTCCCCGCATTCTGCGCACACGATGCGCTCGCCTTTGTAGCCCGGCAATTCTTCCGGCGGCAATGCCACCTTCACCCATTGCTCGGTGAACAATTCGTCATTCGGTATCTCGCGATAGGCAAGCATTTGCTGCTGGTTCTTGTTCTCGATCTCGGGATGCATCTGCCGCGCCAGCGCCTTGGAGCTCTCCCTGGCGCACACCCGCACCGCCCGGCCAGAGTTGAGATCGACGAAAGTTGCGGCGACCTTGCCCCAATCGCGAAACTTAAGCGCCCGCTTGCCCAACCGGCAGCCGGTGACCACCGCGACGGCATCGGTCGCGCAGCGGTCGATTTCGACAAAGGTGATCAGCCGTTTGCGGTCTTTGCCATGCGGATCGTCAATGCCCAGCAGCTCAAGCCCTCGCATCGCCAGCCGCACACCAAGCACTTGCCCGGCGCACAGATGGCCGTGCGCCACTTCCGCATCCCGCAACAGTTCGTCGAAAGTCTTCACCGCAATGTGCTCCGCTTACTCCTCATCCGAGTCGTTGTCGGGCGCCTCATCGGCAAACCTTCCGCTAACATTCACCGTAAACTTGTCGCCGGCCTTGGGCAGGAAGGTCACGCGCGGCGGTTGCCGCTCCCAATGCGGCGCCGCGCAATTGCTGTCGGACGAATCGCCCATGCCGGCCTTGCCCAGTTCCTTGCGAAACAGCGCCTTCTTGCCGCCGATTTCGGCGACCACCGCATTCACCCGCTCGCCGTTCGATGTGATGCCGCAGTAGGCCGCGTAGTCACGATACCAGCTCACTTCCGAATAGAACGGGTCGAAATCGGGCAGCTTCACCAGCGCGATCTTCCCCGACACGCGGTCCACTAGCACCCATCCCCCTCGCTGCCAAAGCCACTTGGGAGACTTCTTCGCGTCGTCGGGCAAGGCGTCGTTAATGCGATACGCCCGCCGCACCACAAACTCGCGATCGGTGACATCGTGCGCATCGCCGGTGGTGAAGTCCTTCAGCTTGCTGTCCACGTAAAGTGGCCTGACCGAGATGTTCATCGTCGTATCTTCCGCAGGCCCGGCGAAGAGCTTCACCCGCATCGCTTTTCCCAGGGCTACAAGGTGCGGCTTGGAGGCGGCAGCGGCCGTTACGCCAATCGGCAACATCGCGATGAGGAGGAAGACCGCGCGCATAGAAAGTCCAACTGCTCGAAGGGTACTTCGCTGGCAGACAGGCGGCAAGTTCCTGACCCCGCGGTCGCTGGGCTGCAAGCTTTTCTCCCTTCGATATTAACCACATGACAACTGGCATACAATGAATATGTGTCTAAGCGGCTGAGGATGGCCTTGATCTATAGCTTCATAATTCCGGCTTACAACGAAGGCGAACGCCTTTCCGTATCCCTGCCGAAGATCTTCGACTACCTTCGGACGCTGCAATTGCAAAGCGAAATCATTGTAGTGAATGACGGCTCCAGCGATGACACCGCCGAAGTCGTGGGGCAGTTCATGGTGCTCCATCCCGATCTCCGGCTAGTGGAGAATCCAGGAAATCGCGGCAAGGGATATAGCGTTCGCAACGGCATGTTGCACGCCCACGGCGATATGGTGCTGTTCACCGACGCCGATCTGTCATCGCCAATTTACGAGGCGGGGAAGTTGTTCGCCGCACTGGAGCAGGGCGCGGACGTTGCCATCGGATCGCGCTGGCTGCAATCGGAGCTACAGACCGAGCGCCAGCCGTGGCTCCGGCAGTTGTACGGACGCTGTTTCAACTTGGCGCTCCGTATTGTACTGGGGCTGAACTATCGCGACACGCAGTGCGGCTTCAAGGCGTTTACCCGGGCCGCGGCGCAGACCGTCTTCACCCGCCAGCAAATCGAGCGCTGGGGCTTCGATCCCGAGCTGCTGTTTCTGGCCAACAAGTTCAAGCTGCGCACGGTCGAGGTCCCGGTCGAATGGGCCCACGATCATCGCTCCAAGATCAGCCCGCTGCGCGACGGTATCAAGATGGGGGTTGAGATGTTGGCCGTGCGCTGGAACGATGTGAACGGTCGCTACAAGAATGAGTCGTTTGTTCCGGAGGAAGCTCCCGCCAAGCCCGCGGCTTCCGTGCCCGGCGAAGTGTAATTGCCCACCGTGACCATATAACGTCAGCGGTTGCCGACATGTTTGTTTAGCTCAAGACCGGCTTCGCCAATAGCCCGGCCTTCGATGGCAATGGGCGACAGCTAGTATCCGAATAAGAACGGGAGATTCTTCGTAGATAATCGCAAAAGGAAAGTGGCGAAGTAAGAACCGCCGGCAACCCAGGTATCGCGCCCAACGTTCCGGGCTCTTTCGAATTTCCTCGACTGCCCGCTTAACTTCAGCTTCGAACCTGATCGCAGTGGCCGGGCTGCGCTCGTGATACCACGTTAATGCCGCGAGATATTCTGCCTCCGCTTCAGAGACAAACTTAATGGGCTTTTTCATGAAGGATGGCGCGGGCTTTCTTGCGGACCTCCTCCCATGGGACCATCGTCGCCTTGCCTGCTCTCACGTTCTCAATTCGACGAGCGATCTCCTCTTGCCACGCCGCCTCAATGTCCTCGCTATCAGCCGACTCGAGGCTGTCGATCAACGAACTGGCCAACTCAGCTCGTTCCTCCACGGAAAGCGAGAGAGCTTTTCTTAGCAATGCTGTCGTCTCTTCACTCATCCTTAGATTTTACCTCCTTGCTACTAAGTGCTGCCCGCTAGCTGCTCGCCGCTAATTGCTTTTTCACGGCTTCACTGAGAATCTTGCCGTCCACTCGTGCATCTCCAAACTTGGCCTTGGCGGTCTTCATCACCGCGCCCATGTCCTTCATTGTGGGAGCGCCCATTTCGGCGATGACGGCGCGGACGGTGGCGACGATTTCTTCTTCGCCCACCGCCTTTGGCATGTAGCCCTCGATGATGGCGATCTCCTCGGCTTCTTTTTGCGCCAGTTCAGGACGATTGCCCTTCGTAAACTGTTCGATCGAATCTTTGCGCTGTTTGATCATGGTGCTGAACACCTGCAGCTCTTCCTTTTCGTCGAGGTCGGCGCGCTTGTCGATGCGTTTGTTTTGCAGCGCGGCCTTCATCATGCGCAGCGTGGACAGCCGCAGTTCTTCCTTCTTGCGCATGGCATCGGTCATGTCTTTTTGCACGCGTTCGGTCAGGCTCATCAGGCTCATGGGGCAATTATAGGGCACGGGTGCCGGCGCTCCAGGGGCCGGAAACGTACGGCTGTACCGGTCATGGTCCATTGCGTTCATAATGCTGAATAACGTGAATGCTAGTGCTAGGCACCGTTCCGCCTCACACTTGTCGAAATCTACCCGACCAAAGTGCACAATCTGATTGCGCTTCCAGAACAAACGCTCTTCAAAAAACTTCTTTGCCGACTTCCCAATTGATTCAGAGTGCCTGCTCCGCATCAATTCGGCTAATGCCGCGCGCCCAGTGTACGTATCAAAATCTAACCCAGTCAGAAGTTGAGAGACATTATCAAATTTCTCTGTGATTCTGAACCGGTCACGGTATTGCTTCTCCCACACGTTTTCGTCTTCTTGCGTGATCTTAATATCTGCTCCGAGATTAGAGATTTTCTTATCGATCTTGGCCCACTTGAAAAACATGAAAGCCAGTTCGCACTCAACCGCCATTGCGCTGAGTATTATGCTCAGAGTGAAATCGTCGCCCTCCATTTCTGCCTTACTGCGATGCAGTACGCGTGCGCCGACGGTACCGTTGTCCGTCACGTATGTTGTTGTTTTGCAAACCGGGCAGCTTGCATCCGGAAATCGACCAGTACCACTGGCTTCGGCGGTCACAACATTGCCGCATTGACACGGAACAAGGGCGAAGAATCTCATCGACGCAGTTTACAATGCGTCCATTGAAGAATCTTTGGAGGGAGGCGATGCGTACACATTTCCTGGTGACGTCTTTGTGCTTGGCTATGCTTTCGTCTGTGAGTCTACGCGCCCAACATGATCCGTGCGCGAATCCTAAAGCCCCAAGAGTTGGAGTACTGCTCACGCTTGGGGAACAGCCAAAGTCTTCCGATTCGGATTTCGTCAAACGCGGAGCTGCCTTCGAGAGCCGGTTCCGAGACGAACTGATCAAGCTCCTACCGCCGGATTCTTGCGTGGTCCGCGACGTTTGGGTGTTCAGTGACCCAGAGAACTTCCCCGCGTTAAAGGGAAGCATGGTTTTTGAGATTAGCGTACTTCCTTCAGTCAGGAATCCCAAGGTCGCGGCGATAGCGGTCGAGATGAAAGCCGTACAGGGGGCCTATTTCGAGCAAAACCTTTGCCTGGGCAGCCTGCCAGTTCTGATCGAATCAGATTCCGATTTTAAGGTCGGAGCGGAAGATGTCATGCGCTTCTGGGCGTATATGACTAAGGGTATGACTAAGGAAATGCCGAAGGCCCGGTGAGCTCACACAGTCCTATGAATGCTCCCGAGGGGGCGAAGTAGCCACCGAGGCGTCGCTGCCATGGATCGGTTCGGTCACCCTGGCCTGTGATTCAGAGCACAAGGCCAGTGGGCAGTTGCCGTAGCTTGCGCGGACCTGGAAGCCTATAGTTAAGGTGTCGGCGTTCATGCGCCGCAATCAATCTCCAGAGGTATTGCCATGCTGCGTAAGACACGGCTGTTTACTCCCGGTCCTACTCCCCTTCTTCCCGCCGCGCAGAACGCCATTGCGGCCGCGGACATGCATCACCGCACAGCGGAGTTCCGTGAAATCTTCTCCCGTACCCTCGCCGATCTGAAGACGTTCATCGGCACCAACAATGATGTTCTCATCCTCGCTTCGTCCGGCACCGGCGCTATGGAAGCCGCGGTTTCCAACCTTACCTCGCCGGGCGAGAAAGTCGTCGTCCTCAGCGCCGGCAAGTTTGGCGAGCGCTGGCGCGATCTGGCCAAGGCCTACGGCTGCCAGATCGAGCTGATTAGCGCTCCTTATGGCGAGACCTTCGACCTCCGCGAAGTGAAATCGAAGCTCGACGGCGCCAGCGTCCTTTATATGCAGGCGACGGAAACCTCCACCGGCGTGCGGCATGATGTGAAAGCCATCGCCGCGTTGCTGAAGGGCACTGACACGCTTCTGGTCGTCGACGCTATCACCGGTCTCGGCACCACTCACTTCGAGGTAGACAACTGGGGCATCGACATCCTCATCGGCGGCTCGCAAAAGGCCGTCATGATTCCTCCCGGTCTTGCCTATCTTTGCGTGAGCGAGCGCGCCTGGCAGCGCATGGAAACCGCCAAGCAGCCGCGCTATTACTTCGACCTGCGCAAGGAGCGCAAGTCGCAGACTAAGGGCGAAACGGCATTCACTCCGGCAGTTGCGTTGGTTTGCGGCTTGGCCGCGGCGCTCGACTACATTCGCCGCAACGGCAATGGCAATCTTTCCGACGGACGCGACGCTCTCATCTACAACGCCGAAACCTCGGCCGCAATGGTGCGCGCCGGCGTGCAGGCGCTGGGACTCGGACTCTTCGCGCCCACCTGTCCGGCAGCCGCCGTTACGGCAATTCTGCCGCCGAAGGGCGTGGATTCCAGCGCGATTGTGAAGGAGTTCCGCGAGCGCTTTGCGATGGTCGTTGCCAACGGCCAGGGCGAGATGAAGGGCAAGCTGTTCCGTATCGCCCATCTCGGCTACTACGACTATCTCGACGCCATCGGCGTCATCGGCGCGCTGGAGCACGTGCTGCTCAAGGTCGCGCCATCTCACAACTTCGAATTGGGCGCTGGCGTGCGCGCCGTGCAAGAGGTCTTTGCGGGGCAATTCGCCGAGGCGGCTAAAGTATGAAAATCGTCATTGCAGATAAAGTCTCCCCCTCCGCGCTCAAAGTCTTCGGCGAGCACGGTGATTGGACCGTCGTCACTCCGGACAAGGAAACGCTTGCCGCCGAATTGACCAACGCGGACGCCATCATTGTGCGCTCCGCGACCTTTGTCGATGCGGCCATGATGGACAAGGCTTCCAAGCTGCGCGTCATTGGGCGTGCGGGCGTGGGTGTCGACAATGTCGATCTCGACGCCGCCACCAAGCGCGGCATCGTGGTCATGAACACGCCTGGCGGAAATGCGGTGGCCGTCGCCGAGCACACCTTCGGTCTCATGCTGTCGATGGCGCGCTTCCTCCCGCGTGCGGACGCGAGCATGCACGCCGGCAAATGGGAGAAGAAGACGCTACAAGGCACCGAGCTGCGCGGCAAGACGCTGGGCATCGTTGGACTCGGTCGTGTAGGCGTGGAAGTCTCGCGCCGCGCGCTGGCGTTCGGGATGAAGGTGGTGGCGCACGATCCCTACGTCGCTCCCAGCTTTGCTCAGCAGTTGAACGTCACCATGGTGCCGCTGGACGAACTGTACGCCCAGTCGGACTACATCACCCTGCATGTTGGCCTGACGCCGCAGACGCAAGGCATGATCAATGCCGATGCGCTGCGCAAAATGAAGAAGGGTGTGAAGCTGGTGAACTGCGCGCGCGGCGAATTGTTGGATGAACCCGCCGTAGTCGCGGCCCTGCAGTCCGGCCAACTGGGCGGCGCGGCGCTCGACGTGTACAGCCACGAGCCGCTCAAGGACTCGCCGCTGGCGACGCTGCCCAACGTCATCCTCACACCCCACATCGCGGGCTCGACCCACGAGGCACAGGAAGCCGTCGGGGTACAGATCGCGTTGCAAGTGCGGGAGTATCTGCTGAAGGGCGTGATTCAGAACGCGGTCAACGTGCCTTCGATCAGCGAAGAAGAATACCAGCAGATGCTGCCGTACATTTCACTCGGCGAGCGGCTGGGAACGTTCCTGGCGCAATCGTGCGAAGGCGGCGTGGAGGAGATCGGCCTCAGCTACACCGGCGAGATCGCCAAGTGGAAGACCGCGCTCATCCGCAACGCCGCGGTAGCCGGCGCGCTCAACCAGATTGCCCATGCGCACGAGCGGGCGAACCTGGTGAACGCTGCGTCCATCGCTGAGGAACGCGGCATCCGCCTCACCGAGCGCAAAGTGCGCGATGCAGACGGCGCTGCCGCCAACGTGCTGCGCATGACCTTCAAGAGCGGGCAGCAGGAAAACACTGTGGCTGGCTGCGTCCAGCCCGGCGGTGTGCCGCATCTGCTGGAGATCGATGGCATTCACGTCGAGGCGCCGTTGGAAGGCAACATCATCTACCTGCGCAATCTCGATGTGCCCGGCGTAGTAGGACGTGTCGGGACGGTGCTGGGCAAGCACAACATCAACATCGCCAACTTCTCGCTCGGCCGGGGCAAGGGCGGTCAGGAGGCGGTCGCGGTGGTGCAAGTCGATGGTGAGATCACCGACGCAGTGCTCGACTCCCTGCGCGGCATCGAGACTATCCTTTTGGCGAAGGCGATTCGCTTCATGGCACCGCAGGCGAAGCAGGTGGTGTCGGCATAACAGGGTCCCACTCATTCGGAAACCACGAATGAGTGGGGCAGCCTTGTAGCGCAGTGCTTCTACGACATCGAGGAGGAAGTTGAATGCTAGGCGACCCGAAAGAGGGATGGAAGATGCAGCAGGGCTTGTTTGATGGTTATCACGATTCTGGCAGGGAAACAGAGATTTATTTCATTGGCGTTGTTTTTAGGAACATAGCTACAAATCAGCTTGCTTGGAGTATTTGGTCATACCCCACATTTGGTCAGCGCGAACCCTATCCCAACAGCTATTGGGTAACGGAGGATGAACGATTTGTCCAGTGCGGATATGAGCCGGATGACGTCGAAAAACACGCCGCCGTCGAAACCATCCGCAGGTGGCAGAGTAGAATACCCAATCGGGGCTAATCCTGCCCATAGAATGACCCCCGCTCTTTAACGCTCTTCTTGTGTCTCCACTCGTACAGCTCCCTGCCCGAGATGATCGTCAGACCGCTGAACGGCGGCGAGCGTACCAACGCGCCGTCCAGTCCCATGCCAGCGCGATCCAGGCCATAACCCACAGCCTGATAAGCGCGGCGAAAAGGAAGCCGACTATGCAAAGCCACCACGGAGCGTCATTGTTGTGCCAGTCCCGCGCTGTGAGCCAAGCTTCTGCGAATGTCCAGAGGAGAAGAATCGAGAAAACAAGCTTCCTGGTCTGCGTCGCACTGGCCTGTGAATACGATTCCGCTATTTCCCGGATGAAGACGTCTCCCCTGCCTCCCTCCTCCACTGTGAGGTAGATCGGCCACACAAGCGGGGCCAACTTGGGTGCACCTAACCTGCGCCCAGTCCGGACTTTGAGGATGATCAGCAGGTACTTCCAATAGACGATGAGCTGGATAAGCGCAAGCTGAAAGAGCCCCATTACCGGATAGCCGACCACAAGAGCCAAGCCAATCATCCACCAGGAGCGAAGCAGTCCGAAGCTATGCAGGGCGGTTGTCGCTATGAGCGAGCCCAGGAGAGCGGTGCGACTTGCTCTTCGCCGCCACATCATCAGTGCGTACGCGGGATTCGGAAAGTCCTGTGGCCTGTAAGACAGGGTATACACTCGCCACCAGTACCAGAGAGCCCCGACAATGAACCACCATTTCATGCTTGCACCAGCGCTGAACCGCAAACTCTGTTATCTGCTCCACGACCGCTGTTTTCAAGGGAAAAACGGCGGCGGACGGCCCGCAGCGGACCGGAAAGGGAGGCGGACGCTACGGTCAGGATGGCAGTGGGGGCTTCTGGGGTGGGGTACATGGCGACTTTTGATCGAGTTGATGAGGTTCCCTACTGCACCTGAACCTTGACCTGCATCTTGCCGCCCACCCGGCACCTGAATTTTCTCGCCTTGTTTCAGGTACGGTTGCAACACTGCCGGATTAGCCCACTCCAAATCCCAACCATTGGCGATCGCGATCACCGTATATTGCCCGGGCACAACGTTAGGCAGCGTGAACGTTCCGTCGCTGTCGTAGAATTAAGCTGTGAGTGACGGACCGCAGCAGCGCGTGAATTCTCTGCATCCCCAGGACCGCGAGCTTCAGTTGCAACAGCGTCAGCGTGCACGGGACCGGCGGAAATTGATTGGCTTGCTCGCGATCGCGCTCTTCATCCTTCTGCTGGCATTCCTCCGATTCGGCAAAAGCATTCCCTGGGGCGCACGATGACAGCTCAACTAACGCGATGACTTCACCCTTGCAGTCTGAGCCACTGCTGGCCGTCATTCTAGGGCCGACCGCGTCCGGAAAGTCGGCGCTGGCGGTCGATCTGGCGCAGCGCTTCGCTGCCGAGATCGTCAGTTGCGATTCGGTAGCCGTCTATCGCCACTTTGAGATCGGTACGGCCAAGCCCACGCGCCACAACCGAGCGCTGGTACCGCATCACTTGCTCGACGTCGCTGAGCCGGATGAACCGTTTACCGCTGGCGAGTATTCCCGGCAAGCGAGGGCCGCGATCAAGGAAACTGCCCATCGCGGCAGATTGCCAATCGTTGTCGGCGGCTCCGGTTTGTATCTTCGTGCTCTGCTCCAGGGCCTGTTTCCCGGGCCACAACGCTCCGACCAGTTGCGGGCCCGCCTGCGAGAGCGGGTAACCAAGTTTGGCTCGCCTTATCTGCATCGAATACTCCGCCGCCTCGATCCTGCGGCCGCTGCGCAGATTCACCCCAACGATGCACCCAAGTTGGTCCGCGCCGTTGAGGTCTGCGTGGCTTCGCGAACTCGGATGAGCGAACTGTGGCGACAACGTGGGCGCGATCCCCTGCGGGGCTTTCGGGTCCTTCGGATTGGCCTGAATCCGCCTCGCGACCAACTGTACGACCGAATCAACATGCGCGCGCGGCAGATGTTCGACAATGGGATCATAGAGGAAACCGAATCGTTACTCAGGCAATATAGCCTGCGAAAAGAGGTGACGGCGCTCGACTCCCTGGGGTACAAGCAGGCAATCCAGTTCCTGCGCGGCGAGCTTACCCTCGAACAGGCGATCGCCGCAGCGCAACAGGGCCATCGTAACTATGCGAAGCGGCAGATTACGTGGTTCCGGCGCGAGCCGGAGATTGTCTGGCTGGAGGGGTTTGGAGACGATCCTGCTATTGTGCAACAGGCTGCGGACCTGGTTGCCTCGCATATTTCGCTACCTTCCCCGATCGAGCAGTTCTGATGTTGTCGGTTAGCGATCGAGGCGACGAGGAACCACAATCCGCATTCTTCACTCCAAGGGCCACTTCAAGGGAACCAGCGCCGCACAAAATTCGTATCAATTGACAGCGAAGAACCGCAATCAGATCCTTGTGGTAATTTTCACGGAGACATCCGTTCCGATGCGGGATAGATTCTGGGAGAGACAAAGCCGAGCGAGGATTCCGAACGCGACCCATTGAGTTCCAGTGGAGGACACAATGAACCATGCAGCTACCAGGAGATTATTGGCGATCGTAATTGCGGGCATCACGTTGCTGCTGCTGGGCGCATGCAGCATCAGTGTCGACGATAAAGACAAGAAGAACGAGAAGGTGGACATTGAGACACCCTTTGCCAATCTGAAGGTGGACAGCAGTGAGAAGGCAGCCGACAACGGCATCGCGGTGTATCCCGGCGCTCACTTGCGTCCCGCCGACAACGGCGACAGTCATTCGGCCAACATCAGCATCGGCGCGGCCGGCTTCGGGTTGAAGGTCATCGCCGCCGAGTACGAGACTGACGATTCTCCGGAAAAAGTGAAGGCATTTTACGAAGGCAAAATGAAGTCATTCGGGACCATTTTGGTGTGTAACGGGCACAGCGGTGGCTCGGATGTGCACATCTCCGCCCACGCAGACGAAGACAAGAAGCTAAGCTGCTCCGATACCAGCGGTGATGGCTGGGAGATCAAGGCCGGCACCGGCGACAACGAACATCTGGTGTCGATCGAGCCCAACGGCTCGGGCACGCGCTTCGGCACGGTCTTGGTACAAACCCGCGGCAAACAGGACACGCTGTAGCTTCGAGCTTCGATGCTTGAGCTACGAGCAGTTAGTTTCCTTGATGCTGTGTTGGCGGCGAGAAGTCCAGTACGTTAGCGCTGCACAGCGCTTCCTCAGAATTTGCTCTGCTCGAAGCTCCAGGCTCGCAGCTCGTGGCTAATTGCTCGCTGCTAGTTGCTAATTGCTCCCTGCTTCCTGTAACTTTCGGCAAGTGGAATATCCCTGCTATCGCTGTCAGGCCGAGATCGCGGAAGGAACTGCCTTCTGTCCGCACTGCGGCGCACCGCAGATTCGCGTCATTCCGCCTGAAGCCGAGTCCCAGTGGACACCTGGCCCAACCCCCGATCTCTCCGCGCAACCCTTTCCGCCGCCTCCGCCCACCGCGCCGCCATCTTCAATGTGGTCCCCGGGTTCGCCGTACTCGCCGCTCCCCAGCGCCATTCGCTGGGATCTGGCGTGGAAAGGCGCGTTGCTGTGCGGCGTGGGCGCCGCACTACTCTCGGCGATTCCCATCGTCTCGGTTGGTTGCTGCCTCTGGATGCTCGGAGCCGGCGCCCTTTCCGTCTCGCTCTATCAGAAACGGGCGCCGGAGACGCTGATCACGCCGGGCATGGGAATGAAGCTCGGCGCCCTCGCCGGCCTGTTTGGTTTTGTCGTGAATTCGGTGCTGTCGACCATCTCGTTCCTCACCTTTCGTTCCCGTGGTGACTTTCGCCACGCCATGGAACAGCAGATGCAGAAACAAATGGCGAGCAACCCCGATCCCAAGGTGCAGGAAATGATGCAGCACCTGCTCGACTGGATGACCACCCCGCAGGGTGCGGCCACAATGATTGTGCTCTTCTTGCTCATCATGGGAGTGGTGTTCGTTTTGTTCACCGCGGCGGGTGGCGCATTGGGCGCTTCCATGTTTCGCCGCCGTCGCGAGTTCCGCTAGGCATTACCTGCCGCTGCGCGCTGGCCGGGATTACTTGTGGAATGGCGATATAACGTCAACTGACATTGCCCGACGTGCCTCAAGCTCTGGATGGCTAAACAATCCATGAGTCTCATGACCACAAGGGCGCTTATCGGGACAAATCCATAGCTGCCAGTTTGACGTGAGCTCGATGAGAGCATTGGCGTGATATCAACAACTGAGAAATCACCTCTAGATTGATTGTCATTGCGGAAAGCGATTCGCCGCTGCGATATCGATGCAGTTGTCCGCATCCTAACTGTGTCTCTCTTTTCATAAATCAAATGGAAAGGAGTTGAAGCCGTCCTTTCGGTGTGCCGGCTTCACTCAGCGGTGCTTGGTTCCCGGCTGAATATGGGTGTATTGACCAATAGACCGATAAGAAAACTGGCCGCGGCAAGAACCTCTGCAAGTCTGTCCTTGAGTGTGATAACGAAGACGACCATTGTCAGAAATAGTCCCCATTTGACTGTTTCTTGCCGGAAGGCCTTTCCCCACCCTGAATGAAATTCTTGCGCAGCAGGAGGTATGAGCGGTAAAGCAGTGGGCAACATGTGCAGCAGGAGATTCCGTGCCCGAGGATCCTCGCGCTGTATCAGGCGAAGGACGCGAAGGGCTTCGCCCGCCACGAGGATGATGAATCCCCAGAGAGGAAAGAGAGAAGCTAAGCCGATTGCATAGAGAAAGTCTCCGAAGTACCGTGATCGATGAAGATGACGATACGATTCCATGCCAATCGCGCTCCCTCGCCTACGGCAAACGCGCGCAGATGTACAGATTGCGGCGCCAACAACAATGAATACTGTCGCCACGATGAAAAACAAGCGCTCAAACCCTCTCGGTGCCGAACTGTCTTTGACGAATCGCCATACAATGTCCTCGCGGTCCACAAAGTACGTGAGAAAAGCAGCGGCAACAATGAATTGGTGAACCAACGTCTGACGACGATATTCGAAATCCGTGGCTTTCATTGCCAAGGCCCCTCACGTCAGGAATCAGCCTGATTCCATAGATATTGCAGACAACACTTTGAACCCTGCTATTCTGCGTGGATCGTCGGTCAACAGGAAGTTTACCGCGCTTCGTTCCGCGAGGTCCGATAATGAGGAATTATCGCTGAGTCACTCATCGAGGAACCGATCCGTCCTGATAAGTCGGCCAGCGTCCGTCGAAAGTGTGCGCCACTGTCGGCATACGATCTCCGAGGGAACGCCATATTGTTGTAATCAGCCATTACACAAGCAATCCTGCTACGAGTTGTCGGCGATCAATCCGCTATGCTTGCTTTACTTCCGACACGCACGCTGCTGCCCCAGTTGCCCCACGCCTCCCGCTTTGCGTATGATTCGAGCGGCATGACCAAGCCCTCCCCTCACTCCTCGAATCTCCGCGAAAAATCGCAAATCCTTTCCGCCTCTGAAATTGAGCGAACGCTCGTCCGCCTGGCGCACGAGATTGTCGAGAAGAATAATGGAGTCGGCAACCTAGGCCTGGTCGGAATCATGCGGCGTGGCGTGCCGCTGGCGCACCGGCTGGCCAAGATCCTGGGGCGTATCGAGAAGACGCCGGTGCCTGTGGGCACGCTCGACATCACCCTCTATCGCGACGATCTCTCTACCGTGGGTTTTCGTCCGGAGGTGAAAAAGAGCACGATGGAGTTCGACATCCGCGACAAAGACATCGTTCTGGTGGACGACGTTCTCTATACCGGTCGCACTGCTCGCGCCGCTCTCGATGCCCTGTTCGATCACGGCCGCCCGCGGCGCATTCAGTTCTGCGTGCTTATCGACCGTGGCCATCGCGAGTTGCCCATCGAGGCCAGCTTTGTCGGCCGCAAGATCCAGACCACCCCCAACGAGTTCATCGAAGTCAAGCTGCAAGAGAGCGACGACGCCGACAAGGTGCTGCTGATGGAGCAGGTACCGCAAGGACAATGAAGCCATCTCTGGGTTCACTGCTGAGCATCGACCAGCTTACGACCGAACAGATTGAAGCCATTCTGGCATTGGCCAGGCGCATGGACCCGAATCGTCCCTCTCGCATATTGCATGGCAAGCGAGTGGTGCTGCTGTTCTACGAGGCCTCCACCCGCACCCGCGCCTCGTTTGACTTCGCCGCCAAAGCGCTCGGCGCCATGACAACGCTGGTCACCACAACCTCCTCCAGCATCGAGAAGGGCGAGTCGCTCATCGACACTGGCTGGACCATACAGTCCATTGGGGCTGACGTGATCGTGATGCGGCATCCCAACAGCGGCTCGGCGCACCTGCTCGCCCGCTATATGTCAGTGCCGGTTGTGAATGCAGGTGACGGCATGCACCAGCATCCCTCGCAGGCGTTGCTGGATGCGCTCACCATTCTGAATCACAAGAAGGAGCTTCGCAGCTTACGCGTGGTAATCGTTGGCGACGTGTATCACAGTCGCGTGGCGCGCTCCAATGCAGAGCTGCTCTCACGCTTCGGGGCCGAGGTCATCTTCTGCGGCCCGCGCGACTTTGTGCCGGAGATCGCGGCAACCCTAGCGCCGGGAGTCGAGGTCAGCCACGACCTGAATGCAGCGCTGCAAGGCGCGGATGTGGTGATGGCGCTGCGGGTCCAGAAGGAGCGGCTCGCGGGAAGACATCACAGCGTTGAGGATTACATCGCACACTACCAGGTGACGCCGCAACGCATGATGCTGGCCAAGCCCGATGCCATCCTGATGCATCCCGGCCCGGTCATCCGCGGTATGGAGTTGACCAGCGAAGTCGCCGATGGCCCGCAGTCGTGCATTCACGAACAGGTACGCAACGGAGTGAAAACGCGCATGGCGATCCTGGCCATGGTGCTGGGAGCGGTTAACGCTGCCACTTCATAGCGCAGATCGGGTTTGTATCAGGGCACGACTTCAGTCGTGCCGCCATGTAGCTGTCAATGAAAACGCGGCCGCTGGGGTGAGGACGCTCCCCGCGAGACCCTACTTTACGAGTTATGGCGCGAAATTGCGGGACACCCCGTAAATCAAAGTGCTGGCCTCGATTGGCGGTACGCAACTGAGACAAAGTAGCATCGGGGATCTACGCTGTCGCTGTCAACAACTGCTCCAAGTCCAACTTAAACTTTCGCAGCGCCTCCAGTCGCTCGGGCGTGGCTTCCACCACCTCGGATTTCGCCTGGAAGACTTTCCTGCCGTCTTTTTCGACCAGCACGCCCAGAACTTCTCCCATGCGCCAGCCGTGCGCTCCGATCATTTCCAGGCCGGTCGGCGTAGAACGCAGCAAGGCGATACAGCCGTCGCGAATCACGCCAACCGAGTTGGGATAGCGCTCGAAGGTCTGAAGTTCGAAGCCGGCGAGATAGATGCGTTGCAGTTGTTCGGCGGGATCGGGCATGGAATGGCAATTAGCAATTAGCGACTAGCTAAAGCTTCCCAGTTGAGTTCTCTTCGGGCTCCGCAACATCTTCGCGGTAAAGTAAAGAGTAGCGCCTTCGCAGGTTTTGGCTAATTGCTAATTGCTAGTCGCTGCTTTTCTCACATCTTATAGCGCCCCAGATCGTCCTCGCCCAGGTTCTCCAGCCACTTGCGCAACTCTTCGCTGGAGACCCTGTCGCTGACGCTTCCGGCCACCTTGCTGTTTTTCAGCACTTCGTCCTCGACGAAGATGGGGCAATCCATGCGCAGGGCCAGCGCGAGGGCGTCGGACGGCCGCGAGTCGATGCTGATCATCTGCCCCTCACGCTCCAGCCAGATCACCGCGAAGAAGGTGTCCTCTTTCAGTTCGGTGACCACCACCTTGCGCACCATCGTTTCCAAACCGATCAGCAGGTTCTTCAGCAGGTCGTGAGTCATGGGACGCGGTGTGGTGATCTTCTCGATCTCCAGCGCGATGGCGTTGGCTTCGTAGACGCCGACCCAGATGGGCAGCACCGTTTCGCTGCCCTGGTCTTTCAGCACCACGATGGGCATATTGGTCACGGGATCCATCATCAACCCGCGTATCTTCATCTCGACTTCCATCATGGCCCTCCAGTTTCCCTGCCCTTTCATACTACTTATCGAGTACGCGGCGCAACGCCCTTATGGATGTCCCGAGCACTTTGGTCACACATCGCTCCCAACAAGCTATTCGGAAAGACTTGTGTGACCTCCACGTCTACGTAATCTCCGGTGCGCGGCTCCGGAGCGCCATTGATGACGAAGTTCAGCGTCTTGTTCTGCGAGGTTCGGCCAACGATCTGTCCGCGAGCGGAGTTTTTCCCTTCAACCATTACTTCAAGGACCTGACCTAGATGCCTGCGATAGCGGACACGTTGAATCTCGCGCTGGCGTTCCAGCAAGACCTGCAGACGGCGCGACTTCTCGCCATCCGGGATTGAGTCAGCATACTGCAACGCCGGAGTGTTGGGACGCGGCGAGTACTTAAACGAAAAGACGCCGTCGTAGCCAACCTCGTCGAGCAGGCTGAGCGTGTCGCCGAACTCGGCTTCGGTTTCGCCGGGGAAGCCGACAATCACGTCGGTGGTGATGCTGATTTCTTTGTTGCGTGCCGCCTTTATCCAGGCGATGCGTTCCAGATACTGCTCGCGGCTGTACTCGCGGAACATCGACATCAGCACACGCGACGAACCGCTCTGCACCGGCAAATGCACGTGGTCGCAGAGGGCAGGCACAGAGTCGATCGCGTCCACGATGTCCTTGGTGAAGTCCCGTGGGTGGGATGTCGTAAACCGCACCCGGCGGATCCCCGGCAGCGCGCCGATGGACGCTAGTAGCTCGGCAAATGTCATCTTCCCAATAGGATCGCGGTAGGAGTTAACGTTCTGCCCGAGCAATTGAATATCGCTATAGCCGGCGTCAGCCATGCGCTTGGCTTCGTCCAGCACCGACCGCGAAGTACGGCTGCGCTCCTTGCCGCGAGTGTAGGGAACAATGCAATAAGCGCAGAATTTGTCGCAGCCCTCGATGATGGTGATGTAGCCGCGATGCGGATTGGTGCGCGCGGTGAACTCAGTCTCAAAGGTCTGGTCGGTCTCGCGGTCGTCGAGCCCGGTGACGCGTCCGGCGCCCGACTCAATCTGCACCAGCATCTGCGGCAGGTTGCGATACGACGCCGAGCCCGCCACCAGCGAGACATGCGGCGCGCGCTCGAAAATCTTCTCGCCTTCCTGTTGCGCCACGCAGCCCAGCACGGCAAACCGCTTTCCCTCCCGGTGCAGCTTCTTGAAGTCGGCCAGCCGGTGGAAGACCTTCTGCTCGGCCTTATCGCGGATGGAGCAGGTGTTGTAGAAGATGAGATCGGCGTCTTCCTCGCGCTGCACCTGTTGGTAGCCCTCGGAGATGAGCGTCCCCACGACCTTTTCGGAGTCGTGGAAGTTCATCTGGCAGCCGAAGGTCTCAATGAAAAACGTTTTTTGCTGAGCGCTCACAACCATCCCCGGAGACATTAGTATATCGCGGGACGACAGCTCAACCGATCAAAACAGACTCTGGTCCGCGACGCATTATTTCACAGCGGTGGGACCAGTCGGGCACCGGGCCCATTGCGGGCGCGCTGCCCACTGTCCCCTGCCTCTGCGATAGACGAGCACGAAAGCTGCGGAGTATAAAAGTAAGTTGCAGTTCAGCGCGAAGGTCGCGCCTGCCTAGAGTGCGACCAGCATCTTTCACGGCGCAGCGATCGCAAGAGGTATCCATGTCAACCACGGTACACGGTCCCAAGGGACTGGAGGGTATTACTGCCGCAAATTCCGGCATCTGCTACATCGATGGCGACCAGGGTGTGCTCGCCTATCGCGGCATCGACATCCACGAGCTGGCCGACCATTCCACCTTTGAGGAAGTCTGCTATCTGCTGTGGTTCGGACGGCTGCCCAATCGCTCCGAGCTCAACGAGCTGAAGCTGAACCTGGCGCGCGAACGCAAGCTGGACGCCGCCATCGTCAGCCTGTTGCGGCAGGCCCCGGCGCACGCGCTGCCCATGGACGTGCTGCGCACCACCGTCTCGGCCCTCTCGTACTACGATCCTGAAGAGCGGGTCAACGATCACGACGCCAACGTGCACAAGGCCATCCGGCTGACCGCCCAGATGGCTTACGTGGTCGCTGCTTATGACCGCATCCGCAAGGGCAAGCCGCTGGTTGAGCCTGACCGCTCGCTCTCTCATGCGGGAAATTTTCTTTACCAGTTGAACGGCGAGGTTCCCAGCGAGACCGCGCAGCGTGCCTTCGACATCGCGCTCATCCTGCACGCGGACCATGAGCTGAACGCTTCCACCTTTGCCGCGCGCGTGGTGGCGGCAACCCTCAGTGACATGCACTCCGCCGTCACCGCAGCCATCGGCGCACTCAAAGGGCCGCTGCATGGCGGCGCCAACGAAGCTGTGTTTCACATCCTGGAAGCGATTGACGCCTCAGGCGCCGATCCCGTGGACTATATCAAAGGCATGTTGGCGCAAAAGAAAAAGGTTCCCGGCTTCGGGCACCGCGTCTATCACACCGAAGACCCGCGGGCCACGCACCTGCGCAAGATGTCTCAGGACCTAGGCCAATCCAGCGGCGACGCCAAGTGGTTCGAGATCTCGCGCCAGATCGAAGCGTTCATCGTTGCCGATCGCAAGCTCAACGCCAACGTCGATTTTTATTCCGCCTCGACCTATCACACGCTGGGCATCGACATCGATCTGTTCACCCCGGTGTTCGCCGTGTCGCGCGTTTCCGGCTGGACCGCGCATGTGATCGAGCAGCTCAACGACAATCGGCTCATTCGCCCGCGCGCCGATTATCACGGCCCTGCCTATCCCAATCATTACGTGCCGATAGATAAGCGGTGAAGTGCGTCAATCGCACATGCGGTAGGATGAGAATCGCTACACGCGGGCGATTGTCGCATGCACATTCCCGACGGCTATTTGAGTCCATCGACCTGCGCCGTGCTCTACACTGGAGCCGCCGCAGGATGGTACTCTGCGCTGAAGCGGTTGCAGCGTGTGCTGCTCAGCCGCGTGATTCCGTTGATCTCCGTCTTCGCCGCATTTTCGTTCGTGGTCATGATGTTCAACCTGCCGCTGCCGGGCGGCACCACTGGCCACGCTTTGGGAGTGACGATCGCGGCTATCGTGCTTGGCCCGTCTGGGGCGATCCTCGCCCTCTCGATTGCTATCGCGATACAGGCGCTGTTTTTCGGGGACG
>JBEKQY010000015.1:0-28445 GCA_049519235.1 Candidatus Korobacteraceae bacterium | reverse complement strand
CTGACGGTAAAGGGCCACTGGATCGGCAAGAACATGTCCGGCACGCTGGGCAGCGGCGGCGTCCACATCGAACTCGGCAACGTGAATGGCAGCATCCACGTCGGCCCGGGGAGGGGCAGCTTATAGCCGTGGTTAGTTCACCACGGAGCCACGGAGAGCACGGAGTATCGTAGAGCTCGCATCGCGGCTTCGCTCTTGGGCGCTACTCGGCTTAGAACAACCAAAGAGAAAAAACTCCGTGTTCTCCGTGCCTCCGTGGTGAAAAGGCGCTCAAGACAGCTCATATCCCCGCGGCGGCGACACCACATCTGGCTTGCGCGCCATCAGCAACAGCGCTCCAATGCGCTTGAAGTCACGCAACTCCTCGGCATTCTTGAACCACTTGCCGCTGTACTCCTCCGGAGTCGGCGTGAGGTCCGGGATCCGCGCCGCTCGCACGTCTTCGTACCCGTGCTCGCTTAGCAACTCGACATATTCCCGCTCCGAACGCACCTGCACCGGGACCTTCAGCTCTTCCACCCAGCGCAGCGTATAGGGGTTGTCCTTATACAGGTTGATCAGTATGAAGAGCTCGCCTTTGGGCTCCATCACGCGAAACAGTTCAGCCAGGGCGCGGTCCTGGTCTCCGTAGTAATAGAGCGACTCCACCGACAGCACCTTGTCGAAGAAGTTTTCCTCCCACGGGATCTGCAACGCGGATCCGACCACGAACAGGAGGTTGGCATACTCGGTCGAATTGGCACGCGCTCGCCGGATCATTTCGTCCGATACGTCCAGCCCGACCACCTGCCCCGTCCGCTCGCCGCCGGCAACAAGTTGCGCCAGCAAACGGCTGGCCCATCCCGCGCCGCAACCCAGATCGAGCACGCGTTCGCCCGGCTTCAGCCCCATCAGCGCCAGCGTCTGCTGGGTGATGCTGATGTGGTGCTGCTCCATCTCCTCGCCCCTGCCGGCTTCGGCCCATCGGTTGAACTCGCGCCGCATCTGCTCGTCGCTGGAAATCGTCTTGTTCTCGCTCATCCTCTCCTCGTTCTGTTTTCACCACAGAGACACAGAGGCACAGAGTCGCAAAATACTTGGCAGCTAAGACCTAAGACTTTCTTGGCCCTGCATTCTCCCCCGACCTACGTTCCCTGGTGAATATGAAATCTTCCTCTCTGTGTCCCTGTAGTAGAAAAATTATCCAAGCTGCCGCGTTCTTGAGCGTGGTGTGAAGATCTATGGTACAGTCGCGGAAACTCATGGCTCAAACTCCCCAGCCGACGAACGGCGAGCAGCATTCCATGCTCTACTGCCCGAATTGCGGGCGTGAAGTGGACGATCCGCTGACCTGCGGCGACTGCTCGGCCGTGATCTGCCGGGTCTGCGGTACGCCGCTGGAGCTGCCCGAAGACCTCGGCATCGGCTGACCATGGCACTCCCCGCCACATCGCAACCAAGCCAGACGACGCATTACACTTCCCTGCTCCGCGGCCTCTCGCTGACGGACACGGTCTTGCTGATGGTCGGCGGCATCATCGGCTCCGGCATCTTCTTAACAGCCGGACCCATCGCCGCTGCGGTGCGCACGCCGCTGTTCTTCCTCGGGGTGTGGCTCGTCGGCGGACTCATCTCACTGCTGGCCTGCTTCGCCTTTGCCGAGATGGCCACCATGTTTCCCGAAGCCGGAGGCCAGTACGTCTTCCTGCGCGAGGCCTACGGCGAGTTTCCCGCCTTCCTCTACGGCTGGATGATCTTCACCGTCGGCCAGAGCGGTACCATCGCCGCGCTTGCGGTCGGCTTTGCCGACTACTTCGGCGCAGTGCTTCCCGTCGCCTCGGCGCACGCGCCCATCCTGAAGCTCGCTGGCTGGACGCTTACCCGCGGTGACGTTGTCGCTATTTGCGCCATTGTCCTGCTGACAACCATCAACGTCCTCGGTGTGAAGCGCGGTTCCGCGTTGATCAACGTTGCCACCTGGGCAAAATTCGTGGCGATCGGAAGCTTCGTGCTGCTCGGTATCGCGGTGGGCCGGGGACACTGGTCAAACTACGCGGTGAATATTCCATCGAGCCAGCCGGTCACGTTTGGCCACTTGATCTCCGGATTCGGCATTGCGCTCATCGGCGTCTTCTGGGCCTTCGACGGCTGGGTTTACGTCACCTGGGTCGCCGGCGAGATCAAGAATCCGCAACGCGTTCTGCCGCGCGCTCTGGTGCTGGGGATACTGCTGGTCTGCGTGATCTATCTCGCGGTGAATGCCGTCTACCTGTACGCGCTGCCTATTGCCCAAGTCGCGAAGGAAGAGACCATTGCGCAGGCCGCTGCCGTCACGCTGTTCTCGTCGAGCGCCGCGCGCTGGCTGAGCGCGACTATCGCGTTGTCGTGCTTCGGCGCGATGTCGTGCGCCATCCTCAGCAGCGCGCGTGTCTCGTTTGCCATGGCGCGCGATGGCGCATTCTTTCACGCGATGGGCCGCCTCCATCCGCGCTATCGCACGCCGGCGTTGAGCCTGATTGCGCTCAGCGCGTGGGCGGTGGTGCTGGCCCTCAGCGGCTCGTTCGACCAGCTCTACACCTACGTCATGTTCATGATGGTGCTGTCGTACGCAGCGGCGGTGGTGGGATTGTTCGTGCTGCGCCGCACGCGTCCCAACGTTCCGCGTCCCTATCGCTGTACCGGCTATCCCTATTTGCCGGCGTTGTATGTCCTGATGGCGGGAGCCTGGGCGCTCAACTCCATCGTCACTCGTCCCAAGGAAACGCTGATCGGCATCGGAATCGTCTTCCTCGGCGCGCCGTTCTATTTCTTCTGGCGTCGGCAGCTCAAACGGCGTCCGGAAGAGCTGAAAGAGTTCGATTGACGCTCTCGTCCTGGCTTGACGCCGGGTGCCTGACGCCGGGTGCCCTACCCAAGCGTCCTTTGCTTCGGTGGGGACTTTCTACTTCACCGCAATATTCACCAGTCTGCCTTTCACCACTAGCACCTTCACGATCTCCTTGCCCTCGATCGCGGCTTTCACTTTCTCATCCGCCAGCGCCAGCTCGCGCACCTGATCCTCGCTCGCATCGACGGAAATAACGATTCGGCTGCGAATCTTGCCGTTCACCTGGATGCCAATCTCGACCTCTTCATCCTTGGCCAGCGCAGGATCGTACTTCGGCCACGGCGCGCGCAGCAGGTCCGAGGTCTCGCCCAGCATCTCCCATAGCTCATGCGCGAGGTACGGCGCAAACGGCGCCAGCATCAGCACCAGCTTGCGCTGCACATCGGCCAGCAACCACAGAGGTGCGGGTGCCCCATCCGAGCCGATTTTGCCTGGAACCTGCCCTGAGCTTGTCGAAGGGTGGGGATTTTCGCCGCGTTGCACGCCATCCTCATAGGCGTAGAGTTCATTCACCAGAGTCATGAGGAATGAAATCGACGTGTTGAAATGCCACCGCCCAGCAAAGTCCTCGCTAACGCGCTGCACCGTCTGATGCAACTTGCGCTGCATCTTCCTCGCCGCCGGTGAAAGCTGCCCATCCTGGTTCCGGCCCTGCGCCGAATCAGCCGGCTTGGCATTGCGCGCCACAAACCGGTACACGCGCGACAGGAAGCGGCTGACGCCTTCCACTCCCGCGTCCTGCCAATCCAGGTCCTGGTCGGGCGGACCGCCGAACAGCGTGTACATGCGCGTCGCGTCCGCGCCGTAACGCGCCACCATGTCGTCGGGCGAAACCACGTTGCCCAGGCTCTTCGACATCTTGGCGCCGCCCTTGATGATCATGCCTTGGGTGAACAACCGCGCCACTGGCTCGGAGTTGCGCACCAGCCCCATATCGCGCATCACCTTGGTCCAGAAGCGCGAATAGATCAGGTGCAGGATGGCGTGCTCCACGCCACCAATATATTGGTCGATAGGAAACCAATATCCCACAATGTCAGAGGCCAGCGCCTTGTCTGACAATGTGGGATCGGTATAGCGATAGAAGTACCAGGACGAGTCGACGAAGGTGTCCATGGTGTCGGTCTCGCGGCGGCCGGGCCCGCCGCATTTGGGACAGCTCACATTCACGAACTCCGGCACGTTGCCCAGGGGCGATCCGCCGGCCAGCGTGATCTCGACGTTCTCCGGCAGCAGCACCGGCAAATCTTTCTCCAGGACCGGCACGATGCCGCACGCCTCGCAATAAATGATCGGGATGGGCGTGCCCCAATAGCGCTGCCGGCTGATCCCCCAATCCTTCAGCCGAAACGTTACCGTCGCCTTGCCGAAGCCATGTTCCTCGGCGTACTTCGACATCTTCTCGATTGCTTCCTCGGATGGCAGCCCGCTGTAGTCGCCGGAGTTGATGAGCAGGCTGTTGGTCTCAACGAAAGGCAAGAGCGGCTCGTTCGGCTCGCCGTCAGCAGCGTCGCCCTCGCGTCGCGGCAAAATCACGATTTTGATATCGAGGCCGTATTTCTTGGCGAACTCATAGTCGCGCTCATCGTGCGCCGGCACCGACATGATCGCGCCGGTGCCGTAGTCCAGCAGCACATAATTGGCCACCCAGATGGGCACCCGCTCGCCGTTGAACGGATTCAGCGCGTAGCGTTCGGTGGCGACGCCATGCTTTTCGATGGCGCCGATGTCGCCGGCTTCCTTCGCTTTGTGCTGCTCGGCAATCAACTCCTCAACCTTGGTTAGCAACTCAGGGTTGTTGGCGACCAGGTCGGTCACAATCGGATGCTCTGGCGCCAACTGCAACGAGGTTGAGCCGTAGATAGTGTCGATCCGCGTGGTGAAAACAGAAATCTTGTCGCCCGCCGGGCCGGCCTCGCCATCCAGCTTGAAATCCACCAGCGCGCCTTCACTGCGCCCGATCCAGTTGCGCTGCATGGTACGGACCTTTTCCGGCCAGCCTTGCAAGCTGTCCAGGCCCTGCAACAGTTCGTCGGCGTAATTGGTGATGCGCAGGAACCACTGTTCTAACTCGCGCTGTTCCACCAGCGTGTCTTCATGGCGCCAGCAGCAGCCGTTGGGCAGCACCTGCTCATTGGCCAGCACCGTGGCGCACTTCGGACACCAGTTCACCTTGCTCTTCTTGCGATACGCCAGTCCGCGCTCCAACAGCTTCAGGAAGAACCACTGGTTCCAGCGGTAATATTCCGGCAGGCAGGTGGTGATCTCCTTCGACCAGTCGTAGGCAAAGCCCAGGCGCTTCATCTGCCGCTTCATGGCGGCGATGTTGTGCAGCGTCCACTGCTTGGGCGGCGTCTGGTTCTGTATGGCGGCGTTCTCCGCCGGCAGGCCGAACGAATCCCAGCCCATGGGATGCAGCACGTTGTAGCCCTGCATCCACATGTAGCGCGCCAGCGCATCGCCGATGGCGTAGTTGCGCACGTGCCCCATGTGCAGCGCGCCCGAAGGATAGGGCAGCATCTCCAGCACGTAATACTTCTTGCGCGTCGTGTTCGACGGCTCCGCGCGATAGAGATCCGGATTTTGTGGCCAGCGCTCGGCCCACTTTTGCTCGATCGCCTGCGGATCGTAGCGGTCGGGACGGGCAGCAGTCTGGGTCTGGGTTCCCGTGTTCGGCTCTTGGGTTTTGGAGTCGGCCATAAGTCTTCTTTAGATGAGCTTGGGGTAAACGTTGATTTTACAACGTGCGAGGCAAAGGTTTCTTCCTGGTAAAGGGCCGATGGATGTGATGTATAGCTAGATGCCCGGCAGACGATTGGTGATCAAGAACTGGAAGAGCGCGAAGGCAAATTGGCCCAGCTCTTGTGCGCGAGCCGGATCGTAAATCCCGCTCACCACAAAGTTCACAAGGACGCTATATAGAATGTCCAACCAATATTGGCGTGGGGTCCTTGCACTGGCCTCCTTAAGATACTCTATCCGTTGACCCAGGGCTTCCAGCCGCTCTTCTATACGTTCGTCCTCCGCATCGATTTGTTCCTTGATGTGAATCTGGAGTTCGTCTAGTCTCTGCAATACAAGAGCCTTCTCCGAATCTGAAAGAAGGTCGTTACCGAGTTCACTGAGCGTTGGAAATGTACCCATCGCCAAACCAACGCTTGTCGCTTCACCAAAGGGATCGGGCGTACGGAGGTGTTCGTCGACTTTCGTCAAAATAATCCTTTAGCGATTTGCACCACCGAGAAAACTCCAGCCTGGTATCGGTTCCTTGCATGAAGGCGATGAATGTCCTCTCCGGTTCCCCTGGCCATGAACGAGCAACACCGCGAGCGTTGTCGCCGAGCAGTGTGCCAAAATCGAAAAACTCCGTAGTAAAGAACTTATGAGTCAGCCTTGCTCCCTTGAGATCAAAATGCAGGTGGTTCAGACCATATTCCTCGAGTTCGCTAGCTATTTTCTCGCGTTGTTTGCGTTCACGAATTTCTTGGCGGGTGGGTATCTGGTTGGCCATTTCGGTATATTATTCAGGTTGCATGAAAGTCTACCCGAAAGTTCAGAGTAATTCACCTGCTCTAGCGCTGCTTCCTACCCTCCCTACAATACATATTCAGTTTGTCCTCAGCAGCTGCGTTCAGGTTCTCGTCCCGCCACGTTCAATTCGCTTGTTATCGATGTTTTCCCACCAGCCGCTTCAGTACATTCACGTTGGTCAGGTCGTCCAACGGCTCGTCAATCGGCGTCTCGGCAATGAACGCTGCGTGTGCCAGCCGCGGATCATTCAGCAAGCGGCGAAAAGGCTTCAGCCCGATGCTTCCCTTCCCGATGTGCTGATGCCGGTCCAGCTTCGAGCCGCGCGCGGCCTTGGCATCGTTGCAATGCCAGACATAGACGTTCTTTAGTCCAACCGTGCGATCGAGCTGATCGATGGTGTCGGCAAATCCGTCGTCGCTCACGATGTCATAGCCTGCCGCGTGCATGTGGCAAGTGTCGATACACGCTCCTGAAGGCACGAAGTTGCTCAACAGGTACAGCAACTCTGCAACCTGCTCGAAATTGCCGCCAAGTGAAAACTCCGAGCCGGCAGTGTTTTCGATGAGGACACGCAAGTTGCCGGCCGCCAGATCGAGACCCTCGACTGCCTGCTCAATGGCCAGGGCAACCCGCCGCAAACCTTCTTCGCGGCTGCTTCCGCGAAATGAGCCGGGATGCAGCACCAGGAACTCAGCGCCCAGCGCCAGCGCGCGCTCCACTTCGCCTCGAAAGGCCACGATCGATTTGGCATGAAATTCTGAATTGCCGCCCGCGAGGTTCACCAGATAATTAGCGTGAATGACGAGCGGTTTCAGGCCATAGCGCTCGCGCAGCCGGGTCATCTCTTCGCAGTGCGCGCGGGCCAGTTCGTATGGCTTCCACTGCCTTGGGCTGGACGAGAAAATCTGAAATGCATTGCAGCCCAGCCGGTAAGCTCGCTCCGCCGCATTCTGTACTCCGCCCGCCGTTGATGTATGAATGCCGATGCGCCGCGCGGTGAGCCTGGGAGGCCGCTTTGGCGACGGCAACAGCTTTAGAATGTCTTTCTCTTTACCCTTAAGACTCCCCACTTCTCCATTCTATGAAATTGCAGCTTATCCGTGTTGCACGTGTGTCGGTGACTGGCGTCACACGCGGTTGTCTGAACGATAACTAAAGTTACGGCAGGGCGCAGTTGGTCGCGCCTTTCCATGGCCTGGCTCACTCGGTTCGTCATCCGCGCCCTAGAGAAGATCGGCACGCGCTCACCGTCGCGCCAAGCAAAACATCTGGCGCTGGGCAGGCACGGCGAAACCGAAGCCTACTTTTATCTTAAGAGCCTGGGCTACCAGTTTGTGGCGACCAACTTCCGGGTGCCTCACAATCGCGGCGAAATCGACCTGATCGGCTGGGACCACGGCATATTGTGCTTTGTCGAGGTCAAGACGCGCACCGACGACAGCTTTGCCCCGCCATCGACTGCCGTGACGGCAAAGAAACAGCGCAACATTCTTTCGGTCGCCCGGCGTTATCTTCGCCGCTTGCCGGGTGATCGCCCGCCAGCCTGCCGCTTCGACATCCTCAGCATTGTCGCCCTCGATACCGCAGAACCGCCTCGCTTCACGCTGCAAAAGGGCGCGTTTAGCTGGGACGCCGGAAGGCCGCGGCGGCGGCAATATCGCGACTTCGTCGACAGGCATTACTGGCGCCGCCGCTAGCTAAAAGGCGGCGTTGGCCGGGCCTCAAATCGCAAATAGATTTATGAGATCTAAGGAAGGTTCCCGCTGAGCCCCGGCCTATAACGCGGCTATCTGCGATTCCGCGCTCTTAGCTGGTCCAGCGCCAATCCCAGGCGCTCCAACCCAGCACGAGTCATCTCGGGATCGCCTCCGATCCCAGCTCGAAAATGCTGCGGCATTTCAAAGTACTTGCCTGGAGCCACGCTGGTCTCATATTGCTCCCGCAACAGACGATCCAGTTGATCGACGGTTCCGTGCTTCAGCTTGGGAAAAACAATGGTGCCGTACTCCGGGCGAACGTACTCGATGTCGTCGCGCGATTGCAGAAAGTCGTCCAGTGCAGAACGGTTTGCCACCAGCAGTTTCTTGGCCCGAGCGGCCACGCGGTCCAGATTATCGATCGCAATCACGCTCAACAGCTCCGCCGGATGTGCGGCGTTGACGCCGTACAGATCGTTGATACGCCACATCCGCTGTGTGAAGTCTGGATTTGCCAGCACCCACCCGCAACGCAGCCCGCTTAGGCCGTAAGCCTTGGTCAAGCTGCTGGTCACCAGAAAGTGATCGCCCAAATGAATCGCCGGACGTGGCCTTTGCTCATACAGCGCTTCCAGGTAAACTTCGTCCACCAGTACGCGCGCGTTGTTCTTCTTGGCAAGATCGCCGACGGCGCGAAGCGTCTCCTCGTCGATAAGGACCCCGGTCGGATTGTGCAGATTGGTAAGGACGATCAGCCGGGTCTGCGGCGTGATCTTTCGCTCCACTTCCTCCGGATCCACGCGGAAGCCGGTTTGCATGTGGCGATCAAAATAGCGCACGGTCGCGCCCAGGTATTCCAGCGTGGTGACCAGCAGCTCATACGTTGGCCACTCCACCAGCGCTTCTTCGCCCGGCTCCAGCGCCGCCGCGAAGGCAAGATGGTTCGCCATCGACGTACCTGCCGCCGTCACAACGCAATCCGGTGTTACGCCGTTCAGCTTCGCCAGACGCTCGCGTAGCGGAGCGTAGCCGTAATCGTCGGAACCGTTGATCTCCAGGTCGTCGAGCTTCACTGGCAGTTCCTTCAACGGATAACTCATGATCCCGCTGGTCGCCAGATTGTATTTCGCGCTGGAGCGCAGCTTGGCAAACTGCATATAGGGCGAGCCGATGTGGGTGCGCGATGGCATAAGGTTTTCTCCTCTCCAGCTTTCTGCTTCGTAGCCCAGAAGGCATATACCGGCAGACCCAGCAGCAAAATGAACATGCCGAGCAAGCTATTCTTCGGGTACTTGTAAATGGTGTTGATCACCACCAGCCACGATACCAGCACGAACACCCCAGTAGTAAATGGATGACCCGGAGCGCGGTATCCAAGCCGGCTGTTCGCCGCAGCTTTACCCTCCCTGCTGCGAAAAACGAACAAGCTCGCGCCCGTCAGTCCAAAGAACAAGAAGTCCATCGACACCACGTAATTCAGTATCTGTTCGTAGCGGCCAGAGAGTGCGACAACAATGGTCCACACGCTCTGCACGATGATCGCCACGGCGGGAACGTGAGTGCGCCGCGTCACGCTCGCCACGCTGCGAAAGAACAGCTTGTCGCGCGCCATCGCAAAGTAAACCCGCGGCGCGGTCAGGACCGATTGGCTGAGAAATCCCAGGGTAGAGACTGCAATGCCCAGCGCGATCAGCCGGGCCCCAGTATTGCCCATCGTGACTCGCATAACAGCGGTTGCCGGAACACGGGTGTCAGCCAAAGCTTGCGGCCCCAGCACGTGAACACAAACGAAGTTCACGCCCACGTAAAGCACGATAACGCCCGCCACACCCAGCACCAGCGCCCGCGAAAGATTTTTCGTCGGCTCCTTGACTTCTTCGGCGATGAAGTTTGAGGTCTGCCATCCCCCGAAGGCAAACAGCACAGGCACCATCGCGGCCCCGATTGCGGTCAGCAAATCCAATGACGGTTTGCGATCGAGCAGCGGATGCAGCAACGGATGTGGTGAGCGCACTAGGAACAAGCCCGCGGCAATCAATCCCGCGATGGCCGCGATCTTCAACAGCATCAGCACGCTCTGCATGCGGCTGCCAAGCTTCACTCCCAGGCAATTGATAATGGTGAGCGCCACGATGGTAAGCACGACGACGGCGCGCTCCGAAATTTGCCACGCAGTAAGTCCCAACAAGTATCGCGCGAAGGTCACTGTCACCGCGGCCATGCCGCCGGTTTCGATGACCAGCAGCAGCGCCCATCCATACAGAAAGCCGACCGCCGGATGAAAGGCCTCGCGCAGATAGGCGTACTGTCCGCCGACTGCGGGCCTGCGTGCTGCCAGCTCGGCGTAAACGAAGGCGCCCAACATGGCCACAACGCCGCCCGCGATCCATACGCCCAAGATCAGCGCTGGCGTGTGCAGTTGCTGCGCCACGACGTATGGGTTGATAAAGATGCCGGCGCCGACAATGCCGCCCATCACGATCATCGTCGCGTCGAACAGACCAACTTGCCGCAGAAGCCCCGATGAGGTTTCTCGCTGACGCGACTTGGTGGGCTTGGTGGTCAATGCACTGGAGAGCAGCAAAATCAAATTCCCGACTGTAGCACGACCGCGAGGTTTAGGGGTTTTAGAGCAGTTTAGGAATTGCTGTGTCCGGGTAGTGCGGGCCTTCAGGCCCGCGTTTCCGTGCCCTTTCAATACGGTGGGACTCAAGCCACTGCCGACGCAGTGGATTGAGTCCCGAGGAATAATATTCGTCCTCCTAACGCGGCGCTAAAGCGCCGCACTACCCACCCTAGCGGGTCCGGGCGTGCGAAGGATCGGCAGAGTTCGCCGTGTCAACATCAACGTACAACCCTGAATTCGGCGAACTGGCGGACGGATAACAATTGCCGTCCGGCGCGTAACTTTGGCGGCAAGCTGCCGTCATCGCCGGACGCCGCGGCGACTGCGCGAACTGCCAGGCATCGGCGAATTGCACTCCACTGTCGGCTGGGCCCGGAGGCGGCTGAGAAAAGACGCAGCCCGCCGAAGGCGGACACTGGTCGTTGCTCACGAAGAAATGTATTTCGCGCCCGCCGGCGTGCTCTCGAATATCGGTCGCCGTCACCACGGCAACCGTGGCCGACTCGCGAAATGGAATTCCTGAGCAGTAAATACCGGCGCGATACCCCGCGCCGGTTACGCCATCCACCCAGGCATGAATGTAGGCGCGTTGCTCGGGTAACATGCGCCCGCCCTGCTCCTGGTCCAGAAAAATAATCGCGCCCCTGGGAACGCCCTCTTGCTGCGCAGAGTGCACTGCCGCAGCCGCATCGTTCGTACCGACCTGAGCAGCGTTGCCCGAAGCCTTCAGTTGCGCATATTCGCGTCCATTGAAGAGCAGCAGAAAACCGTAGCCCATCGCCTGAATCGATTTGCGCTTGCCTCGCCACGTGTCGCGGCTCGCGCCGGGAGGATTATTCAGCCAATATCCGGTGAACGCGAATGTCTTGCGCAAAGACATCATGTTGGCGTCGCCGGGATAGTCATTGCGATCCATGCCGAGGTAGGTGCGCTGGGCTTGCCCCTGCATAACCACCGAGGTAATTGGCACGAGCGCCAGCGTCAGGAATGTAATGCGAAATCCCACGCTACCAATATCGCACGTTCAATGGGAGGAAAACATCGCGGTCGAATCCTCCCTATGCGCTCTGTCACAGGCGAACCAAAGTATTTCCTTCTGGCGAACCGCGAAGAGCGAAAAGCGAAAAGCGCGCCCGTACGGCCGCGCGCTGAATGCTAAGCTGGAACCCAAGCTTTCTCCCATGATCCTCGACGCGCTGCATAAAGTCGCCAACCATCGCACTTCCCTGACCCGCGCAGAAGCGCGCGCGGTGATGGCGCAAATCCTGCGCGGCGAGGCCACCGACGCCCAGATCGCAGCGCTGTTGGTCGCTCTACACATGAAGGGCGAAACGGTGGAGGAGATCGTCGGCTTCGCGCAAGCCATCCGTGAGGAAGCCACGCCCTTGAAAACCGAGGACGGCGAGGCCCTCGACCTCAGCGGCACGGAGCGCGATGCCCTGGTAGACACCTGCGGTACCGGCGGCGATACCAGCGGCACCTTCAACATCTCGACCGCGACGGCCCTGACTATTGCCGGCGCCGGCGTGCGGGTTGCCAAACATGGCAACCGCAGCATCAGCTCCAAGTGCGGCTCGGCTGATGTAATGGAGGCGCTCGGAGTCAACCTCGCCCTGCCGCCGGCGCGCGTCGCCGCTTGCCTGCAAGAGACGGGCATCGCATTTCTTTACGCTCCAGCCATGCACTCCGCAATGAAGTACGTTCAGCCAGCCCGTCGCGAGTTGCGGCTGCGCACGGTCTTCAATCTGCTTGGGCCGCTCACCAATCCGGCAAGGGCGTCGGCGCAGGTGGTCGGAGTGTATTCTGCCGATCTGGTAGAAAAGCTGGCCGAGGCGCTAAGCGAACTGGGCCTGCGGCGGGCGCTGGTGGTCCACGGACGCGACGGGCTCGACGAGATCACCATCTCCGGGCCAAGCAAAATTGCCGAAGTGCGCAACGCCCAGGTGCACGTGTATGAGGTCGCTCCGGAAGACTTCGGCCTGCCACGCGCGCCGCTGGAGGAGATTGCCGGTGGCGATGCCCGGCAGAATGCGGCGATCATCCGCGCCATCCTTGATGGCGAGCGTTCTGCCCGGCGCGATGTTGTTCTGCTGAACGCTGCTGCCGCGCTGGTCGCCGCGGGCCATGCCGACCACATCGGCGATGCCGTTCCCTTGGCTGCCTATGCCATTGACAGCGGCCACGCCCGCCAGCGTCTGCAATTGTTGGTGGAGTTCACAGCAAAGAGCTAGGGCGCATCGTTTACCGCAGCCAATTGGCTCATGTACACTCGAAGTGCAACGCTCTTGCTCTCCTACCTTCTTCAAGGCGCGTCACTTGGGGCGGTTAGCTCAGTTGGTTAGAGCGCCTGCCTTACAAGCAGGAGGTCGCAGGTTCGAGTCCTGCACTGCCCACCACTTTTTTGGCACGCCCCTACAAACCGCTGTCGAATTCCGGCCTCGCAACTAGAAGTGCACCACGGCAGAGCCGCGCTCGACGCGGCGCCCCCGCCGTAATCAGATCTCATCTGTTACAATGATAGCTGAAGCACAAGCGATCAGCGATCCAGCACGCTCGTAGCATTCGGTGTAAAATCGCTCATGTTGATGCGGTTCCGCTAATCCGCCGCAAAACAATAGCGGGGTCGTAGTTCAGTTGGTTAGAACGCTGCCCTGTCACGGCAGAGGCCGCGGGTTCGAGTCCCGTCGACCCCGCCATCATTCCAAAGGATTTGTGGAATGATGGCTTGAAATTGGCAACCACAATCCCACCCACACTTCATTAGGATGGTCATCCCCATCGCCGCCAGGAACTCACCCTGGGCTGCTCGTGTTTCATCTCCGTCCTCCTGCGTGTAAAGGTCCAGAGTCCCCACGTAATGTACATAGCACTCGTCTCTATGTACATAGATGATATACTGGCGACAAAAGGAAGCGATTCGATGACCACAGCGACCAAACGAACTCACAAGCATTTTCAGTTGGACTCTGCCAAGATCAAGCGCGCTCAGAGAGCGTTGCGCGCAAGAACGGAAACCGAGGCCATCGAGCGGGCCCTGGACTTCGCGATTGCGGAACACGAGAAGAACCGCTTGGTTCTTCAATCCACGGAGCGTTTTATCAAGAGTGGCATTGAGATTAAGGACGTCTACGGCACGCTGGTTGGCTAGATGCAGCCCGTACTGTTCGACACCTCCATATATATAGCCGCACTGCGTCGGGGAAACGGTGCGGCTCTTGGCCTCAGGCGGGTAGCTGCCGACGCACCATTGTGGTTGAGTTCGGTTGTCCTCGAAGAACTCTACGCCGGCGCTGGCGACCAGGAGCGGCGAGTGGTGGAGCGGCTGGAACGAGATTTTGACAGAGTGAAACGAATCCTGGTGCCAAATCTCAGCGACTGGACTCAAACCGGCAAAATTCTGGCTCGCCTGGCGGCCAAGTACGACTACGAACAAATTGGGCAGGGGCGTCTGACCAACGACGCACTGATTGCGGTGAGTGCCGGGCGGTTGGGCATCCGGGTGCTCACCGCCAATGAGCGCGACTACCGTCGGCTCGCCGAATTTCGAGCATTTCAGTGGCAGGTGACGACCGTCTAAGACGGCAGCGCCAAGATTCCTTCGTCATCACCGCCGCCCCTGTCGTCATAGACAACTCCAGGCGAGATGGATCAGGTGATGATCTCTAGTGTGGTCATCGCAACAAAGTCACGGCAATAGAGTCCGACCCTGATCTCCCTGCATCCGGCAGCACCCGAAATACGATTCTGACGTCGTCCTTACCTATCTCGACTTTCTGCACCAGTGTTCGAATTCATTCTCGCCTGCGATGCCAATCGGCATCCAAAAGGTCCGGTCCGATGGTTGCTGAAATTTCGTGAGGCCGTTCCGCCGCGAGTCGCACCTGCTGGCACAAGGCTATGGATATATGCGCGCCGCACACGATCTGTGCGACGAGGCGGGCGACGTGGCGACAACCAGCCTCCTCGAGAACTGGATAGACCAATCGCAGCGCCTCTTCGAAGCGACACGCGACTAGTTTTGTCCCAAGAACATATCCCCGATACACGGAGTGGGGCCACACTGTGATATACCTGTAGCCTCGCTTTGTTGTCTGAAATAATGATGCAAATTTGCTTTTCCGGTCTTTGCTGCTTCTGATAGTATCTGGGTTCTCGACGGAGTTTCTGTGTGGTCCTCCGATCAAAGTTGAGCGCCACACGCGGGCGGTGTACTTATGGACACCAGGCCAGCGACGGCTGGAGCGGGCATCTCTAACCAGGATGGGCAAAGTATCGCGCCGCCTCGGCTATCTCTTCCAAAAGGCGGCGGAGCTATTCGCGGGATGGGCGAGAAGTTCTCGGCTGACCCCATAACCGGCACAGCTTCTTTCAATGTTCCGATTTACACATCGCCAGGACGCTCGGGCTCCGGTCTACAACTCGCCTTGTCGTACGGCTCGGGGAGCGGTAACTCACCGTTCGGGTTCGGCTGGTCGGTTGCGATCCCATCCATTACGCGCAAGACTGACAAAGGCCTACCGCAGCATCGCGATGCAGATGAGTCCGATATCTTCATATTTTCCGGCGCAGGAGATCTTACGCCGGCGCTGGTGCAGTCGGGCGGCCAGTGGATACGCGATGTGGTTCCGTCGCGCACCCTGTATGGAAAGCAATACGCAATTCATCGTTATCGTCCGCGTGTGGAGAGCCTGTTCGCACAGATAGAACGGTGGATCAATCTGACTGATGCCACGGATACCTTCTGGCGCTGTATTACCCGAGACAATGTAACCAGCTGGTATGGAAGTACTGTAGCGAGCCGCATCGCAGACCCGAATAATCCCGCTCATATATTCCAGTGGAACATCGATACGAGTTATGACGACAAGGGAAATGTCATCTGCTATCAGTACAAAGCCGAGGACTCAGTCGGTGTCGACACTACCCAGATACAAGAGCGGAATCGCAGTATCTTATCGCGTTCGAGTCAGCAATACATCAAAAATATATTCTATGAAAACAGGACGCCGTATTTTCCTGATCTAACTCAGGCAACTGCTACACCCTTGCCTACGGACTGGTGCTTTCAGATCGTCTTCGATTATGGCGAGCACGATTTGCTCGCCCCAATTCCGCAGGATACGGCACAGCCGTGGACTTGCAGGCTTGATCCATTCTCGACTTACCGTCCAACGTTCGAAGTAAGGACATACCGTCTCTGCCGCCGCGTGCTGATGTTCCATAACTTCCCCGATGCGGCCAATATCGGCACCGGCTGCTTCGTGCGTTCGACGGACCTTACTCACTTACTTACTCCACCGTCCGATCCATCCCAGCCGTTTTATTCCTATCTATTGTCGGCTACACAGAGTGGATTCGTGCGCAATACGACAGGAGGCTACGACTCAAACTCGCTGCCGCCTCTGGAGTTCACATATACACAGGCGGTGATCGACCAGACAGTGCGCGATATCGATCCAGGCAGCCTGCGGAACCTTCCTTATGGGCTGGATGGGAGTAAGTACCGATGGGTCGATCTTGACGGCGAAGGCGTGTCGGGCTTTCTTACCGAGCAAGACGGCAGCTGGTACTACAAGGCGAATCTAACTCCCGCAAACGTGCAGTTGGTGAACGGCCAGCCGCTCACTGTGCCGCAGTTTGCCGGGGTGGAGACCGTCGCGAGCAAACCGTCCCTGGCCGCGATCAACGTGGGACGGCAGCAGTTGATCGATCTCTCGGGCGACGGGCGGCTCGACCTCGTCCAGTACGACGGCACCGCGCCCGGATACTTCGAGCGCACTGAGGACTTCACCTGGGAGCCCTTCGTCCCATTTCAGGCGCTGCCCGTCATCGACTGGCGGAACCCGAATATGCGCTTCATCGATCTCACCGGCGATGGCTTCCCCGATCTGCTGATATGCGAAGACAATGCGTTCTCGTGGTACGCTTCCCTCTCGACGGAAGGCTTTGCCCCGGAGCAGTATGTGCCGCAATCGCTGGACGAAGAAAAGGGTCCGAAGCTGGTCTTCGCCGACAGCACCGAGTCAATCTTTCTGGCGGACATGTCAGGTGACGGCCTGGTCGATCTCGTGCGGGTCCGCGTGGGCGAGGTGTGCTACTGGCCGAACTGCGGTTACGGCCAGTTCGGTGCGAAGGTCACGATGGGATTCGGCACATGCTTCGAAAACCCCGATCTGTTCGATGGGCGCAAGCTGTGGCTGCAGGATATCGACGGCTCGGGCACAGCGGACATCGTGTACTTCTCGAGCACGGGCGTGGATGTTTACTTCAATCAATCCGGCAACGCCTACGGTGCGCGCCGCACGCTCAGCTATTTTCCGCAGATTGAGAGCGTCTCGTCGGCAACTCTGATCGATCTGCTGGGCAACGGGACGGCGTGCCTGGTGTGGTCTTCGGCATTGCCCATGAATGCGCAGCAACCGATGCGTTACATCGACCTGATGGGCGGGCAGAAGCCACATCTGCTGATCGATATCGTCAATAATCTCGGGGCGGAAACACAGATTCAGTACGCGCCCTCGACCAAGTTTTATGTCGCCGATAAGCTGGCCGGGACACCCTGGATTACGCGGCTGCCGTACCCCGTGCAGGTGGTCGAGCAGGTCGATACCTACGACTACATCAGCCAGGACCGTTTGACGACTTGCTATGCGTACCACCATGGCTACTACGACGGCGTGGAGCGCGAGTTTCGCGGTTTTGGGCGCGTCGACCAGTGGGATACCGAACTCGTCACCGCGCTGACCAGCGTCAGCTATCTCGGTCCTGTCAGCAACGAGAACGCAGCCTCGGCTGTGCCTCCAATGCAGACGATTACATGGTTCCACACCGGGGCATACTTTGGAGAGAACTGCATCTCGCAGCAGATGCAGCAGGAGTACTACAGTGAAGGCGACGCGGCGACGAACGACCCGGGGCTAAGCACGGCTCAGTTTGCGGCGATGCAGTTGCCGGATACGGTGCTGCCGACGAGCATCCTGCTGGCGGACGGGACCAGCACTCCATATACGTTCAATCCGGAGGAGCTGCGCGAGGCTTGCCGGTCGCTGCGAGGCTCGATCCTGCGGCAGGAGATATATGCTCTGGATGCGAGTGCCGCATCGGATCGCCCATACAGCGTCTCCGAGCGGAACTACACGATCGAGGCACTGCAACCGGAGGGACCGAATCAGTACGGAGTCTTCTTCGCTCATGCGCGGGAGACCATCGACCTGAAGTATGAGCGCGAGTTGTACGCGGTGCTGGCCGGCTCGATCGTCGACTCAGGCACGCCGGGTGCGGTGCTTGCCGCTGATCCGCGTGTCTCGCATAGCTTTACACTGGCGATCGACGGCTATGGGAACGAACTGCAGACGGTGTCGGTTGGCTATGGACGCCGCTATCTCGATCCGGCGCTCACGGCTGCCGACCAAGAGACTCAGACAACGCTGCTGAGCACTTATACCGAGCACACGTACACCAATGCCATTCTGACCGGCGACTCGTATCGCACGCCGATTGCGGCCGAGTCGAGCACCTACCAGCTGATCCAGTTCGAGCCAGCGGCGACTCTCGCAGGCGTTACCAATCTGTTCCAGTTCAACGAAGTTCAGACCAAGGTGCAGCAGGCTTCGGATGGCGCACACGATATCGCGTTCGAAGACCTCAATCCGACCGGGCTCACTGCAGGCCAGGTGTATCGCCGCGTGCTTACGAGTGTTCGGACGTACTATCGGCCGGACGATATGGGCGCGGCCGCGGGCAGTCCCGCTGCGCTGTTGGCGCTCGGGACGCTCGAATCGCTGGCGCTCGCGGGCTGCACCTACAAGGCCGCGTTTACACCGGGCCTGATCGCACAGGTGTTGCAGCGAAGCGCGACGGCGCTGCTGCCAACCCCAGCCACCGTGCTGGGCAGCGTTGCGGCGGATGGTGGCGGCTATGTCGATCTCGATGGCGACGGCCAGTGGTGGGCGCCGTCGGGGCGTATCTACTATGCGCCGGCACCGGCAACGTCGGCCCTGGAGAAGACCACGGCGACTCAGAGCTTTTATTTGCCGCAGCGCTTTGAAGATGCCTTCGGCAACGACACGACCGTCAGCTACGACGCGCCGAATTATCTATTGCCCATCACTGTGGCCGACGCGTTGGTCAATACCGTGAGCGCGGTGAATGACTACCGCGTTCTCGCTCCATCGTTGGTCACTGATGCGAACGGCAATCAAACCGCCGCGAGCTTCGACATCCTGGGCATGGTCACGGGAACCGCGGTGATGGGCAAGACCACCGAGACTCTAGGCGACTCGCTGACTGGCTTCTCGCCCGATCTCACCCAGGCGCAGATCGATGCCTTCTGGGGAGCGGCAAACCCGGCGACGCTGGCCGCGGCCTTACTAGGCACCGCGACGACGCGCATCGTCTATGGCATTCAGCAGTTCTACAACACGACGCTAGCCGCGCCCACAGATCCCACCAAGTGGGTGCCGACGTTCGCTGCGACGATTGCGCGCGAGACGCACGAGAGCGACCTCACTGGCGGTCAGACGAGCCAGTTGCAGATCTGGTTCAGCTACTCCGACGGCTTTGGCCGCGAGATCCAGAAGAAGCTGCAGGCGGAGCCCGGTCCAGTCGTCGAAAGCGGGCCTACAATCGATCCACGCTGGGTCGGCAGCGGATGGACGATCTTCAACAACAAGGGCAAGCCAGTCCGCCAGTACGAGCCATTCTTCAGTCAACTCACCCTCGGCCATCAGTTCGAGTTTGGCGTCACCGTTGGGGTTAGCCCCATCCTTTGCTACGATCCCGTGGGCCGCGTCGTCGCGACCATCCATCCCAACCAGACGTACGATAAGGTCGTCTTCGACCCCTGGCACCAGGTGACGTGGGATGTCAACGACACGGTGCTCATCGCCGATCCAACCACCGACCCCGATGTAGGTGACTTCTTCACGCGGCTGCCGCTCTCCGACTACTCGCCGACCTGGTACACGCAACGCGCCACCGGTGGGCTGGGTGCGATCGAACAGGCCGGCGCAGCGAAGGCGAAGATATGCGCCGCTACTCCCTCAACCGCGTACTTCGATCCGCTGGGACGGACTTTCCTCACCATCGCCAACAACGGCCCCGGCGCGCTGTACTCCACGCACCTGAGTCTCGATATCAGTGGACAACAGAGATCCGTAACCGACGCCAATGGCTGCGAGGCGATGCTGTACGACTACGACATGCTGGGCACGCGGATTCATCAATCCAGCATGGAGGCCGGCCAGCGCTGGATGCTGAACGACGGGCTAGGCAAGAGCATTCGTAGCTGGGATAGCAGAGGCCACAACTTCCGCACCGCGTATGACCAACTGCGCCGGCCCACAGGCCAGTTTGTGCTGGGCACCGACCCGCTGAACTCCGATCCTCGCACAACCACGTCCGAGGTGCTGGTTGCGACGACCACTTATGGAGAGTCGCAGCCTACTCCGGAGACGCTGAATCTACGCACACGCGTTTACCAGCAGTGCGACACGGCGGGCGTAGTCACCAATGCCGTGACAAATCTGGTGACGGGCGTGACGTCGGCGTATGACTTCAAAGGCAATCTGCTGTGCAGCAGCCGCGGCTTCGTGGCCGACTACAAGAACCTGCCCGACCTCACCACCATCCCAGTTACGCCCGATGTCTTCAACAGCAGCACAGCATACGACGCGCTGAATCGGCCCATCGCCGTGACCACCGCCGATGGCAGCATCGCTGTACCTACTTACAACCTCGCCGGGCTGCTTGAGACGGTGACGGTGAATGTGAACGGCAGTGCGACGGCTACTCCGTTCGTCACTAACATCAGCTATAACGCTCGCGGCCAGCGGCTCAGCATTCAGTTCGGCAACAACACGAACACAGCCTACAGCTACGATCCGGAGACTTTTCGGCTGGAGCAGATCACAACGACGCGGCCGACGTTCCCGGCCAATCAGCAAACCGTGCAGGACCTTGCCTACAGCTACGATCCAATTGGCAACATTCTGCATATTCAGGACGACGCCGACATTCAGGATGTGATCTTCTTCCGCAACGTTCGCGTTGAGCCCAGCGCCGACTATACCTACGATCCGATCTATCGCTTGATCGGCGCAAGCGGGCGCGAGTTGCTTGGGCTGAGCGGTGGAACCAGCCTGCCGCCAACTGCGACTTCGTACAACGACATTCCGCGCGCCGGTCTGCTGCAACCCGGCGATGGCAACGCCATGGGCATCTATAGCGAGCAGTACCTGTACGACCCAGTAGGCAACTTCCTTCAGTTCATTCACCAGGGCACCAACCCGGCCAATCCCGGCTGGAGCCGCGCGTACACCTACAACGAACCGAGTCTGCTTGAACCGGCAAAGATGAGCAATCGCCTGAGTCAGAGCGCCATCTCAGGCAGCTCATCTTTGGTCGAAAAATATACCTACGATCTGGCCGGCAGCATGACTTCGATGCCGCAATTGCAGGGTATGGCATGGGACTTCAAAGAAGAGCTCATCATGACGCAACGCCAGGCGGTGAATTCCTCCGACACCGATGGTGAGTTGCACCAGGGCCAGCGCACCTACTATGTGTACGACTCAAACGGTCAGCGCGTGCGCAAGACAACCGAGTCATCCGCAGGAGTCAAGCTCAAGGAACGTCTGTATCTGGCCGGGTACGAGTTATACCGCAAGTACACCGGTGGATCCCTCACTCTCGAATGCCAGACCCTTCACGTCATGGACGACAAGAAGCGAGTCGCACTGCTTGATACAACGACCGTTAACGCGAGCGCCGCCCCTTCAACATTGCCAAGCATCGCCACTCGATATCAGTTCGACAATCATCTCGGTACTGCATGCCTGGAGCTGGACGAGACCGGCGCGGTCATCACTTACGAAGAGTATTACCCCTTCGGCGGAACGTCCTATCAGGCCGGCGCGACGGCTACGGAAGTAAGTCTGAAACGGTACCGCTACAACGGCAAGGAGCGCGATGAGGAATCGGGCCTCTACTACTACGGCGCGCGATACTACGCGAGCTGGCTGGGGAGATGGACTGCCTGCGACCCGACGGGAATGCTCGACGCAATCAATACCTACCTTTATTGCCACGATAATCCGGTAAGGCAGCAGGACAAGAATGGATTGCAGGGCGAAGATACAACTACCACTCCACCTAGTCCGCCACCGCCTTCTCCACCGCCAACTCCTCCTTTTCAGCTGACGCCTCCGAGTATCCTGGATACACGCACAGTCGAACAACGCAGGGCCGATCAGATCGCCGCATCGTTCGGGCCCAAGCCGCCGCAGGACGACTCCCTGCCATTTCCACCGATCGATTGGCACACGCCGAGCAGCTTGTTCACCCCGCTCGATCCTTCCACCTTTCAGGTTCCTCCAGTCGGCCCGATCCAGACGTCCCTAGGCGGCCCTGTAGCGCCACCGCCGCAACCGTCGGGCAAGGCGCCGTGGTGGTCGGTTCTGTACGGTGGCACTCCGCCCGATCCGGACGACAAGTTCGAGGCAGTACCGGGCTGGCAGCCGAAGCTTGAAGTCCTTGAGTTTGCGAAGAAGCACCTCAATGCCAGTTGGATGGACGATGCTATGCCACTGGGTTTTGGCATTGCCCATCACTCTTTCAGTTTTGGCGTCGGCTTACTTAGCGACAGGTCCGGCCTCAATGTTTCCTGGAGTGGAAATAATCCACAACCCACCGATGATTATTACCTGGTATCAGACAAACAACGCAATAACACGCTGGCAGAGGCAGGGTCTGTTTATAGGCTGGAGCCTGATCCATCCGTCGGGGTCAATATTCGGTATAAGAGCGTCAAATCGCCCCTGGAAATCGACGTGTCCGCGGGACTCTCCCCCGCAAATCTCCCGGTCATCGGTGACCTGCCCAGCTACGTTCCTTACAGCCCACTTACGCCACACGCCGCAGGCGACTTTGGTAGCGCCGCGGACCTGGCCCTAAGTGCGTTCGCACATTACAACTACCAAATCGATGCCGGATCGTATTGGGGCCTACATGTTGGTATTTACGGATTTTAGGGCCCTGGACTTAGTAGATCCGGCACGGAAACGAAGGAACCGAAAAGGATAGTGCTATGAATATCGGACTGCATCTGGGAGCCGTGGGCTCCGACGTCGAGCGTCTCCAACGTGTACTCATCTTTGCCGGTCTGATAATCGAGGCAGCAGAGATCGAGAACCGCGAGTTCGGCCGTTCCACTCTTGCTGCACTGCATGAGTTGCAACGGCGTCGTGGATTGCCCGAGTGCGACGAGATCGATGAGTCCACCTACGCCATGCTCATCGAGATTGAGCAGAACGTCACCATCAACATCAATGAGGGGTCGACCCCAACCCCGCCGCCGCCCGACCAGCACGCCGGCAGTGTGAGCGGCACGCTGACCGACGGAGATGGCGCCCCAGTCAGTGGTGTCACTGTCACGCTGCTCTCGTTCGGCGTGCGCAACGAGACTTCCATTGGCCATACGACGACCGACAAGCTCGGCGCATATAAGATCCGTTACTGGCGCACGAAGCCGCTGAACCTCGCCGTCCGCGCGACCGACAACCAGGGCAATGTGCTTGCCACTTCTCCTCCCACCTTTGCTGCTGCGGCCCAGATCGTCATCGACTTTACGACGGCGCCCGATGGCGTGGTTCGCCAGCCCTCGCTCTATACGAGGCTGGTCGCCGAGGTGACCGCAGCCCTCGATGGAACACCGCTCAGCGACCTGAAGGAGAACCTAGACACCAAGGAGCTGACCTTCCTCGCTAACTCGATCGGCGAGAGTTTCACGGCGGTTGCATCGCTGTTCCTCGCTCACTGGCTTGGCGCCGAGCATGGGCTGCAGGACCCGACGCTGTTCGGAATATTCAACCAAGGCATCCCGCCCAATCTGCAATCGGCACTGAACGCGCTGCCGGATGCCGGCATTGACGAGACGTTTGCGGCACAGGTGCTCAGCGGCGTCCTCACCCACACTCGCACAGCACTGCAACTTGCACTTGATACCGCGGTCTCCACAGATATTCTGCCCGCGTCGTACAGCCAGGTGGAGCAGGCCGAGCTTACCGTCATCGATGGGTTACGCGTTGTAAGCGTCGGCAGCACGCCATATGTTCGCGGCAAGACTTCGCTGAACGATCTGCTGGTCGCGGGCGCTGTCCCGTCGGATGTGCAGACGGCGTTGGTCCAAGCGCTTGCCGCCAACAACGGAAATCTGGGCCCGACCTGGACAGCGCTGCGCGCCAACAAGAACATCCCCGCCGCCGAACTCACCACGCTCAACACCGTACTCAGCGCCGGTGAGTTGCTCACCGGAAATCTGCCTCTGGTAAAGGACACGCTGCAGCGGCTGGCAAACAAATCACTTGCCACTATCAGCGATCTTGCACTGCTCGACGAGAGCGACTGGGTGGCGCGGATCACCGCCGTCGATCCGGATGCGACCAGCATTCCGCAAGTGCTGCCCGGCGATACAGCGGCCGATCGCATCGCGCGCTTCGCCAAGGCGCTGGCCGCGCGCTTCGCGGGCCGCTTCGCCACCACCGCATTCCGAGGAGGGCTCTTGAAGGCGACGACAAGCGCCTTTACCCAGAAGGATGAGCTGGTGCAGTTTCTCGCCTCCAACTCAACCTTCAACCTTCACACGACGAGCATCGATCAGTACCTGGTGAAGAACAACCTCACCATCTCGGCGCCCGCGCTCAGCGAGTTGAAGACCGCGCAGCGGCTGCACCGGGTCTCACCGCACTACGCCACGGTGAATGCACTGCTCACAGCCGGCTACACCTCCGCGCAGAGCATCTACTTCAAGGGCCGCGCACCCTTCATTCAGCACATGACCACTCCGATGGGCAGCGCGCCGCTGGCCGCAACCGCCTATGCGCGAGCGCAGATGACCTACGCAACCTCGCTGATGGCGCTTGGCAAGTACAACGGTTCCTTCACCGGCCTCGGCCCGGTGGTCCTATCGACTCCGCAACCCACGCCTGGAACGCTGGCAAATCTGCCCGACCTGCAGGCGCTCTTCGGGTCACTCGATTATTTTCAGTGCGACGATTGCCAGTCGGTCTACAGCCCGGCCGCGTACCTGGTCGATCTGCTTCAATACCTGAGCTGGTTCACGGCGACGCCGCTGCCCGGAATAACTACCCCGCCCATCTCAGCCGTGGCTACCGCGCTCGATGCGCTGCTCTTCCGCCGCCCGGAGATTCAGTATGTCGCGCTCAGCTGCGACAACACCAACATCGTCATCCCGTACATCGATCTGGTAAACGAGATCCTCGAGGTAGCCGTGGCTCCCGCCGGTACCGCGCCTCCGGTTGACCCGATCGAAACAGTGGGAACCACAGCCGAGCGTCGCGCTCTGCCCCAGCAGACGCAGCCCGTCGTCGCCGCCGCGGCCTATGCTGCGACCAAGAGCGTCGTCTTCCCGATCACCCTTCCGTTCGACCTGGACTTTGCGCGCAGCACGGCCTACATCGCGGCGCTGGGCACGAGCCGCAGCGCCCTGCTCCATCTATTCCCCAACCTGGCTGGTGCGTCCGCGCTCGCGGGTGCGGCGCTCAACCTGAGCCAGTCGATGCAGAACGTCATCAACTCGGTCGACTCCACGTCGCCGTGGGTGCGCTGGGGATTGGCGCAGAATCCCACGCAGGTGATCGACCCCGAGACCAATCAGCCGTACTCGCCCAACCCGGCGGATTGGGTCGCGGCGATGAACAAGGTTCCGGTCTTCGAGAACCGGGCCGGCCTGTCGCTGCAGCAGCTCTTCCAACTGCTGGAGGTCGTGTGGGTCACGCAATCCGGCGTCACGCTGCAGCTTGGATTCACCACCGAGGCCGGCATCCAGGTGCTGAGTTCGAGCACCGACGACATGGTCTTCACCGGCCTGACCTCCGATGTGCTCGACCGCGCCAACCGTTTCCTACGTCTCTGGAATGCAACCGGCCTGCAGATGTGGGAGCTGGACTGGGCGCTCGAAAAAGCCGCCGGCGGAGTGCTCGACGATACCTTCCTCACCTTCCTCAGCGGCGGCGTCGGCGTAAAAACGCAACTCAATCTCCCTGTGCAGGAAGTGCTCACCTTCTGGGCGCCGCTCGAGACCCGCGATGTCGTATCGCATCTGGGTGACGAAGATGCCGTGGTCCCTTCGACCTACAGCGAGATCTTCATGAACGCCGCGGTGGCCGCGAACTGGAGCCTGATCTTCGTTCCGCTCAGTCCGGCCACCATCACCGCGGCCACGAACGCCTCGCCAATCGCCATTACGACGGCACTCGCAAACAGCTATCAGACCGGCATGCAGGTCACGATCACAGGCGTGGTCGGCAACACGGCTGCCAACGGTACTTTTACCGTCACCGTTACAAGTTCCAACACGTTCACCTTGAATGGCACAACCGGCAATGGCGCGTGGACCAGCGGCGGCACCGCCGTCGCACTTCTTTCCGGCAACCCCATTCTTGGACCTTCCTCTGCGCCGCCGACCGCAGAGCAGAATGCCATTACGGCTTCGCTGGGGCTGAACGCCCAGGACATCGGATCGATTCTCGCGGCTACCGGTGCGGCGAACTCGCTCACACTCGCCACGCTCGCGGTTCTGGTGCAGTATCAGCGACTCGCGTCGTCGCTCTCGCTCAGCGTCTCGGACCTCATCACCTTTACCCAGCTCACGGGTGGAACGCCGTTCAACGGAGCCCCATCCGATACGGTCGAGTTCTGCCGCCGCGTGTCGGTGCTTCAAGGCACGGGGATCGCGGTCAACGATCTCAACTACCTGCTACGAGGCCAGTCCGCGACCCAGAGTGCGCTGGCGTTTACCGCGACCCAGGCGACCGCCGTGTTGCAGACCGTCTGCAATGCTGTTACCGCAGCGGTTGCGGCCGGCGCGGCGACATTGACCGCCGTCACCCAAACCACGCCGATATCGGTGACCACAGCGCAGCCGCACGGGCTGCCAACGGGTACGACCAATCAGGTGTTTGTGACCGGCGTGGGGGGAAACGCGGCTGCGGATGGGCTGTTCAGCATCGTTGTGACGAGCCCGACCTCGTTCACTCTTACCGGCTCCAGCGCCAACGCGGCCTGGACCGGCGGCGGCTCTGTCGTCACCGACGTTGCAGGGCTAAACACCGCTATCCAGACCAACGTGATCGCCGCGCTGGTCGCCGCAACCAACGTGACACCGGACGTCATCACGCCGGTGCTCAACAAGACCGCAATTCTGCCGCTCCCGATCGCAACCATCCAACTCCTGCTGGCGCAGAGCACGGTCGATCCCACGCAGTTCCCCACGCTTATCGCGGCCTTCACGCAGGTTGCCATGGCGAGCGCCTTGTACACCGCGCTCGCGCCTTCGACCGCGGCCTTCAGCTTCGTGGTAGCGAATGCCGGCACCTTCGGTTGGCTCGATCCGAGCGCGCTGCCGCTGAACCCCGTGCTCTCCACGCCATACACGGCATTCGAGGCGCTGCTGCGCGCGCTGAAACTGCAGCAGCGACAGGCAGCCCGCTCGCCGAAGCTCTTCGACGTGCTGGGCGCGTGGATCACCGGGCCTGTCCCGGCCGATCTTCCCACCGCCATCGGCGGTCCGAGCATCACCGTCGCCGGCGCCACCGATGCCACACCGATCGTCGTCACCACCACAGCCGCTCACGGCCTCGCCAGCGGAACGCAGGTGACGATCACCGGAGTTCTTGGCAACACAGCGGCCAATGGAACCTTCACGATCACGGTCACCGGACCCGACACTTTCACGCTGATTGGCTCGGTCGGCAACGGTGCCTACACCAGCGGCGGTTCGGTGGAATCTCTCTCAGCTCCGGCTCTCGCGCTGGCGTTGAACGCAAGCATTCCCGACGTTCAGACCATAGCCGCGGCACTCGGCGCGACGGCTCCCTCATTGGTGCTCGCCAGCCAACCTGGGACCCTCGCCGACATGGCAATGCTGACCCCTATTGCCGCGGCTCTAGATGTAGCCACGCGTTACAGCATCAGCGGTTCGACGCTGGTGCAACTCGCCGCGCCGGTGCCCGACAGTTCCACGTCAACGAGTGCCACAGGGGCGTTTCAGGCGCAGTATCCGCAGAGCGCGTGGCTGGGCGCAGTGCAGCCGGTAGAGGACGGCCTGCGACAGGCGCGGCGCGATGCGCTGGTCGCGTACCTGCTCGGTCCCGGTTCAACGTCGATGCCGGGCGCGCAGTTCCTCACCACGGACGACATCTTCAACTACTTCCTCATCGATCCCGAGATGTGTGCCTGCGGCGAGACTACGCGGCTGCTGCAACCCTCGCTCGCGATCCAGCAGTTCGTGCAGCAGGTCTTCCTCAACCTGACCGTGGGCGTCACCGTCGACAGCACCGACTCGCGCTGGTCGGAGTGGTCATGGCGCCAGCAGTACCGGCTGTGGGAGGCCAACCGCGAGGTCTTCCTCTATCCGGAAAACTACGTGCTGCCCGAGTTGCGGACGAACGCGTCGTCCTTCTTTACCGACCTTGAGAGCGATCTGCAGCAGAGCAATTGCGACGCGGATGCCTGCGAGGCCGCATACGAAAACTACCTGCGGAAGCTGGTCTCGGTGGCGCGGCTGGTCGTCGCGGCCCACTACAACCAGGTCAATGGAACCTCCGACGGCTCAACCGTGCTGTGGGTCTTCGCACATACTCGCGGCACACCGCCTCAATGGTATTACCGCACGCGGACCACGCCGGCGGCGTCCTCGGGCACGCCG
>JBEKQY010000014.1:0-28657 GCA_049519235.1 Candidatus Korobacteraceae bacterium | reverse complement strand
CGTCCATCTGATCGCCGGTTTTGGTTTTCGTGCCGCCGGTGCGCCAGACATCGCCGTAGATATCGGTGAGGCCGGTCTTGGCTGGCGGCTCGGAGATAGAGCCGCCGCGAATGCGGGCGGTCGCGCTGATCAGCGGCAGCTCGTGGTCGGGCTGGAGAAAGATGACCATGCCGTTGGCGAGCTGAATGCGCGTGGGCTCCGGCGGCGTGAAGGCGGGAAGCGGTGGCGATTGGATTTTGTTCCAAGGGATGATTTGCTGGGCGGGAGCGAGAGTGGTGAGCAGCAGGAAGCATAGAAGCGCTGCGAGCAAGAAGCAGGTCCCTCGACTCCTCGCCCGAAGCGGGCTCGTCGCTCGGGATGACAAAGTACAGTTGTCAGTTGCTAGTTGCCAGTTGTCAGTTGTCACAGCTAAAGCCCTACCCTTCCACCAGTGCGCGCTCATTGCTGTTCCGCTCCTTTGCTGGCCGCGCCCGGACCGGGCTGGTTCGCCGCCGATTGCGTTTGGATGATGCCGACGGTGCGGTTGGTGTCCTGGAAGACCTGGTTGGCGACGCGGCGAATGTCCGCCTTGGTCACCTTGTCGACGCGATCGAGGTAGCGGAAGAGCTCGCGCCAGTCGCCGTAGCGTGTCTGGTAGAAGGCAAGCTGTTGCGCCAGGCCCTCGTTGCTGGCCAGGCCGCGGATCAGGTCGGCCTTGGTGCGCGTCTTGAACATCTGTAGTTCGTCGTCAGTTACATCCTGCGTCTTCAGCTTCTGGATTTCGTCGGCGAAGGCCTTCTGCAACTCGCCGGTGGTGTGGCCGGGAATCGGCACGGCGTAAAACGCAAACAGGTGAGCGTACTTGCTGCCGGGAAATCCGGTGAAGCCGGCGGCGAAGGCGGCGATCTGCTTGTCGCGCACCAGCGAACGATAGAGGCGCGAAGTGCGCCCGTTGGACATGATGTCGGAGATGGCGTCATAGACGACGTCATCGGGCGCAAGATAGCTGGGCCGATGATAGCCCTCGAGGTAGAAGGGCTGCGATGGATCCTGCAGCGTGACCTGGCGGACGGAATTTTGCGGCGGCTCAAGCGTGTGGAGCTCTTCAGGCTTGGGCGCGGTGGGAAGCTGGCTAAAGTAGCGCTCGACGATGGGAAAGACCTTGTCGGGATCGAGATCGCCGACCACCCCGATGACCATATTGCTGGGAACGTAATAGTGGTGGAAGAAATTCTGCGCGTCGGTCGCCGAGAAGCTGTCGAGATCGGAGGCGTAGCCGATGGTGGGGCGATGATATGGGTTCGCCATGAAGGCGGTGCCCAGAAACTGCTCGACCAGCCGGCCAGTGGGACGGCTGTCGGTCCTCATGCGGCGCTCTTCCATCACCACGCTGCGCTCCTTGTAGAACTCGCGGAAAACGGGATGGCCCATGCGATCGGATTCCAGCGCCGCCCACAGCTCGATCTGGTTCGACGGCAACGAGTACAGGTAGCAGGTCTCGTCATAATCGGTGAAGGCGTTGACGCCGACGCCGCCGTGCGCCTCGACGACCTCACCAAACTGGTTCTTGATGACATACTGATCGGCGGCGTTGACCGCGTCTTGCCAGGCCTGCTTCAACTGCGCCAACTTCTGCGGGTCCTGGCCGACGCGCTTGATGCGCTCAGCTTCGTAGGCCGCATAAGTCTGCTCGACTTTCGCCAGCGCGGGCCTCTCGGCAGCGTAATCCTTGGTGCCGATGTCGGGCGTGCCCTTGAAGGCCATGTGCTCCATCATGTGGGCCAGGCCGGTTTCGTTCAGCGGATCTTGCGCCGAGCCGGCGTCGACCATGGTGAAGAACGAGAAAACCGGCGCTTCCGGCCGGCGCCAGAGAACAACCGTCAGGCCATTTGGCAGCGTCTTGACGGTGACGCGCTTCTCATAAGTCGCGAGGTCTTGCGCTGCCAGCGGCAACGCGGCCGCCAGCAGCAGCAAGCCAGCCAGCCCGGTAAACCAGCGTTTCATCGTGCCTCCAATTCCTTGTCAAACGCATCCGCTACTAGTACGAAGTAGAACGTTACTGACAGAGTGACGAATAAGTCAAACCAACGGTAGTGGGCGTTTCGCGTTCGCCTCGAGTGGATAGAACGTTCCTACTCGCGCGGAATAACAGTCTGATGTCTCATCCTGAGCGGAGGTTAGCGCCGCTTTTGCGCGAGCCGGAGTCGAAGGACCCCTATAATTGCGGGTGCCCCAGGTCTCGCGCTTTTCGAGACCTGGGAGACTACGACGTGGAAGTAGCTGTTGCTTCGGGATGGTATTGACGAGCACACTACTGCAGTCATCGATGAGGACTCCCCGGGTCTCGGAAAACGCGAGACCCGGGCCACCCGCCAACATTCAGCAGCCCAATAATTTGATTGACTCAGAACCAGGCAGCACATTACTTGTGACTCATTAACGGAGATAACTTCTACGGGACGGCGAAACCACAGGCCGGGATGCGAGTCAACTTCGCAGGCTTTCCGGGCTCTCCTCGTGATCGGGCATCCCCAGTCGTGCCCTTGCGGACGCAGGCCCTGATTACATAGATCGGGATAGCCGATTTGTAACCGCTTCCCGCAGCCACTCCTGTAGACCATAAAAGGTGAATCCCGATCGCTGCCGCATCGTATCCTCCGGTCTACTGTCGTCTCCAACCTCCTGCGACCACGGAAACCGTCGAATCCGAATTGATGACGTAGATTCGATTCGTAATCGGATTCACCAGCGACACTTGTGGTCCCGGTCCCGTGCCGACCGTGGAAGTATGATGGGTGACGCCGTCGACCATGATCAAAGTATTGTCGGTATAGTCCGTCACATAGATTTCGTTGGTTAGAGGATCGACCTCTACGTCAAAAGGCGATGCCAGGGACATGCTTGACATGGCCAGCGTAGCACCATTGATGAAGTACAGCGTGTTGGAACAGCCGCACCATCCGCCACCGGAAACGTAAACCTGATTGGCCAGCGGGTTGACCGCTATCGAGCTGACACCGAGACCAACATTGATGCTGGTGTTGGAGAGAGTCTGGCCGTCGACGACATTCAGTGTTCCAACCGTATTGCCGTTCCCGTGGACGACACAGGTGGGATCGTTGCCGCAGATATTCAAGACGTAGACCTTATTGGTAAGCAGGTTCATCAGTGTAACGGCGGGCTGTATCCCGAGGGTCAGCGTCGCAGTAACCTTATCGCTGGCCCCGTCGACTACGCTGAGGGTCTCGTTCGCTCCCGAGCCATCGGTCGAACAGTTATTGGGATCATTGCCGCATTCGTTGGTCACATAGATCTTGTTAGTGAGCGAGTCCACCACCGGCACAATGGGTGCCCATCCTACCGTGATCGTATCGATGACCCTGTTCGTCCAGCCGTCAATCACGCTCATTGTGTTGTTGACGTAATGGCCGGTGTTGGTTACATAGATCCTGTTGGTGAAAGGGTTGACATCCACGCCCACGGGGCCTGAGCCTACATCGATGATCGCAGTAACGAGGTTCGTGGCCCCGTCGATTATAGATACCGTGTTGTCCCGAATATTAGGGAAATAAATCTTGTTGGTAAGTATGTTCACCGCCGCGAGCTCAGCCCGCACGCCAACCGTGATGGTGGTAGTGGCGTCCGTTGCTCCGTCGATGACGGTTACCGTAGACGGACTGGTACGTCCGCAACTGGGGTCATTCCCACACATGTTGACTACATAGATCTTGTTGGTGATAGGGTTGTAGGCCATTCCCGAGGGCACCGCGCCGACAGCAACCGTGCCCAAATTCGTTTGTGCCATTACAGGTGCGAGGAGAACGATCAGTAAAAAGAGAAGTACCATCCACCGCTTAGTCATATAGACCTCGCTACTAGGAATTTCCGTTTTGTCGCCTTGGCTGTCATCAGTCTAGGCCCGATCTCGTGTGCGGCTGCGCTTTTTTCGAACCCGCGGCGCCGGTTTTCCCCAAATGGAACAATAATTCTCCTGCCGGGTGCCCTAGCAGGCCGCTGAAAAAAGAATCAAAGTAGTAATCTTGGTCGTTTTTCGCTCATTTCTTGGCTCGCAAGTTGTTGATTCTTGGTTCGAGAAAATGGGCAAATTACTAACATGGTTCCTTTTTCAGCGGCCTGCTAGATCTCGCGCTTTTCGAGACCTGGGCGAGTGTCCAGCTCCACTCAGGATGACACACGGATCGTTGATTGATTTTCAGTGATTCGGCGGCAATTCCACCGCGAACGACGTGTGTTCGGGCAGGCGCGTGATGTGGGGAGTGATGACCACCAGCAGTTCGTCCTGGGTAACGTTCTTGTTGTGCACCGTGGCCGCGTAGCTGAGGCCGGGAACGCGTCCGAGAAACGGGTATCCGTCGATGCTGCGCGAGTCGTTCATGTCGATCATCCCGGTGATAACGCTGGACTCGCCATTCTTCACCGAAATGTCGCCGGTGTATTCGCGGTTGTTGATGATGGGAATGCCATTGTTGGTGGTGGTGCCGAGCGAACGAATCTGAAGCTCCAGCTTCATGGCGACATCTTCGCTGGAGCGGATGAGCGGGGTGACCTTCAGGACCAGTCCCAGGTCCTCAAAGTTAAAAGAAGGAAACGGAGCGATATAGCTCTGGTTGCCGATGACCGAGGCAATGGCCGAGCTGTTGTAGATGGGAGCGAAGGTGGCATTGACGATGGGATAGCGCTCGCCGATCTTCAACACCGCAGGATCGTTGTGCGCGGCCCGCAAGGTTACGTGCTCCAGATTCTTTATATAGGATTCGTTCAAGCTAAAGGTCGGGGTAACACCGACGCCTCCGGTATTGACTCCGAACAGCGTCTTGCCGCCGCCGAAGGTGGCGAACGGCGTGGTGAGCAGCGAACCGGCGCTGGAGTTCTGTAGTTGCGCCAGCAGCGCCGAGATGGCGCTGGAATTCGCCTGATTGATGCCCCCGGAGGAGATCAACTGATTGACTAGATTCTGCGCGCTGGCTCCCAGCCCGGCAAGCAGCGTCGGGCTGATGTTGAACAAGGTGAATTGCGTGGGCAGGGCGGTGCCCAGCGCGCGCGCCAGACTGGTACTAACTGCATAGACGCGCAGGTCGAGCAGCACTTCGGGCCGGCCGGTGGTGAGGCTTCGGATCAGGTGGTCGGCGGCATCCAGCACCGGGAGCTCGGCCCGGATAGTGATCTTGGATTGCTCTTTGTCCAGCGCGATGAAGCGCAGGTTGAGCAGCACCCGCAGCGAGGTGTTCATCTCCTGCAACTGCTGATCGCTCAGCCCAGGCAGGTAGAAGGTGCGCAGCCCCATGCGGTCGAAGTTGCGATGGTTTTCCACCGTGTCGGAAAGCAGGAAAACTTGCCTGGCTGAGAGCGGGACCCAGAAAGTCTTGGTGACGTCGTTGGCCGCGCGCATGGCGGTAGCGAAGTTCACGTCCTGAATATCGAAGTGCACATGCTGCTGCTTGACCGAGTCGTCGAATTGCGCGCTGATACCATAAGCGCGCGCCACCTCGGTGAGCAGCGCCTGGGAGTCGCCGCGGAAGTGGAAGTCCTGGTGCTTGGCAGTGGGCTGTAACTCGATGGGCGGGGACTGCTCCGCCACGCTGACCGTCTCCGGCGGCTGCTCGGGCTCGGGCATGGAGTCGCGCAGCCGTTGCAGCGCGTAGTCGTTGCTGGGGTCATACTCCAGCGCGCGCCGGAAGTCCGCCATGGCGACAATTTCGTTGTGGTCCAGCATTGCCTGGTTGCCGTGCTTCAGCGCCTGCATGGCCAGCTCCTGGCGGGCAAACTCGCGGGCGGTGACATAATCGACATTGCGCGGATCGAGCTCGGAGGCGCTACAAAATTTGTCGAAGGCCGCCTCGAGATGGCCCTTCGCTTTCAACTTCACGCCGGCCTGGAACTGGCGCTTGGCTTCGGCGGCCTCGCGGCGCGTGACCGTGGGAAGCAGGACCGTTCCTGGCGGCGCGGTAGAGGCAGCGCCAGTTTGTTCTGCCGAAGACGAGGAAGACGCATCCTCTGCGGGCGCGGGCGCGGGCGCTGATGAGGTCCGGTCGGGCGTGATGGCTTGCTGTGATGGCTGCGCTGGCACGGTGTCGGAACCGCTGGAGTTCGGCGCGTTCGAGGTTTGTGTTGTCTGCTGTGCCGCGTCCGGAGCGTTGATGGCTGGCGAGTTCGAGTTCTGCTGTGGCGCCGGCGTTTGCGGGTTCGCCTGAGCCCCCGCTGAGGGATTAGCCGGAACGCTGACAGCTCCCGGCGCGACGCTCTGCTGCGCAGCCAGCAAGCTGGCCGTGACGAGGGTGAGCAATGTCCCTGCAAGAAACCGCATGTGTGAGGAAATTGTAAGCCACAAAGGCCACTGTTCGCTATTCGCTCCTCGCTCTTCGCATTCGGAAATTTGCCGTTGGCATTTGGCATTTGGGCGAGTGGGAGCGCCAGATGGCTCCCGTTTGATCCGGCTGGTGCTACGAGTTATTTGTATGTACACTTAAATCGTGAGGATCGAATTCGACGCCGCGAAAAATGAAGCGAATCTCGCCAAACATGGGATCGACATGGCAAGCGCTACACAGTTCGACTTCGACACAGCAATGGTCACGTCTGACGCCCGAAAAAGCTATGGCGAAGCCCGCAACATCGCCGTGGGGTATATCGGCGGGCGGCTGCACGTACTGATATTTACCAAGCGCGGGGACGTGGTCAGAGTCATCAGTCTGAGGAAGGCCAACCGAAGAGAAGAGAGGACATATTATGGCAAAACGCAAGAAGCCGGGCCACATTAGCGCGCAAGACTGGGCTGAGGTGGATTCGCCGCCGCTGACCGATCGGGAGTTGGCGAACATGAGGCCCCTGCGGGAAGCCTTCCCCGATTTGGCCGAATACTCGGTGAAGCGTAGACGCGGCCAGCGTGGGCCGCAAAAGTCGCCGACCAAAGAGCCGGTAACGATCCGGGTCGATCCCGACGTGCTCGCTAGGTACAAGGCCAGCGGCCCTGGCTGGCAGTCGCGAATGAATGACGCTCTGCGGCGCGGCACCAAGTCGCTGTAGCGGAGCATCGCCGATGGCCAGATTCCGCAGCCCCCTGCCAGCGCGGTTGGGCACGTTTGAGCGAAAACGCGAAGAGCGAATAGCGGCTTGCCCCTGTGCTACACTTCACCTCATCGAGGGTTGAGGATGAACACGGTTCTCCGCAAGATGCTGTTTGTGGACCTGATCACGGGGCTGAAGGTCACCTTCCGCAACCAGGATCCCAAGTGTGTCTACACCGAGCAGTATCCGCTGCAACGGCCGCAGGTGGCCGAGCGCTTTCGCGGGGCCCCGCGTCTCAACAACCATCCTGACACCAACGAGACGCTGTGCATCGCCTGCGATCTGTGCGCGCTGGCGTGTCCGGAGAACCTCATCATCGTGGGTAGCCAGCGCAATGAGAAGACCCGCCGCAAGGAACTCACCGAATTCACCTACGACCTGAGCCGCTGCATGTTCTGCGGACTGTGCGAAGACGCCTGCCCGGTGGACGCGCTGGAGCTGACCCAGGACTTCGAGATGGCCAACTACAGCCGCGAAGGCCTCGTCTGGAACCGCGAGACGCTGGAAAAAGGTCCTCAGCCCAAGGAATACCGCCGGTAAGCTAACCGCCGTCCTTATACCCCGAAATCATCACTTCCCACTTTGGCACACGCCAGTGCTCTTCGCGTCGCCACATCTCAGGCAACAAACAGCCTGGTTTCATAGCTTTACACCGTAATGTGGAATTAAGTTGACACCCGATCCTTATAGCAGGAAAACAAAACCAGCAGCCAGCCATCTGACCGGCTCTGCCAAGGAGAATTAACCATGACGAACTCAAGCCTGCCAACCAGAGCGATCGGCGGCGCGAATCCTCGCACTACAACCGCAGCGATGGCCGCCGGAATCCTCCTAATCAGCCTCATCGGTTTCGCCGCTGTGTCGGCGGAGGCCCAGACGTACACCGTTTTACACAACTTTAGCGGCGGAGGGGACGGACGGGAGCCCTATGCCGGCCTGAGCATGGATCGGGCAGGCAATTTTTACGGCACCACCGTTTACGGCGGCAACTTAAACAATTGTGACCTGAGTTATGGATGTGGGGTGGTGTTCAAGCTGGCGCGCGAAGGATCGGGCTGGGTTCTGTCGGCGCTCTACACATTTCAAGGAGGCGCTGATGGAGAGACCCCGTATGCGGGCGTAACCGTGGGCCCCGACGGCAGTCTCTACGGGACGACCGAGCTTGGCGGAATGTTGACGGGATGTGTAGGAGTCGGGTGCGGCACTGTCTACAAACTCACACCCCCGGCCACGGTATGCAAGGCCGTATCTTGTCCATGGACAAAAACCGTGCTGTACGAATTCAATGGCGCCGATGGAGACGAACCACTATATGGAAATTTGATCTTCGACCAGGCCGGCAACCTGTATGGCACAACCGAAGCCGGTGGCGCCTATGGAGCAGGTACGGTCTATGAGTTGACCCCCTCCAACGGAGTCTGGACGGAAAGCGTGCTGTGGAGTTTCACTGGCGGAGACGATGGCAGAGCACCCTGTAGCGGTGTGACCTTCGACAGCGCCGGCAATCTTTATGGCACGACTGTCTTTGGCGGGACGAATCAGGCTGGCAACGTATACGAATTGTCCCCTTCAGGATCGGGATGGACGGAAAAGACCCTGTTTAGCCTTGATGGCGTATATGAGGGTTACGAATCCATAGGTGGCGTGGCCATGGACCATCAGGGCAATCTTTACGGCACCGCGCGTTTTGAGGGGGCACAAGGAGGCGGGACGGCTTTCCAGTTGGCGCCTTCCGACGGCGGGTGGACGTATACCCTGATGCAAGCCTTCTCCGGAATTGCTGGGCCTGTTGACACCCCAACTCTCGACGCCGCAGGGAGCGTCTACGTCACCTCGACCTTCACCGGCGGCAACGGCGGCGTGTTTAAGCTGACACCATCGAACGGCGGATGGAACTCTGCCACCCTGCACTCCTTCAATGGTAACGACGGATCTGCTCCTGTCGGCGGCGTAATCCTGGAGACCAACGGAAATGTTTATGGCAGCACAGCCAATGGTGGCACCGACGGGAAGGGCGTCGTCTTCGAGATCACGCCGTAAGACAGTTGTCAGTTGCCAGTGGCCAGTTGTCAGTCGCGTTCTAGACGCTCCCACAATGTGGGATTCTGATATTCAGCAATCGCAACCGCGCCTTGTTTCGCAGAGGAGAATTAGCCATGACGAACTCTGTTCCTCCAAGAAGCCGGATGTTCCAACCGGCTTTTCGAACCAACACCACCGCGATGACCGCCGGAATCCTCCTGATTGGCCTCATCAGTTTCGGCGCTGCGCCAGCGCAAGCCCAAGCCTTCACCGTGCTTCACAGCTTCACCGGCGGATCGGATGGCAAAATCCCCTATGCGGGTCTGACCATGGATCGCGCCGGGAACCTGTACGGAACGACTGCGTACGGGGGATTCACGGGAAATGACTGCGGGCAAGCCGGCAACGTCGGTGGATGCGGCACAATCTTTAGGCTGACCCGCGAAGGTTCCGGTTGGGCGTTCAATTCCCTATATCAATTCCAGGGCTTTCCCAGCGGCGATGGGGCTCAACCGTGGGGCCGCGTGATCATTGGGCCGGATGGCAATCTTTACGGTACCACTCTTTACGGAGGATTAACGGGCCCGGACTGCGTCGGCTCTTTTGAGGTCGGCTGCGGCACTGTCTTCAAATTGACTCCGCCAGCGACCTTCTGTAGAAACGTCCTTTGCAGTTGGAACGAAACCCGGTTGTATTCCTTTGCGGGAGAGCCCGACGGCGCCGGTCCCGAGGGGGAGATCGCTTTCGACGCTGCCGGCAATCTCTATGGTGCAACCAATAGCGGCGGAGCCTACAGTCCGTGGGGAACTCTCTTCGAACTGACGCCCGCGTACGGGGCCTGGCAGGAAACTGTGCTCTACAACTTCATGCAACGTTTGGATGGCGGCGGGCCCAGGGGCGGTGTCGCAGTTGACCCAGCGGGGAATGTTTACGGCACGACGTGGATCGGGGGAGCGGGAGATTTCGGCACGATTTTTCAGTTGGCGTCATCTGGCTCGGGCTGGACGCTGAATACCCTGTACTCGTACGGAACGGGCAACGGCTTCGGCAGCTATGCCGGCGTCATCATCGATGCGGCGGGCAACTTGTATGGTGCGACGGTCAATGGAGATCCCAATGGCGACGCTTACGTTTATGAGTTGAGTCCTTCAAACGGCGGCTGGATTTACAACACCCTCTACATCTTTCCTCAATGTTACGGCTGCGGACCGGCAGCCAACCTGGTGATGGATGCCGCCGGCAATCTCTATGGAACAACCAGAGGACTTGCCGAAACCGGAAATCCGTGGGGCAATGTCTTCAAGCTGACGCCCTCCAACGGCGGCTGGATCTACACTGACCTGCACGACTTCACCGGCGGCAGCGACGGTGGCGTTCCCTATAGCAGCCTGGTGCTTGATTCCAACGGTAATCTCTATGGCACAACGACCGCAGGCGGACAATACGGCGTTGGTGTCGTCTTCGAGATCACACCGTAAGACAGTTGTCAGTGGCCAGTGGCCAGTTGTCAGTCGAATTCCAGGCCGTCCCACAATGTGGGATGAGGATGTTCAGCGACCGCAAATGCGACTTGGTTGCAGAGGAGAATTCACCATGAAGTGTACAGAACAAACAAGAAATCGGATCGGCGGGCTTGATCTATGGATGACGCTCGTGGCAACCGCCATCGCAACTTTGTTGATCGTCGCGGCCACGCCAGCCCATGCCCAGACGCTAACCGTGCTCTACAACTTCGGCAATGGCCCTGTTGGATCAGAACCTGATTCCGGTTTGATCGTGGACCACACAGGAAGTCTCTATGGCACCACTTATGACGGAGGGACGCAAGATTACGGCACGGTCTATCGCCTGTCCCGTGCCGGGTCCGGCTGGACGGTGACGCCGCTGTACAGCTTTCTGGGAGGCACGGACGGGGCCTATCCGGTGGCCGATGTCGCCTTCGGTCCCAACGGGACGCTTTATGGCACCACCTCCGGAGGAGGCAACGGGGGCTACGGCACAGTCTTTAACTTGCGGCCCCCGGCTTCGGTGTGCAAAACCGTACTCTGTCCCTGGACGGAAACCGTACTGTATCGCTTCACTGCCGGCAGCGACGGAGGTTTCGGCAACTTTCCATACGGCTATGCAGACGTCCTGGTCTTCGATCGAGCTGGCAACGTTTACGGCACAACCCCGAACGGCGGCGCTTACGGATATGGGGTGGTTTTCAAACTTACGCAATCCGGGGGAAGCTGGACGGAAAGCGTGCTCTGGAGTTTCACCGGAGGAGACGATGGCGCCAATCCGCTTAGCGGCGTGATCTTCGACAGCGCCGGAAATCTGTACGGTACTGCTGAATCCGGCGGAACCCATGGGGAGGGCGTTGTGTATGAGCTCTCCCCTTCGGAATCGGGCTGGACCCAATCGACCCTATACTCCTTCGGTGCTCAGGACGCTCCCTACCCGTTCGGTGGCCTCACCATGGACGCGCAGGGCAACCTCTACGGTACTACTGGCGGTTTCTTCAGCGGCGGAGAAGCGTACGAGCTGTCTCAAGCTAATGGAAACTGGATCGTTAGCCGAAGGCAAATCTTTTCCGCCTACGAAGGTCCTTTCGACACTCCCACCCTCGATGCAGAAGGAAATCTCTACGGGACGATCGCCTTCGCCGGCACTGGTCAATATGGCGAGGTGTTCAAGCTGACTCCGTCTGGTAGCGGATGGGTCTACACCGATCTCTACAACTTCGACCTAGCAAACGGAGGGGACCCAATCGGCGGAGTGATCCTTGACGCCAACGGCAACCTGTACGGCACTACCTCTCTCGGCGGCGAGTACACAAACGGCATCGTCTGGGAGCTCACGCCGTAAGGCAGTCGCCTGTTGTCAGTTGCCAGTAGCTGCCGTAGCCAGTCATCAGTCGAATTCGAGAATGTCCCACAATGTGGGATACGAGTATTCAGGCATGCAAATGTGAAGCTGGTTTGCAAAGGAGAATTCACCATGACGCACACACGACAAAACAGAAATGGCAACGGCGCGTTCGATCTGTGGGCGACGATTGCGGCTTATGCGCTCGCGCTTCTGATGATTGTTTTCGCAACCTCACTCCATGCCCAAACGTTCACCGTGCTGCACGCCTTCGCCCCCCAGGGACGCGACGGATACGAACCTCTCGCCGGCTTGGCCATGGATAGGGCCGGAAACCTATACGGCACAACTGCATTCGGCGGCCATTCCAACCAGTGCTCTAATTGCGGGACAGTATTCCAATTGGTGCGGAGGAGTTCGGGATGGACCTATTCCACCATCCTCTCCTTCAATGGCGTCGATGGCGAGATCCCCGTGGCGCAATTGATTGTCGGCCAGAATGGCACCCTTTACGGAACCTGCACCGCCGGAGGCAGCAGCGGCGAATACGGCACAGTCTTCAACCTACAGCCGCAACCTAGAGTTTGCGCAACAGTTCTGTGTCCGTGGATAGCAACCGTCTTGCATAACTTCTACTATACTGACGGTTACTATGCGACCAATATTACCTTCGACCAGGCCGGCAATCTCTACGGCACAACCATGCAAGGCGGGTCGAATTCCGCAGGTGTGGTTTACGAACTGACCCCGTCCGGCGGTTCCTGGACGTTCCAGATACTTACCGATTTCGCAGGTTCCGATATTGGTGATCCGAATGGCGTCGTTCCCGACCACAATGGCAATCTTTACGGCACAGCCTATGGCGGCTACCCCGGAGTGGTGTTTGAGCTGACAAACTCAGGCCAGTTGCAGATTCTGCACCAGTTCAGCTTCAGTACTGGAATTGATCCGGATACCGGGCTGATGTTCGACAGCTCCGGCAATCTGTACGGTCAAACACTCTTCGACGGACCCAGCGGCGGTGGTGGGACGGTCTTCGAGTTGTCGCCTTCGGCTGGCGGATGGACATTTAACACGCTCTACAGTTTTCCTGGCGGCATTAATAACGGAACCGAGGGCAATCCTAACCTGACGATGGATTCGCAGGGCAATCTGTACGGCACCACCTTCGCGAACGGCGCCTACGATCAGGGCATCGTCTTTAAGCTGACGCCTTCGGCCAACGGCTGGATCTATACCGACCTGCACGACTTCACCGGCGGCGACGACGGCTGTGGCGCGTGGAGCAACGTTGCGATGGATAGCCAGGGCAATCTGTACGGCACGTCGTCCTCATGCGGTGCGAACGGCGGCGGAACCGTCTGGGAGATTACGCCGTAAGACAGTTGTCCGTAGCCGGCTGTCAGTTGTCAGTCGAATTCCAGGCAGTCCCACGATGCGGGACATGGACTGGCTGACTATTCGAAGATCAAAATTGCCGCCGAGATCACCGTGGTCCACAGGCCGCGTTTGTCGCCCACCGCGCTCTGCGTGATGTTCGCCGTGCGCACGATTTTGTTCGACATGCGGTAGACCTCTTTCTTTTCATCCCACGATTTGTCGGCATCGAACTCGACGTCGAGGGTGGTCGCCAGCATCTCGGCCGCCAGTTCCTCGGCATAGTCGCCAGCGTGGTCTTCGGTTTCGCCGAACGAGTGGTGCTCGCTCAGGTAGCCATAGGTGCTCTTGTCGGCGGGGATGGCCAGACCGATGCTGGACGCCACCAGCCGGTGCGGCTCGCGCGTGGAATTCTCCGCCACCACGGCGAAGACCACCTCGCCGGGCGACAGATATTTGAGCCCTTCCTTACGCGGAATCAGTTTGCAATTAGGCGGAAAAATGGAAGAAACCCGAACCAGGTTTTGTGCCGCAATGCCGGCGTCGCGCAATGCCAGCTCAAACGAGGTAAGCCGTTCTCTGTGTTTCCCGACGCCTTTGGTCAGAAAGATGCGTCTGGGGACCATGTCCTTGGCCAATTTGGGAGAGCCTCCAGGTGGGAGAAGTTATTAACGAATTTTCAACATAACACATCCAGCAAGCGGCGAATGTGAATTCGAGCTAGGTAGCGTCCTGATTTGCGCTGATGAAAAATGACAGGCGGTCGTCGGTAGATTCGCGGGCCGCGATTCTATCGTGGCAGGAGAGCGACTGCTACCCAAACAATGACCCTAGCGATAACGCCACTCCCCTGCCCCGCTCCGAGCAAGAACCTGCACAGAACAGACTCGGAGCGGTCAAGCATCCAGCAACCCCTGGCTGAAGGTCATCCGGATGCATCGTCGAAAAATCCTAGTGCCCACGAAGTGCGCTGTCCAGACCACTGAGGACCAGTCCCCATCGCGTCACTTTTGAGCTACCTTGGCTCTGTTGACATCCCGCCAGATGGAAATCGCTTGCAAGGCGGTCAAGAGCAGATCCCTCACCCGCGCTCGGTCGCTCCGCTCCTTCGCGCGGCTTCGGGATGACAAAATGAGAGAAATCCGCTGTCGGCGCGGCTGAAGCCGCGCCCCTTCAAAGCAGGATGTCAACAGAGCCAGCTACCTTCTTGGCCTGCCAGCTTGCAGCCACGCAGCCTCAGGACGCTGTCACGAAGTGGCGCGGGAGGCGGCACACCAGGCCTTGGCCGCCTGCAAATGCTTTTGCCGCGAGGCCAGCCGTGCCCGGCAGCCAATCGCGGCACTTTGCATGTTGGCCAGTTCCTGGCGCAGCCGCACCAGATTCGCGCGATAGCGGGTTAGCTCGTCGCGCACCTGGGCGGCCTGACTGCGCTGTAAACGTCCGTCCAGAAAAGCGTCCACCGATTTCAGGGCGCTTTCCAGCTTCAGCAGCGCTTCCGCCTCTTGTTCGCTCCCCAGGATGGGCGCGCCGGAGAAGCGTCGGAAAAAGTGGCCGAAGCGTTCGTTGGCCCGCCGCAGCAACTGTAGGCTGGCTTGATCGTCTATGCGCTCCATTTGCTTTTGGGACCTCCATCCCCGGCTGGCACGCTGGCGGCCGGCGCGGTTGCAGCGCCCGCTTTGGGCTCTAGCAGCCGCTGGGCCTGCGTCCAGCAGTCGCGGACCTCCGACAGGTAACGGAGCTGCTGCTGCAACAGGTCGCGCGAGCCGCGCATCTGCGCCTCCAAGAGTTTTGCTCGCATCAGGTTGTAGAACTGTTCGAACTGCCGGGCAGCGGCGCCGCCATGCTCGAAGTCGAGCGTGTCTTGCAACTGTTGCAGCACCGTCAAGGCGTGGCCGATTTGGCTGGCGCGCGAATCGATGTCGCTTTGCTTCATGGCCGTCAAGGCGCGCCGCATGTCCGCGATGGCCGAATCGTACAGCACAACAACTAACTCAATCGGGGTGGCCCCGCGCACCGCGCTGTCCGGATAAATTCGCTGGCCGTCTACGATGGTTTTCATTCCCGGCTATGCCTGCTTGCTGATACAGGGGTGGTTGCGCCGGGCAAGCTGGCCAGTTGTTCGGCCGCCTGCTGCATGTGAAGCGGGTATTGGATCAGCAATGTGTCGAGGTTGTCGTACTGCGTGGTCAACGGCTGCTGCATCGCGGTCATGTTGTTTCAAGGTCGCTGATCCGGAAATAACTTGCGGGGAGAGAAGGGGGACCCGAAGGTCCCACCTTCTCCCCCGTGCAATTCGGTTTCCGCTGGAGGCGGCGGGTTTGCCCACCACCGCCAGGTCGGTGCCGATTCCTGGAGCAGCTTGAGCACGCTCTGCTGCATCCGGTTCGCCTGCGCCAGGGCGGAGATGCCGGTCTGGCTCAGGGGCGGTACTTCGTCAGGTTCGCCACCATCCGGGGTTCCACTTTGCCCGACTCGACAGGAGTTGGTTCCCGCAGGTGCGCTGCCGGGGGGTTTCTGAGCGGCGGACCCTTTTGCGTTTTCACCCACACTATCGGCCCACTGGCAATCAGCTTTAGCCCACAGATAGTGCCTGAAGAGCGAGTTGATAAATAGCAGCGAAGTGGGATAGTAGAGAAGTGATTGGGAACCTTAGTGCAAGAATATGCACTCACAGCGCCGAGATCGGCTGCTTCTGGAATAGGTTAGAGAGGAAGTGTAATTGCAGCCAATCGTCGACAAGCAAACGTGCTTGACCCGCCACCATTGTGCCATTCATTCCAGTGGCGGACATCACGCTCCAAGAAATTGGAACGAGGCGGAGGCAATTGATGAAACTGGCACGAGTATGTCTACTCGCGTTACCCCTTTTTGCCCTCACTGCCCAGGCTCAACTCGGATCTGCAGCTATGTTCGGGGTTCTTGGCGCCTCGGCGGTCACCAACACCGGGAATACAGTTATCGACGGAGACTTGGGCGTTTACCCTGGTACATCGATTACGGGCTTTCCGCCAGGCATCGTGAACGGAACCATATATGACGGAGATGCCGTGGCGATGCAAGCTCAAGCTGATGCCTTGGCCGCCTATAACTTTTTCGCTGGTCTGACGCCCACTGAGAACTTGACGGGCCAGAACCTCGGTGGCTTAGAGCTTACGCCGGGAGTTTATGACTTCAACTCGTCAGCCCAGTTGACGGGGGAACTCATGATCAATTGGGAGGGCATGAGTAATCAGAGTGTCGTTTTCCAGATTGGCAGTACGCTCACAACGGCAAGCGCCTCGATGGTGATCGGGATCAACATGGGGCAAAACGACAATATCTATTGGAACGTTGGGAGCTCGGCGACTCTGGGTACCACTACTTCGTTTGAGGGAACCATCATCGCCGTCGCGAGCGACACACTGAACCACGGTGCAACCGATGATTGCGGCAGGATTATAGCGCTGAATGGCGCGGTGACCCTGGACGACAATTTTATCGACAATTGTGCCGGCACTACCACCACGACGACTACCACCGGGACCTCGGTTCCTGAGCCCACCAACATGATGCTATTCGGTTCCGGCATCCTCGGCTTGGCTGGCTTCGTGCGCCGCAAGCTGTTCTAGTTCAGCCGACCCACCAGGAAACTATTGCCTAGTGGGTCGCTGTTTTTCTGCTGCCACCTCCTGCCGCCTCATCAACGCACTCTTCCGACACTACCAGCCCGCAAGATATTTCATGGCGAGAAACCGTGTGCCTTGCCTGGATCAAATTCCTGGTTAGAGCGGATTAATACTTCACGGCGGGGCGCGACGGTCAGATCCCGCGGTAGCCGCCCTCAGGCGGGAAGGCTTTCCAGCGCGGCGAGCCGATCGCGTGCCGAAGACGCTCGCAGTGCCTCGCTGATCTGCGATAGCAATATGTCTATGGTGAACGGCTTCTGAATGTGGATTGCCGCTGTCCGGCTGATTTCTTGGACAATATCGTTCTGCGCGTAACCCGACATAAAAACTGTGATCAGATCGGGCCGTAGGCTTTGCAAGTGACGGGCCAGGGCGTCGCCATTCATGCCCGGCATCACTACGTCGGTCAGCAGCAGATCGATTCGGCCTGGGTGCTGGCGGGCCAAGTGTAGCGCCTCTTTTGCACTGCTGGACTCCAGTACCTTGTAACCGGCGTGCCGCAGCACCTCGCGGGTGACCTCGCGCACCATCGATTCATCCTCCACCAGTAGAATCACTGGGGGATTCGCCATTGGGGAACGGGTTGAGATCATCGGCTCTATCGCTTCCGCTTTCATCTCTCTTCACCACCTGCTATTCGCGCCCGAGATCAGCCATCATGCTTAAGCAATGCAAGTGCGACGCCAGTTGCCAGGAATACGGCCGGGAAGCGCTAAGCCATAGCGAATCACCCACATACGAAGCAAAGGCGAAAGAGAATCGCCGCCCCATCGTTGTCTGGATCGGGAAGGTTCCGTTTTTGGGGTTCAGGTTCGGGAATGATCGCCGGAAATGACCGCCGCATAAAGCCAAACGGCGGAAGCTAGTGTGGTGAACCCGAAATTCACCTGTTAAATATTCTGGTTCGCAGGGATGCAAACAAATACGTTACCGTCTGCTGGAAATGCTGCGAATTTCTGACTCAGGACACTAGAGCAGTTTCACAGTTAGTGTAGTCCGGCACGCACGGGTAGAGCGGCGCTTTAGCGCCGCGTCGCGTCGCGGATAAGAGAACCGCTTGGGCCTTATTAAAAGTGATTGCCTGGACGCCAGCCTGAAGGCTGGCTCTACGCGGTCTACACTATCTCCGAAACTGATATAGTTCCGCGTTCGCGACAAGGCTGTCTATCTTGGCTGGTGGTACAGCTTGCCGTGCCGAATTCTCTTGCTTCGCTTACATCGGGCGAGCGAGTGCATCGCTGCCGCGAGCGCCGTGTCCCAGCAGGTCCTCGATCTGGGAGATCAGAACATCGGGACCATCGTTGCTGGTAACGACTCGGTCGATAGCGCCGCGAGTCGCCTTGGCGCCTCCGTAAAAATAGGGCGACAACATGACGGCAATCAAGCCCGGACATTTTCCCTTCACCTGCATCGCCACCTGCTCAGGGTCAACTTCAGGATGATTGCTGTCCATCAACAGCAAGTCAGGACACCGGTCCTCTGCTATGCTCTTTGCCTCCTCGACGGACCCAGTCGGGAGCACTACGTAGCCAAAGTGTTCCAACAGCATCTGGCGTATCTGAAGCATAGTACGGTCACAAGACAAACAGAGAATCACTTTGCGGTGCGTTTGCATATACACTCCCGGATTTATCGCAGTTGTCATGACATCGCTCCAGCGCTAATTCGAGACTGTGCATGTCCTGGCAAGACATGCAGGCTACTCATGCACCAAAATGCAACCCCTGCCGGGCAGGAGAGGATGCAAGACTCATACCAAATATTCAGTTAAAGCAAATAAAGGGATTTACAGCAAAGAGTCGCTGTCGCAACCGGGAAACTTTTACCCACCACGGGAAAGGCTGTTAGGACGGCGTTCGCTACGAATGTGGCTGAACATAAGCGTCCCTCATGAGGGAGTCGCTAACGTGACCTTCACGCCGCCTTGAAGTGCTCTTTTTCCCAGAATGGAATGTCAAAGCTTGCCGCACTAGCGATTTACCTTGAGCCGAGCCTCGAAGCAGCGTCTACTCAATTCGGGAGACCGTTTCCCTAGATCTCGCCAAGGAGAAGGCTATGGACGGGCAAACAGTATCTCTTGGCAAGTTTCGCTTCAAGGTCAACTCGCGCGTGGGCAGGTTCGCGATGGCCCTCGCGATCGTTTTCGCGCTGACACTGCTCACCACCCACGCCGTCGAGGCGCAGACGTTCAGCGTGCTTCACAACTTCAGTGGAGAAGACGGGGAGTTCCCCTATGCCGGCGTGACGGTCGGCCCTGGGGGAGTGCTGTACGGAACGGCGGCAGCCGGCGGAACCCACGGCTATGGCACAGTTTTCAGACTAACCCACATTGGCTCGAGTTGGGTTGTCGGTCCGTTGTACGAATTTACCGGGGGCAGCGATGGAGCCAACCCAGAGGGCGGGGTAGTGATCGGCCCAAGTAGTGCTTTGTATGGCACGACGACATTCGGAGGTGTCAACTACGGGATAGTGTTCGAACTGAGACCTCCGGCTACGTTTTGCAGGGCGATACTGTGCTATTGGAGCGAAATCGTACTTCACACCTTTACGGGACCAGATGGGGAATACCCGGAATTCGAGAATTTAGCCTTCGATCAAGCGGGAGACATCTACGGCACGACATGGAAGGCAGGTACGTATGCCGGCGGGACTGCGTTCGAATTGACCCCTTCCGACGGAGGATACACAGAGAGCACCCTTCATAGCTTCGGCAGCGGTGATGGGCTGTGGCCCGCTGCGGGGGTCGTCCTCGATACCGCCGGAAATGTGTACGGAACCACAAGCTGGGGAGGAATCGATACATTCGGAACGGTTTACCAGCTCGTGCCTTCAAGGGGAGGATGGCTGGAGAATGTCCTGGTTAACTTCGACGGGCCAAATGGGGAAGGCCCGCTCGGCAACCTAATCATCGATGCTTCCGGCAACCTCTATGGCACCACGAGTGGCGGCGGAGAAAGGAATGGAGATAGCGTAGTTTTCAAACTGGCGCCCTCGGAGGGAGGGTTCACCTACTCTGCGCTTTACTCCTTCGGCCCGTACTGCGACTCCGACGGTGGCGTAGCCATGGACGCAGCCGGTAATTTCTTTGGGGTGTGTTCTGGTGGCGGCGCCCATCAAGACGGTTGGATATTCGAGCTGACGAATTGCAGCGAAACGTGCATCGCGAATGATCTCCACGACTTCAGCGGTAGTGACGGCGCGAGCCCTTACGGGGGCCCGGTGCTCGACGCCAACGACAATCTCTACGGCACAACGCAATACGGCGGCAATGCGGCAATAATGGGAGGTTCCTGCTACCCCTACGGCTGCGGCGTGGTGTGGGAGATCGCGGGGGCAGGTTCTCGCCCTTAGGACCGAATTGATGGGAGAGCGCTTGTAAGCGCGCTTCTCAGGCGCAAAGCTTGAAGCGCTCTCCACTACTGGGCAGAAGATGCCAAAGCGCGCGGCCAGCGCGCTCCAAAGTTCACGCTTTACACGGCGCTGAAGCGCCGCACTACGCGAGCTTTGCAGATCCAGCAATTCGGAAACCGCGCTAGTCGCCCGCGGCTGCTTTCGCGGCGCGCTTCTTGCGCTGGGTGGGATGAACGAACCAGGCGATGGCGATGCTTACGAGGTAGAGGACGATCATGGGCGCGGCGAAGATGCACATGCTTGTGATCTCCGGGGTAGGTGTGATGATCGCTGCGATAATAAAGATCGCCAGGACGGCGTAGCGGAAGTTGCGCCACATCCAGCCGGCGCTCAGAATGCCCATCAGCGACAGAAAGAAGACCAGGATGGGCATCTCGAAGACGATGCCCAGGCCGGCGATGATGGTGAGAAAAAGGTCGGTGTATTCGCCGACGGTAATCATGGGGGTGAACTGGCCGCTAAAGCTGATGAGGAAATCCAGCGCCGCGGGATAGACCATCTTGTAGCCGAAGTAGCCGCCGGCGAGGAACAGCGCTACCGTGCTGAACATGAACGGAAACACGTAGCGGCGCTCGTGACGGTAGAGTCCCGGCGCGATGAACGCCCACACCTGGTACAACACGAACGGAGACGCCACGAAGATCCCCGCCAGCAACGAGATCTTTAAATACATATTGAAGGGATCGGTGGGGTTCAGGTAGACCAGCTTTTGCTCATAGTGGTGACTGGCCAGTGCCGCCACGATGGGCTTCTGCATGATGGTATAGATCTTTTCGTGAAACCACCAGCAGACGCCAAAGCCGCCCACCACGTAAAGCGCGCTGTGGATGATGCGGCGGCGCAGCTCCTCCAGATGCTCGAGGAAGCTCATGCCCGTCATTTCTTCCGAGGCGCGTTGCTGGGCGGCTTCTACGACAGGGCTGGGCATGGTTAGTCGTTATCGGCTGACTTGGCTGATGCGGAAGCCTGGTCGCTCGGGGTTGGCGGCGCGACCGACTCGATGGGCCCAGGACCGGGATCCACGATGGAGACCAGTTCCTGTTTGGTGCGGCTCACCGACTCCGTGAGCGGCTTCATCAGTCGCTCCCATGGCTGCTCCGGACGTAGGACTTTGGGACCTTCTTGCGGCTTCTTGGCGCGCTCCTCCAGCTCGATGTTCCGCATTTCGGCTTCGAGCTGGCTGCGGAACTCGTTGCTGGCGCGCCTGAACTCGGCCAGGAACTTGCCCAACTGGCGGGCGACCTCGGGCAATTTCTTCGGCCCTACGAGCACCAAGGCCAGCAGCAGAATGAAGACCATCTCTGACAAGCCGAGCTTCATAGGATCATCATAATGCCCGCCGCTGTCAGCAGCAATTGGGTGCGCCATGGCGCCAAGTGCCGAGTGCGCGATTTACAGCGTGTTTCAAGAATCGCTTGCGAGCAGCGATGTATTCCCTCAGGAGCTGAAGCCCAGGTTTTATAGGGCTTGGAACGGCGCGGCTGAAGCCGTGCCCCTTCAAAGAGCCATTTTTGAAACAAGCTTGTGCAAAATGGCGATCACGCTTGGCCGAACAAATGCCTGCAACAGAAGGAAAATTGATCCCGCTTTTGAGCACAACGTTAGGGCATCCCTCAGCGTCTAACTGGTGGGCAGAGGAGGACAGATGCAGTGGTAGACAGGCCAAGAACCAGGATATTGTTGGACGGCGGCAATCCGGACGAGACTTTGCGCGTTAGCACGAAACTTGGGTTCCTGGACGGCCAGACTACCAATCCGACCTATGTTGCCAAGAACCCCGCAATCCAGCGGCGGATCGCGGCGGGCCGCAGGTTAAGCCCGCGAGAGCAGATGCAGGAGTACAAGACAATCGTGCAGCAGATTTCACCGCTGGTCGGTCAGGCTGGGGTGTCCATTGAGGTCTTCGCCGACTTCCGCACAACCGCCAAAGAAATGCTGGAGCAAGGGGAAGAGATGTTCTCGTGGATTCCTAACGCCTACGTCAAATATCCCTGCTTGCCCGAAGGCTTGCGCGCGGCGCAGATGTCGGTGCAGCGAGGGATGCGCGTCAACATGACGTTGTGCTTTAGCCAGGAGCAGGCCGCGGCAGTGTACGCCGCGACCAAGGGCGCCACAGATCCGGTTTACGTCTCTCCATTTGTGGGGAGACTCGACGACCGTGGCGAGAACGGAATGGACCTGGTTTGGAATATCAAGAAAATGTATGCGCACGGCGATGGTCATGTTCATGTGTTGGCAGCCAGCCTCCGCCGCATTGATCATCTGCTGTGTGCTTTTTCCGTGGGAACAGAGTTAGCCACCGCTCCCGCAAAGCTCCTGGAACAGTGGGCCGAAGCAGGTCTCCCACAGCCTGACGCCCATTTCTCCTACCAGGCCGTGAATGCCGAAGGCCGGCAGCTAAAGCCAATTCCATACAGAGAAATCGATTTAGACGCCCCATGGGAAAGTTTCGATGTGCGGCACGAGCTCACCACCAAAGGCATTGAGCGCTTCGTGGCTGATTACAACAGCACGCTGCAACTGGCGGCCTAGCTTCGCATTTCGATTGCTTCGTACCTGCTTCTCAACCTACGCTGAAACTCCGCTGGATGCAGTGTCTACGGTAAAATGTGGCCGTATCTCAAGGCGCGCCCCGGAAACCGCGCCAGGAGTTGGTTTCCGGGCGAAGCTATGTCGACGAAACGCTAACATGCCGAAGCTGCAAATCCTTTCCACGATGAATCTGGATCAGGCCATGGCCGAGGTGCGCCGATACCTCGAGGCAAAGAACGGCGCCGGTTCCAATCCCGCCCCGTGGGCCAGCCAGAACACGATGGTTTCGGCTCCAAGCCGATCTTCGCAGTTCCCCATGCAAGCGGCAAACCTCACGCGCCTGTCAGAGATCGCCGCACAACTAGGTGAAGTTGAGCCCCACAGTGAGTTCGGCGCGGCTGGCGTATACCTGAAACGCGCCCTGCGCAAGGTGATCGGCTGGTATTCGCGCCCCGCGCAGCAGTTCGATCGCGCTACGCTGGAAGCGTTGCACCAGGTTCGCCAGGACATGCTTACATTGCAGCAGCAGATCGCCGCGCTACGCCAGGAGATGGCCAACAGCATACCGGTAGCAACCCAGCTCGCTCAGCCGGTCGGCGAGTCTGTTCCTGCGCAGGACTCCTCATCGGAGCAGGCGGAGGTTCTGCGATTGATGGTTGAACTATTCAAGAACCTGATAGCGGTGCAGGGACTGCGCGAGACATTGCAGAGGGAAAATCCGGAACTTGTGCAGCGGGTCGACACTCTGCTCGACAGGATTGAGGGCGAGTCTCAGGAGCTGAAAGCTGCGCTCCTGAAGCGCCTGGCAGCGGATTGACGAAAGCATGGCGCAAGAAGTCAAGAAGACGTCCGCTTGAGAACAATGATGTTATGCGCGGGGAAGGCGCGCATGTTTTCCCGCGCTCAGCTGCTTGTATAATGGAGTGGCTGGTATGATGCTGCGGTGTTAACCAGCGACTGCCCGTCTGTTCTTCTGTGGGGCTATAGCTCAGCTGGGAGAGCGCATCGTTCGCAACGATGAGGTCGTCGGTTCGATCCCGACTAGCTCCACCAAAATTCAACAACTTACAGCCCGCCAGTTGTGAATCACGTTCCATTTCGTTCCAATTCAGTTGATCGTTATGCTCTTGGTTTCTGCTGACTTCGATAGTCGGCAAGACACCATGTCCATCATCTTCGCCACCGCTCGCCGCTGTGATTCGGGAACGAATTGCGCATAGATGTCCATGGTGGTCGTGATTCGCGAGTGACGCATCTGCCCCTGCACCGCCTTTGGGTCGGCGCCCGCTTCCACCATCCAGGTGGCATAGGAACGCCGCAACACCTGCCAGTTCACCCACCCGATGCCCAGTTTGCGACCAGCGGGCTTGATGTGCCGGGTCAGGATGTTGTGGTCTGACATTGGGGCACCCGTGCGCAAGGACTGGAATACAAGATCACCGGGGGCATCCGAGCGAACCAGCTTGAATGTCTTCTTTGCTCCTCGTGCTCCCCAGTTGATAGTCACTTCCAGGTCCTTGAGGCAGTGAATGCGCTGAATTACCCGCTCATCCACGCCAATTGTCGCATTACTGGCCGTGGTCTTCGGGCAACCCCAGTCGCCGCGGCAGTAACGCTCATCGATCATGAGTGAATCGGCATGTACATCTTCCCACTTTAGCCCGGCCAACTCGCTTACTCGCAGGCCAGCCATGACGCAGACGTAAACCATCGTCGCGTAAGGTTCCGACAAGAAGTTCACGAGAGCATTGAACTGCTCGGGGGTGATGTGGGGCTTAGTGCGCTTCCCAACCCGCGGGGCTGGAATTTGCACGCAGACAAGTGGATTCTTCACCAGCAGCCCAAACCGCACTGCGCTACCGAGAATGCTCGCCAGCACGTCCTTGATCTTGCTCGCGGTTGCGTGGCTCGCCGTCATGGTGCTGAAGTGCTTCTGGAGCGTGATAGTGTTCAACTCGCGCAGTGAGGTTTCATTGAACATGGGCAATAAATACTTGGCCAGAATGCACTCGTAGTTGTGTTGGGTTGTGGATGCCAGCAGCGGCAGCACGGTCGCCCGATAGGTTCCCGCTATGTAGGCGCCGAACTGTGTCGCCGAACCGATGGTATCTAGACCCTGATTCATGGGGCGCAGCATCTCGGCGGCAATCTTCAGCGCCTCCCGTTGTGATAGCGTGGCCGGTGCCACCTTCATTCGCTTTCTCTTGCGCGTCAACCTCCCTTCCGTGAACTCGTCTTGCCATGGATTGATCCACCACCAGTTTCCCTCGCGAAAGGGTTTTGGGTTTTGAAATCTCCTCCTAGCCATCCGCTCAAAGTCTCCTTTCAGCGGAAAGCCGGAGTTCGCCTCGGGGAGAACGATAACACGCCCCGGTCGAGCGGTCATCTGCGAGTTGTGCCCGAGGTCTTGCATCCGTTACCTAGTTTGTTCTCAGTTCCGAAAATCATCAGTTTTCGAAACCGTCATGTTCCTGTGCTCGTTATAGGTGAGACACCCGAAGGGGCGCTGGCAAGCGGATTAAAATTGGCGAGTGTTTTGCAGCGGATGTAGCTGCAGTGGCATCAGATGCGTGCGAGGAGACTCTACGATTGCCGGGGCGGAGAGTAAGCGGAGAGTGGAGAGTGACCGGAGAGTAGGGAGTCACCAGCGTGGCGGCAGCCCTTGCTTGCGCCAGTCCTGCCGCACTCTGCTAATGGTAGTCTCCACCTTGTGTCTTGTAAGACTGTCCGAATATGCGCCAAAGAAAAGCCGCTCTCTTGGGTTGCTTTGCCAGCTTTTGGGCAAATCCACGGCACCGTCAGCATCTAACGCCCGACAGACTTGAGCATCGGTGGCATCAGGATCCCTTATCAATTGGGCCAAGATTGCGCGCTTTATTGAAGAGCGGTAGTTCAAGCGGGGAGGAACGGAACCAATGGAATGAATACTCCGGTCTGCTTCGCGTTCGCTCCCCGGTGGTAAGCCCTTCTTTGTAGTTCTCAATGATGGAAGACTGTGAAAACTGAGCAGGAAGGCCGCGTCAACCGGAGTGATTGTTCCAAGTAACGCGATGAGCCCCCGTAGGCTGTAGGCTTGGCCGTTGACGAATTCCAGAACCGCCTCCGGTTCCTCGCGACGTGGTAACCACTCGGATTCGAGCAGCTTGTTGGCGAGCCAACAAAGGAGTACGCAGTCCTCGGGAGTGATGCTGGAACCCTGGCTCATGCTTGCCCGGAGCAGAGCAATGCCTCGCTCAGCAAGTTTCGTCGAAAAACGCTCCTCGCCGCAGGAAAGCGACTCAGCCCACAGATCCACGCACTGCTGCCGTATCGAATTCGCGTGCGGGCGCGACTGCAGCACACGAACCAGCTCTGAGGAGAGGACAGGGCACGCTTTGCCGATTCCAGCCGCTACGCCAATGAGTAGCCGTTCGTCATCGTGGATGCAAGCCAACGGCGGGAGTGGTTGGCGGGCAAGTTCGCGACGAACTGCGCGATCAAAATGGTCGAGATTCGATACGTGTATGTTGAGTGCCAGCCGTGCACCTATGATAGCCACGTCTTTACTTCTCGAAAGACCGCTGTCCAATGCGGCGCCCGCAGCCAATTTACGGGAGAGTAGTTCCAGAGTGGGGTCAACGCAACTGCCCGATCGCCTCAGAATGAGCATTGCTATGTGCGCATCCAGGTCCCTTCCATCGATCGCTTGAACAATTGCAAACCAGAGGCCAGCAAAAGGGTCGGGCAATTCTTTCCACGGTGCTGGATTGGCGACGCTCAAACGAACCACAGCCTGCGTGAAAGTTTCGTCTGAATCAGATCCACGGTCCATTGCTGTACACCGCGCAAATTGCCGGTGAGGTGTGCAAGACGCTCAGCATAGGCAATTGTTACTGGTACGGCGCCAGGGTTCAGTGAACCGACGTTCATAAAAGACATCAAGAAAAGTTGTTGCGAGAGATACTCAATATCCAGAAAAGTACTCCGCTTATCCAGAGTGATTCTCAACGGTGCTGGTGTGCCTTGCCCCCTGTATTGCGTAGGACCGATGAACGTCAGCAGACGTTCGCGCGGTCCTAAGTAAACCGACCATCCACGAGCCGGTATCTGAGCACCCGCGTTTTTCTTTTGATTGATAGGCGAATGTTGGGGCAAGTCGCCCACGTCAAAGAGCTGAACATTGTGATCATCATTGATGTGGAGGAGCGCAAATTCCACAGCGAATTCAGGCAGCTTACCGACTGCATTCAGTATTGCTGTAGCCTCTCTCTGCCCAGGTCTTCGTGGCACATGGAAGATCAACCTAAGCGCCGATCCGCGGGATAACTGCTCGAAAGCAGCTACTTTTTCAACGGTCCGTCGAACTGTCGCTTCCAAGGCGCGTTCGTATGCGGATTCATCACAGTATGGAGTCGAATCGTTGTAGAGGTATTCGCCATTTGCGCGAAAGACTGTTGCGAAACCTATGGTCTCGTAGCGTCTGCCAAAACGCCCTTGACGATTTAGTGCCCTCCCAACTCCGAAAACGAGTTCCGTAGGTCCGTCAGGAGCAATTCCGGGCAATCTCAAGACGTGAGAAGTGCCTCCCAGCTTGGCGTAGCAGGCGAGTGATATGGTGTTAAGGATGTACTGGAGATCGTAGTCTTTGTGTCGAAGCTTTTCGATGGTAATTGCCTGAGTCGGCGTTCCGTCCAATACGAGCGCGAGAGCCTTTGTTTGCAAGTAAGGGTTTTCAGAGTTTGGCAACTTTCGATGTACGGAGCTGATCACTACGAGGACCAAATCAAATTTGCTACGTACCCCGACCCGATCGGAAGCTTGAGAAATCGCGCTGGTTACGGCTTCGGCATATCGCTTCATCGGCGCTCCCGATGCCCACTCGCAATAGCTGCTCACGACCTCCAAGCACGGCAGGCGATACATGGCCTTTAGTCCGGCAAACACATCCTGCTGAGTCCGAACGCCATTCAGCAGTTTCTCGATGGCAATTGACACTTCGCCCTTGTTTTCGCTCGGGGCAACGACCAAGACTCTGAATGAGCGCGATCTTTGTTGGTGGTAGTCATACGGCCCGTGTTTCTTCAGACCCGTATCGACGCGCAGCGCGTATTTGTCTCCAGCCGAATCGAAACTGAATTCCGGCTCTACAAATCGACGCGCTGGAAAATGCTCGCCACCTATGTTCTGCATTGCGCCGAACTTGACGAAGACCTCTGGCAGAATCGGAAGCCGACGTTCCACGTCAGCCGCTTGCAGCCGATCATGGACAAGGGCAGACGCAAGGCGATGACGAGACTCGGGTCGTACCAATTCCCTCAACTTGTTCGCCAAGCTCTTGGCGTGAACTCCGTATGCACGGGACCACCGCGCTGACAAGTATGTGTTCAGGTTTGTACGAGTCGGTTCCGGTGCCACCGATGTCAGTGGCAACTGAGCGAGAGACGGTTCTCTGAGATCGAGAAGAACGCAGACGTTTCCACGAATTCCGCCGATCTGCCCTACCACTTTGTTCACACAGGCCGGATGCAGGTTTGCCTCCGGAGAGTCTGGAAGGAGAGTGACATACTTGCCAGGGAGCTGACCACCAAGACCGGCGGCGACCCATTCCTCTGCCGACACATCCAACCTAGTTGTATAGACCACGTCGACGACCAATCCCATTACGAGCTCGTTCATGGCTGTTTTCGTGAAGAGAATGTCGACAAGAATTTTTGGATAGACGCCAATGCGCTTGTCTGCTGAGGCGAGGGCTGGAA
>JBEKQY010000013.1:0-28723 GCA_049519235.1 Candidatus Korobacteraceae bacterium | reverse complement strand
CGGCCTGATTGGCGTCGACGAGACGGACAACATCATCACCGATAAGCTCAAGGACTTGAACGAGCAGCTTACGGCGGCGGAGTCGGACCGCATCATGAAAGAAGCCCGCTACCGCATCGCCGGCTCGGGCAATCCGGAACTGATCGCCTCTACGGTGCCGGAGCCCACGCTGCAGATTTTGCGCTCGCAACAGGCGCAGTTGCGGGTGGACCATGCCCGGTTGAGCACGAAGTTCGGCGATGGCTATCCGAAGCTAGCGGAATTGGGCAGCCAGATGGCCCAGGTGGAAAGCGCAATCAATACTGAACTGAAAAATCTGAGCGAGCGCTATAAGAACGAATATCTTGCCGCGGCCAATACGGAGAAAATGCTGCAGAGCAAATTCGAGGAACAAAAGCAAAAGGCTTATGACCTGAATCAAGGCGCAGCGCAATATGCGATTTTGAAACATGAGGTCGAGACCACCCAAGACCTCTACCAGACTTTGCAATTGAAGCTGAAACAGGCTGGCATCTTTGCTGGACTGGCGTCCGCCAACATCGGCGTAGTTGAGTCTGGACAGGTGCCGTCCCAGCCGGTCGATCCCCGGCCCGTGCTCGACTTGGCGCTAGGACTCGGTTGCGGGCTGGTACTGGGGGTACTATCGGCCATGGGCTTAGAGGTGCTGGATACTACCATTCGCAGCGGCGAAGAAGCCGAAAGTGTCAGCGCTTTACCCACATTGGCAGAGATTCCCCAGGTAATGCCGACTCGTCTTGGGTTGCGGCGCCGGAAATCCGCCGCACTCGCCATCAGCCGCGAGCTTCGGCTCATTGCACACCGTCAACCGCACTCCCCGGCCGCCGAATCCTATCGCTGTTTGCGAACTTGCCTGCTGCTGCGGTCGCGAGACCGGCCGCCCCAGGCATTGGCGATTACCAGTTGCTTGCCCGCCGAGGGAAAAACCCTGACCGCGGTGAACTGTGCCGTAGTCCTGGCTCAGCAAGGAGCTAAGGTATTGCTGGTCGATGCCGATCTTCGCCAGCCTTCGATTCACACATCCTTTGAGCTCTCGCAAGACCCTGGATTAACTGGGATATTGACAGGAATCTACACTCGCGACGAAGCCACGGCGATCTCAGACTTGCTGCCCAACCTCGACATCATCCCAGCCGGAGCCGCCTGTCCCTACCCTGCGGAGACGCTGGCATCCCCCAAGATGATTGAATTGCTGGACTACTGGCGCTCCCGTTACGACCACATCATTTTCGATACGCCACCGGCCTCGATGTTCACCGACGCTGTGGTGCTCAGCTCCCATGCTGATGCCGTCCTGCTGGTAGCCCGCTGCGGCGCGACGACCCAATACGCTTTGCGTCACACCCGGGATTTACTGCAACGCGCCAACGTAAATGTCACAGGCATTGTGCTCAATGGCGTCGACAAACGATATGAGCGCTCCTATTACCGCGGGTACGGCTACGGCCTTATCGGCAGCAGGGCAGCTCCGACTGACAGCTAGACCAGACCGGGGCGAGCGCTTAGGTGCGCGCCGACGGTTTACGACCGGCGGTCGTTTCGCTGTGCTAGTTGCCGTGTTGACACTTTGTGTCGGCGCGATGGCATGGGCCCAGTCGCAGGATGCGGGAACGCCTCTGCAACCTTCCGCGCCTACCGCGCCTATGGTCACAGCAACGTCCACAGCACCGACGCAAGTCTCTGAAGCCAATGCGATGTCCAGTGACGCTTTGCTGCTCGATGTCGGCGATCTTCTGGATGTCCGCGTCTTTGACACCCCAGAACTCTCGAATAAGTTTCGCGTGGACGATCACGGAGAGATCATTCTGCCTGTCGGAGGCGCTGTCAGGGTCCAGGGACTAACAGCAGAGCAGGCGCAGACTGCCATTGCGCAGCGTTTCCGACAAGGTAGCATCCTGCGCGATCCCCATGTCGATGTCTTTGTGCTGGAGTACGCCACCCAAGGCGTCACCGTTGCGGGCGAAGTCAAAGCCCCCGGCGTTTATCCCTGGGTCGCCAAACACACGGTACTTGACTTCATCTCCGTGGCCGGCGGAGCGACACCTGCCGCCTCCAAAACGGTCACCGTAAGCCGCAAGGACCGTGAACAGGTCATCACCTTTCAACTGAACAATTCCCCGCAGGGGAACGGGGGCGATATCGAAGTGCGACCCGGCGACCGCATCCTGGTGACACGCGCAGGTGTCGTGTATGTCGTTGGCGACGTCGGCCGTCCGGGAGGGTACCTGATCGAGAACAAGGAGACGGTTACCGTCCTACAGGCACTTGCCCTGGCTCAGGGTATGAACAAGACCGCGAAGTACGATGCCAAACTGATTCGCAATTCTCCGTCAGGACGGACCGAATCCGATCTTCCCCTCAAGCGCATTCTGGCAAACCAGGTCACCGACCCCAAGCTCCAGGACGGCGACATTCTCTTCGTGCCGGTCAGCGGCAGCAAACAGTGGGCTGACAAGAGCGTGACCTCCATCTTGCAAATGGCGGTCGGCGTGGTGATCTACGGCAGGTTATGAGCGCACGTAGGGCCGCCAGCAGGCCAGCGTTTCAGGGACTCTGTATCGCGTTCTTCGGTCCCGATGGGGTGGGGAAGTCGGCCGTCGTCGAGCAGGTGCAAAAACAGCTTGAAGCGGGCTTCACCAGCGTTAGCCGGTTTCACTTTCGGCCGCGGTTTGGCCGAGGCAGCTTGGATCGGACGCCGGTCACCGATCCTCACGCTCAGACTCCGCGCAGTCTGTTGGTCTCGTTCGCCAAACTGATTTATTGGCTGCTGGACTGCTGGTACGGATACCTGGTTGCATTACGGCCGGGTTCGCGGCGGTCCCGCCTGGTAATCTTCGACCGCTATTACCCGGACATTCTTGTCGATCCGTTGCGCTATCGTCTGCCGGCGGCTAGCCTGCGCTTCGCCCGATGGCTTGCTGCGCTTGCTCCGCGCCCCGACCTGTGCGTTGTGCTCGACGCTCCTGCGGAAGTCGTGCAGCGCAGAAAACACGAGGTCTCGCTGGTGGAATCGCAGCGTCAACGGCTTGCTTATCTGGCAGTGTTCCAATCCATGCCCGTCAAGCTTCTGGTCGACGCAAATCTTCCGGTGCACGAAGTGGCACAGCAAGTAAGCGCCGCCGTCTTCGTTCTTCTGCACAACTATTCAATGCAACCACACGAGGCTCCCGTTCTTGCAGACTTCTGAGCTGGCCCAACAACTTCTGGCAGCACTTCCGCTCGGCGAGGCGCACGCGCCGCTCCCGGATTTCTTCGCAGTGCCGGGGAATGCGCCACGCTGGCTAATCCCGGCCGTCGGCGGAAATCCACATGCAACTCTGGCGGACTGGTCTCCCTATCGTCTGTCGTCGCAGCTCAAATGGCACGCGATTCGGGCAGCCAGTCGCATGGGCGTGCTGCAAGCGCTGCCAAACGCTATGACGTTGCAGTTGGGCAATGCTAACGAAATCGATTGGCGTGCCGTGGGCTGGAGCCGTGGAACTCCGCCAGCGCCTCTTATCTACATAGGAACACCCGGCCTTTGCCGGAAAGCGGTCATCCATCTCCTCGATCCTGCTTCGGGACATTGCGAGGCCATCGTCAAGGTTCCGCTCTGCGCAGGAGCCAGGGATACGATAGTTAGGGAAGCTGGCGTGCTATCCCGGCTGGCGGAAGAACAATATCCCTTCTCGCCTCGCCTGGTGCATCTTGATCGCCAGCGCGGCATCGCGACCCAGCAGTTTCTGCCGGGAAAGTCAGGAAGCCGGCGTTTGCGCCCGGAATACTGGAGCCTGCTCGGCTCCCTCCTATTGCGCGACGAGCTTACAAACATCGCCGACCATTCCGCAGCTTGGCACGAGCAACCGTTGTCATCTCTCCCGCATGAAACCGATCTTGAGCTCATGGAATCGGCCCTAGCCGAACTGTGCGATACCCACTGCTTGCCGGCGTGCTGGGTCCACGGCGACTTTGCGCCCTGGAACATGCGGCGCCGCGAACACGGTGCCGCTGCTCTGATCGATTGGGAGGAGGCCGAACGCGGTGGGCTGCCACTGCAGGATGCCTATCACTTTCTGCATATGCAGGACTTCCTCTTCGGCGCCCACCCAACAACGCACTGCTCGGACGTCGAGCCCTTCGCGAAGACGCTGGGCATCGCCCCGCGGCAGTGCCGCAAACTGGAGATCGCATACCTATTCCAAGCCTACAAAAAGTGCACTTCGTATGACCAAACACACGCCGAATTTCTGCTGAGGACGCTGGCACTCATAGTTCGCGATCGGGCTCCTTCGTCCGCATTTGCCATGAGGCCGCCTCGCCACCTGCGACTCGTGTCATCCCATCCCGCGGAGATGGAAGGCGTTCGCGCTGAGTTGTTCGATGCTCTGGTTGCACAACTCAACCATGCGGAGTTTCCCTACTGCATCCTGAGCGGATATGAGGACAAGAGGGAGACGGAGCGGTCGGATGTGGACATCATGTTTCGTACGCAGGATCTGCATCGTGTTCCAGGCCAGCTGGCGCGAGCCGCTCGATCTGCTGGCGCTCGGGTCGTACAAGCTATCCAGCATGAGACCACCGCCTGCTACTTTGTTCTCGCCCGGCAAGAGGGCAAGCATATCGCCCACCTGGATGCGGATTGCTACAGCGACTACCGCCGAGACGGGCACACCTGGATGCTCGCCCACGATGTCATCGCCAATCGGCGGAAGTACAGGGACTTCCACGTGCCTGCGGTCGCAGACGAGTTCACCTACTACCTGATCAAGAAGGTCTTAAAACAGTCCATTACTTCGCACCAGCTCAAGCAACTGCAACATCTGTTCGCGCGCAATTCCGTGGCCTGCCGGCAAAGACTCGCGACCTTCTGGCCCGCAAGGACTGCTCTTCTGCTGCAGCGGGCGATAGTGGAGCAAAGGCTCGGGTGGTTGCAGGGACAACTGCCGAACTTGCTGGCGGAGTTGCACAGATCGCCCACGGCGAGGCGCCTGCTTCGCCGCACCACGCAAAAGCTGCGCGATGCCGGACGGTTCTTGCGGCGGGTCATGTTTCCCACCGGGTTGTCCTTGGTCGTCACCGGAGGCGACAGCCGACTCCGTTCGGAACTTGCCGATGGGCTCGTGTGCAATTTGGCTCCAGCCTTTCGCCGCTCGCGGAGAATCTGGACCACTGACACCCTGACGTGTTCTGGTGCACAGATATTCGAGGTATGGGTTGCCCGAATTCGATCGACCCTGGTGGTTCGTACGGCTGGCCACAGCGCCCCTATCAGCAGCCTTCGGCAAGCCATGCGCTGGTTGGGATCGGTCTTCGCCCGCTGTTTCACGCGCTGCGACCTGGTGTTTTTCTTGCGCTCGCGGCAAAGCGACAACGCTAGCCACGCGCACCTTGTTCGCCAAAGTGTGGTCTGCCTGGACGCCGGCAGCTCAGTTGAGCAGATGCTTCAGACTGCGAGTCGGGCAATTCTCCAGCGGATGGCACTGCGCACCGAAAAGCGGTTGGGGCTGCTGGAGCCGATTCGCCGCCGCGCCATCGACAGCACAGCCGAGTTTCGCTCTGCGGGGCTCGATTAAGCGATGCGCGTCCTGCTTTCCGCCTATTCGTGTGAGCCTGGGCGCGGCTCTGAGCCAGGTGTGGGTTGGAGTTGGGCCACGGAGCTGGCGCGCTTGGGACACCCGGTAACCGTCATCACTCGCGCCGTCAACCGGCGCGCCATTGAACAGGAGGCTCCGCGCCTAACCAGAACGATTAGCTTCGTGTATTACGACCTGCCTCCGTGGATACAGCGCTGGCGCAGCCGTCCGGGCGGCAAGGCGCTCTATTACGTCCTCTGGCAGTGGTTTGTGGTGCGGCGAATTCGGCAGCTCTTCCCGAGACTGCCCTTCGACGTCGTACAACACGTCACCTACGTCAGCGCGCGCTACCCCAGCTTCATGGCAGCGCTCGGCATTCCTTTCTGGTTCGGCCCGGTTTCCGGTGGCGAAGTGGTTCCCCTCCTGCTTCGCGCCGGATTCTCGGCCGGCCAACGGCGGCGTGAGTGGTTGCGCGACATCTCCAATTTCCTGGTGGCGCTGGATCCCTTTATGCGCCGCACCTTCCGGCAGGCTGAGCGGATCCTGGTCACACGCGACACGCTGGCGCTGGTTCCCCGGCGCTGGCGTCACAAGTGTACAGTCCAGTTGGCGATCGGGCTATCGGAGCATAACTTGCCCGGTCATAACTGCCAGGCAAAGCCGAGCGCCCGTGACTTATGCCTGCTTTACGTTGGGCGGCTGCTGGAGTGGAAGGGTGTCGATATCGCCCTTCACGCTGTCAATCGGGTGAAGCGGTCCCATCCAGACATTCGTTTTACCATTGTGGGCGAAGGGCCAGCGAAGGGCAGGCTGGCGGCCCTCAGTCGGGAACTCGGCCTTCAAGCAATTGTGCACTGGGTTGGCTGGCAGCCGCAAAATGCGCTGGTCGAACACTACAGTGCCACCGATGTGCTGCTGTTTCCCAGCCTCCGCGACTCCGGCGGGATGGTGGTGCTGGAAGCGTTGGCCCACGGCGTCCCCGTTGTTTGCACCGACCTGGGCGGCCCGGGCCTTATCGTGGACCCAACCTGCGGACGGGCGATAGCAACTGCGGGCCGCAGCCCGGAGCTGCTCGCCTCCGACATGGCCGCAGCTCTGCTTGAGATTGTCACGGTCCCTAACATGCTTGAGTCGCTGTCCTATGGGGCAAGAGTTAGGGCGCGGGAATTCAACTTCCAAGCTCTGGTGCGATCGGTCTATCCGTCCCTCTCCGTACGATCAATGGCTCGGGAAGCATGACAACGGCACTGTGGCCCGCAATTTCGCGTTCCGACATTCCTGGTTTTGCGCCGCGAGCCTGGGCGGTCCGCTTCTGGCGCGCATTGATCTTCTACTTGCTGTTTTCAATCATTTTCCTGCCAGAGTTTGCGCGCGACAGCCTCAACGACCCGAGCCTGGCCTACGTCAAGGTTGCCGGTGGCTTTCGATTCATCGATCTGGCGATCCTGCTGGTGGTTTTTTGTCATGTGGTGGCTCTCGGATACCGACGCAGTAGAGTTGTGTGTTTTCCTCGGCCACTGCTGGTGCCGGGGCTCGCTTTTCTAGGTTGCATCGCCATTGCCATCGGCTACGGCCGCAGTCGAGGCGGCAACAACTTTTTCTTCGACTGGCGCGGGCTGGCACTCGGCATCGGGTTGTATTTCGTCTGGTCCTTCTGGCTTCGGAATGCCTTTGACGTAGCGGCTGCCGTTCGCGTGTTTGCCATCTACATGGCAGCACGAATCGGGTTGCTGTATGGGCTGTACCTTGCTGGCCACTGCGACACCCTGGCGGGCATCTCCATCCCCATCTTTGATGGACCGGTGCTTTCCTGCATCGTGTTTACTGGCCTGCTGGCATTTCGCTATCGGGAGAACGCCAGAGGCAGCCATAAGGTGCCCTGGTTCTGCCTGGCTGTAGCAGCCTACGTGTTCGTCCTACTTTGCTTCCGGAGAACCTACTGGGGCGAATTGGCGATGGGCACATTGATATTGCTCCTATTGCAAGAACGAAATCGTATGCGCAACATTGTCCTGCTCGCGGGCATGGTTGCGGTTGCTGCGGGCATTTTGGGCGCGTCGTTTTCCAGCCGGATACAGAGCCTTGACGTGACCCGCGACGACACCGAGTTCAGCGCCGACAATGCCAACCACCTCCACGATGTGATGGATGCCTGGTACCAGGTGCAGCAATCGCCGGTAATGGGCATTGGGGTTGGGACCTCCTATCCCACCTGGCACATCCGGAGCTGGAAAACCGACTCGGTCATGGTGCATAACGCCCCCCTGCACGTCTGGCTGAAATATGGAATCGCAGGACTGATCTGTTACCTGTGGTTCCACGTCGCGCTACTGTGCTGGCTGTATCGCCGCTCGAGGAGGGCATCTTCACGTCATAAAACATTCTTCGGCGCGGCTTTCGCCTATCTGGCGGCGCAATTTGCCATGACTTTGGGCTTCGCTCCCTGGCCATACTCCGAATTGCAGTTGACTACCCTGATGTCGTTCATAGTGGCCGCAGCGGTCACGGCCGACAGCCAAGCGCGCCTTGCGGTCTGATTCATGAATACCCTTTCCCTGTCCGTCATCACTCCCTCCTATGACGGCGCGGAATTTATCGAAGACGCAATCTTGAGCGTTTCCCGCCAGGACGGGATTCGGGTCGAGCACATCGTGATCGACGGCGCCTCCACCGACAGCACCCTGGACATCGTGAAACGCCACCAGAAAGTGCAATGGATCTCGGAGAGCGACTGCGGACAATCCGACGCCATCAACAAGGGTTTCCTCAGAGCCACCGGCGACCTGGTGGGATGGCTGAATGCCGACGACTACTACCTTCCCGGCGGGCTTGCAGCCATCGCCCGCACCGCACAGGAGCACCCAAAGGCTGACGTTATATACGGCGACTCCGTGTTCGTGGACAGCAGCGGAAGGATTGTTCGCTCCAAGGTCGAACATGCTTTCGATCGCGCGGTCCTGATGTACTTTGGCTGCTACATTCCCTCGACTTCGACCTTCTTCCGCCGCCGCATCATTGACTCCGGCTGGCTGCTGGATTGCGAATATCGGGTGTGCATGGACTTCGAGTACTTCGCGCGCCTGGCCCACGCAGGCTTCACATTTCACTATGTGCCGCAGTTCATCGCGGCGTTTCGCTGGCACGGCAACAATGTCAGCCTCCAACGATTGGCCAGGCGCGCCGAAGAGCGCCGGCTGGTACAGCGCCGTTTTGGCAAAAACGACTATTCGGAATTGACGCTCGATTTTCTCGCGCATGTCCATCGCGCCAAGCGCGTGCTGCGCAAGACCGTGAGCGGAAACCTCGTCCGCGAATTTCGCCTCCGCCAGATGATCGGCCGCGATACCCGATGGCTGGAGGGCCGAGCCGGGTGGCAAACATGCAAAGCCTTAGCGTCCTTGTAATCCACAACCGATACCAGCGACCGGGCGGCGAGGACGCAGCCGTCCGTGCCGAGATCGATCTGCTGCGCAGCGCCGGACATCGGGTGGTGCAGTACGTGCGTGACAACTCTGTTATCGCCAGCTACAGTTCGCTGCAAAAGGCGGCGCTGTTCCTAAGCACGACCTGGAACCGAACGACCTATGCCGATATTAGCGCGCTCATTCGAGAGGAACGCCCGGACATCGCACATTGTCACAACTTTCTACCGCTAGTCAGTCCCGCGGCCTACTATGCGTGCAAGTCAGCCGGCGTACCCGTCGTGCAGACCTTGCACAACTACCGGCTCCTGTGTCCGGCGGGCACTTTATTCGCGAATGGGCAGCGTTGCGAAAGATGTTCGCGAAGCGCCGTAAATGCCGTCCGCCTGGGATGTTACCGGAATGCACGGCTGCAAAGCGCTGCCGTCTCGCTGATGCTGGGCACTCACCGGCTGCGAGGGACATGGAAACGCTCGGTGGATGCTTACGTTGTGCCGAGCGCATTCTGTCGCGACTACTTTGTTGCCGCCGGCCTGCCGCAGCGAAAGGTCCACCTGAAGCCGAACTTCCTGGCGCACGACCCTGGCCGGCGCACCGATCAGGGCGACTATGCGCTTTTCGTGGGCAGGCTCAGCCCCGAAAAAGGTGTGCTGGAAATGATCGAGGCGTGGAATCAGCTTCCGGAAGTGAGGCTGCTCGTGGCGGGAGATGGCCCGCTCTACTACGAAGCGCGGGGTGCCGCGCGGCACACCAAGGGACATGTCAAGCTTCTCGGACAGCTCAATGCGGAGCAGACGCTCGCCTGCATCCGAGGGGCGCGATTCCTGGTCTTTCCCAGCCGATGGTATGAGCCATTCGGTATGGGACTGCTGGAAGCGGCTGCATGCGGCGTTCCTGCCATCGCCTCGCGCATTGGCGCCATTCCCGAGTTGGTGGCCGATCACCGGACTGGATTGCTCTTCGATCCCGACAACTTTAGCGAACTGGTCGAGCGCGTCCGCTGGGCCTGGACGCATCCGGCCGAGATGGAGGAGATGGGCGCCGCGGCGCGGCAGTTCTATCTGCTGAACTTCACAGCAGAAAAAAACTACGAAGCCCTAATGAGCATTTATCACAAATTGCTGCCTGTCTGAAGCAGGCATCCTTATGGAGTCTCGCAGTTGCTCCTCACGCGAATGCGATTGATCCACCGCCTATCGTTACCAGCGTTGCTGGCCGTGCTGGTTGCCGCAGCAGCCTTGGCGCAGAGCGTGTCGCCCACGACCGGTGCGGCTAGGGCAATGCAACTGCAAAGCGCAAACAGTACTTTTTGCCCCGAACCTCCAAATCCGCAGGCCGTCAGCGCCGCAGTTAACCTCTGCATGGATTGTTTAATCAGGGCTGACGTGCAGGACGTACCGGGAGTTCGCTTAGATCAAAACGTTTTGCCTGGAAACGATCCGGAATTGCTCGCCATCCCGGAGCAGAACCAGTTTGCATCGCGACCGCAAATGGCAGGCGCGACCTCGTGGCGCCCACTGGCGATCAGACCCCAGAGATTAGGAGCAACACCGACTCTTTCGGGGCCGGCCAGCTCGTCTGCGGTGCAATTACCAGCCCTGGCGATCCTAGCTTCCACGGAAGTTGACAACAGCGTCTCGCTGGACTTCGCCTACGCTTCCACACTGGATCGCAAGCTTTCTCGGGCGCGCAGCCGGAAGCAGGCCGAAGAACAGCGACGTCAGTCGCGCGAATTGCAAAAGGACCTGGGCGAGCAGTGCCGCCAACTGCACTTGAGCGATCTGGAGTGCCGACTGAAACTGAGAACCCAGAAGCTATCAGCGATTGGTCACACGGACCGGATAGCAAAACCACGCCAGCAAGAGAATCGCTAGGTCTCATCTTATCGTTCCCGTTGTGATCAGGAGCCTCTTTGGTAGTGGCCAATGGGGCTGGCGACACAACCAGGGGTTTGCCTTGTTCGATCCCACTTCACCGCAAACAAGGGGCGTCTCATGATGAAATCAGCAACTCGCGTCTTAGTCACCGGAGCCGGTGGCTTCATTGGCCATCATCTCGTAAAGCGCCTTAAGGATGGGGGCTATTGGGTGCGCGGCGTAGACATTAAGGAGCCGGAGTTCGAGCCCAGCGCGGCAGACGAATTCGATCTCCTCGATCTGCGCTCCTGGCACAACACCTTGCAGGCCACCAATCACATGAACCAGGTCTTTAACCTCGCTGCCGATATGGGCGGGATAGGCTATATCACAACAAAGCTTGCCGACATCGCTCGCAACAACATTCTCATCAATGCCCACATGCTGGAAGCCTCGCGCGTGAACGGCGTCAAGCGCTATCTCTTTTCTTCCTCGGCTTGCGTCTATGCCGGCTACAAGCAGAATGTGGCGGATTTAGCGCCGCTGAAAGAGGAGGACGCCTACCCAGCCGATCCGGAGGCCGGCTACGGATGGGAAAAGCTCTTCACCGAACAACTCTGCAAGTATTTCCTGCACGACTACGGCCTCGAGACCCGCACCGTACGCTTCCACAACGTTTACGGTCCGCTCGGCACGTATGAAGGCGGCAAAGAGAAGGCGCCTGCTGCCATTTGCCGCAAAGTAGCGCTCGAGGTGAACACCGGCAGCATCGATGTTTGGGGTGATGGCCTGCAGACCAGGTCCTTCATGTTTATTTCAGACTGTATAGAAGGTCTACTGCGCTTGATGGCCAGCGATTATCGCGAGCCGCTCAACCTGGGCACCGAAGAGATGGTCAGCGTCGACGAATTGGTGGATATGGTCTGCGATATTGCCGGCAAGAAGCTGACGAAGCGGCACGAACTGAATCGTCCACAGGGTGTGCGCGGCCGCAACAGCGACAACTCGCGGTTACGTGCTGTGCTTGGGTGGGAGCCGAAAACTCCACTCCGCGATGGCCTGAAGATCACCTATCACTGGATCGAAGGTGAGTTGCGCAAAGCGGGACGCCTAGAGCACGAACTGGCTTATGCTTCCGATTGATGACGCGTTGGCTGCCCGCGCCAACCTGCTCGGCGTCGGCATCAGCGCGATCGACCTGAAGGATGCGCTGTGCCGTTCCTCGCAGCTTCTTCAGCAAAGGCGCAAGGGCTACATCTGTGTCACCGGCGTCCACGGAATTATGGAAGCCCAGCGCGACCCAAGCTTCCGCGCAATTCTGAACCGCTCGTTCCTGTGCACACCCGACGGAATGCCGACAGTTTGGGTGGGGCGGATGCAAGGACATCGCCGAATGCGCCGGGTATATGGTCCCGACTTCATGCTGGGAATGTGCCGACTATCTGTGGAGAAACGCTATCGCCACTTCCTGTATGGCGGAAATCCTGGCGTTGCGGAGAAGCTGAAGCGATGCGTGGAAACAATGCTTCCAGGCATCGACATAGTGGGAACGCACACTCCGCCTTTCCGTGCGCTCACGCCTACGGAAGAGGACCAACTTATGGCAACGGTGGCTAGCGTCCGTCCTGACATCATCTGGGTCGGCCTCAGCACACCAAAACAGGAACGATTCATGGCCAGCATGATTGACCGCCTCGACACTTGCCTCATGGTTGGAGTGGGCGCAGCGTTCGACATTCACGCTGGCCTGTTAGCCGATGCTCCCACCTGGATGAAGGGTGCCGGGCTGCAATGGCTGCATCGGCTGTTGAAGGAGCCACGCCGGTTATGGCGCCGCTATCTGGTAAATAACCCGCGATTTCTATGGGACATCAGCCTCCAACTCGCGGGGATCAGGAAATTTAAAGTTGAACTGTCCTAAGCCGAAGATATTAATGTAACGCACCGAAAGCAGAGAGATCTCCTTGTTTCTCTTTCAGGCGGACCTACCTTCAGGTCCGCCCTTTTTTGTACGAAGAATGAACATCTTCCTGTGACCCGCATCACTGCCGATTTCCCGCACAGCGCGGAGGATTAACCGCATGACACTCGCTGATCGAGCTTGATCTTGTTCCAGCGCTCGCGAACCAGAACGATCAGCGATCCCTTGTGGCGGACCCTCAGCTCTCGATTCTGCGGTAACTTTGCAGGCCCTCGCGCGACCCTTTGTGTCATGGAAGGCAGGTAAGGGCTTGAACCAGAACAGAATCCTCGTCGTCGATATCGATCCCATCGTCCGCTCCGGCATCTGCAACTTTCTCGTAGCGAAGGGATACGTCGTTTCGGAAGCTTCCAACTGCCGGGATGCGCAATTGCAGTTCCGGAGGTTCCGTCCCGATGCCATGATTCTCGACCTTTATCTTCCCAATGGCGATGCTCCTCAACTGTTACGGCAAGCGAAGAGCATGGAGTCCAGCATTCCCGTGCTGGTCCTCACCGGTCAGGCCCGCTCGGAGGTGAGTGCCCGAGCGATTCGGCAGGGGGCCGACCAGGTTTTCGTCAAGCCCGTGGAATTGGCCCAGATTCATACGGTGTTGGTCCGGTTACTGACGCGACAGAAATGTGCGCGAGCCTGTGCGTCTTCGGCGCCGAGGGCCCAGCGCGAATGTCTCGACCCATTTGTCGGAAACAGCGTCGCGATTCGCCGCTTGCGCGAAATTGCCAGTCGTGTTCTGTCCAGCGAGAGTCCCATCCTTTTGCAGGGCGAAACCGGGGCCGGGAAAGGGGTGCTGGCCAACTGGATCCATCGCAACGGACCTCGCGCGGAGCAGCCTTTTCTCGACCTGAACTGCGCCGGCCTGTCGCGCGAGCTTCTGGAGTCGGAATTATTCGGCCATGAAAAAGGTGCTTTCACCAGTGCGTTTAGCGCCAAGCAGGGGTTGCTGGAAGTTGCCAATCATGGAACTGTCTTACTGGACGAAATCGGCGACATCGACCTGCAAGTGCAGCCAAAGTTGCTGAAGGTGCTGGAGGACCGCGTATTTCGGCGTCTGGGCGAGGTTCGCGACCGGGCGGTCGACATCCGTTTGATCTCCGCAACCCACCGCGAACTGCTGGAATTAGTGCGCCAGCAAAGGTTTCGCAGCGATCTCTATTTCCGCGTCAATATCATCTATATCCAAGTTCCGCCGCTGCGCGAGCGCGTCGAAGATATCTTGCCTCTGGCCAAGAATCTGGCGCAAAGTATCGCCCGGAATCGCGGCGAGTCAGAAATCCGCATCTCCAGTTCGGTTGTAATGGCCTTTGAGCGTTACTCGTGGCCGGGTAACATTCGCGAACTCCGCAACGTTCTGGAGCGCGCTGCTCTGGTTGCCGGACACGACACGATGTTGCCGGAGCACCTTCATTTCCAGTCTGCGTCGGCTCCTGAGCTCTCGCGACCGGCTGGCACTCTGAAGCAGATGGAGCGCGCCTACATCAACCACGTCTTGCACGACGAAAGCGGCTCCATCGAGCGTGCGGCGCTGCGGTTGGGAATTCCACGCAGCTCTCTCTACAACAAGATGAAGCGCTTCGAGATTCCGCAGGGCACCGGGCGCCTGTAGCCCCAATTGCCGACGCGGAATCAAGGGAAAGGAAGGCTCCACCGCCAACAAGCAAAATGGACCTACCGACCTCCGCCGCTGGGCGCTCCTCTTACGGTATAGTAACTAGCTTATGTGGGCTCTCAACCGGCTTGCGGAATTCAATCGGGCGTACCACGCAACCGATGCCATGTGGACCGCCACCGATGCCGCCAGCCTGCAGTTTCCGCAAGGGTTAGTGTTCTCCGTTCTCCTCGTGACTCCGTTCTGGACCGCAGTGGGGATCGGTCTCCACCTCTTGACCAAATAACTTCTGCGGACGCTGCCAACACCGGCCCATGCCGCGAATTTTTCTGCGCTTCACTCAAGTATCATGGTTTCAATGATGTTCATTCCCAACAATAACGTTCCAAGGTAGATTTGTCCCATGTCCGATGCTTTCATCTGCGATGTAATTCGAACTCCCTTCGGTCGCTATGGCGGTGCGCTTTCCTCGGTTCGCACCGACGATCTGGCTGCGATTCCGATCAGAGCCTTGCTCGACCGCAATCCTTCAGTAGATTGGAGTGCGGTCGACGACGTGATTCTGGGTTGTGCCAATCAGGCCGGCGAAGATAATCGCAATGTCGCGCGCATGGCCCTTCTGCTGGCCGGTCTGCCGCAGACCGTGCCGGGCACAACTGTCAACCGGCTGTGCGGTTCCAGTTTGGATGCGATTTCCATTGCAGCCCGAGCCATCAAGACGGGCGAGAATGCTTTGGTGATAGCCGGCGGCGTGGAGAGCATGTCGCGAGCGCCATTCGTCGTGGGCAAGGCTGATGCCGCTTTTTCGCGCGGGATAAAGCTGGAGGACACGACCATCGGCTGGCGATTCGTGAATCCCCTGATGAAGGCGCAGTACGGTGTGGACTCGATGCCGGAGACGGGAGAGAACGTCGCCGAGGAGTTTGGGATCTCGCGCCGGGACCAGGACGCCTTCGCCTACCGCAGCCAACAACGGGCCGCGACTGCCATGCAGAGCGGCGTGCTGGCAGAGCAGATCACGCCAGTCACGATTACGGCGCGCAAAGGAGTACCCGTGGTTGTGGACAGAGACGAACATCCGCGACCCGATACGACCTTGGAAGCGCTGGCTGCGCTCACGCCGATCGTCAAAGCGAACGGCACCATCACTGCGGGCAACGCGTCCGGCGTGAACGATGGCGCTTGTGCAGTTTTGCTGGCTTCCGCAGACGCCGTTAAGCGCTATGGGCTAAAGCCGAAAGCGCGCGTCGTTGCCGCCGCGTCAGCAGGCGTAGCTCCGCGCATCATGGGCATGGGACCTGCCCCGGCAACCCGCAAGGCGCTAGCGTTGGCGGGGCTCACCATCGACGACATGGATGTAATCGAGTTGAACGAAGCGTTCGCCTCACAGGCGCTGGCGGTGCTCCGCGACCTGGAAATCGCTGACGATGCGCCTCACGTAAATCCAAACGGCGGAGCGATCGCGCTTGGCCATCCCTTGGGCGCGAGCGGAGCGCGGCTGGTTACGGCCGCCGTGTTGCAGTTGCAGCGTACCGGCGGGCGCTACGCGCTGTGCACCATGTGCATCGGAGTCGGGCAAGGGATGGCGATGATTCTGGAACGAGTTTGAGTCAGCGCCGTCTTCTCTCTCTGATGCCGCAGCCTCTACTTCGGGTTGGCGAGATCGAAATCCACCATGGCTTTGACGGAATCGTAGGGGGTGCTGTTGGTGGAAAATCCGACCAGCTTGCGACCGTTGATGAAAAACGTGGGGGTGCTGGTGACGTCCAGCTTCTCGGCCAGCGCCATCGATTCGCGAACCCGCTTCTCCGTCTCCGGCTTGACAACACAAGCGGCCACAACATCCGGATCGCCACCCGAGTCCTTCACGTAGCCCTTCAACATCTGATCGACGTTTTGCTCGTTAATTTCCGACTGATGCTCGTACGTCGTGGCGATGAATTTCCACACCGCGTCATTGTTCTGGCGGCCAAGGCAATCCAGGTATTTCGCTGCCGGGAGCGCCCACTTGTGGATCTGCTCCAGGGGATAGTTCTGAAAGACGAGCCTCGCCTTGGGCTCCTCTTCCATCAGTTTGGTGATGTTGGGTTGCGCGGCCTTGCACGCCGGGCACTCCAGATCGCCAAACTCAACGATCGTGACCGCCGCGTCCTGCGGGCCATGCGACGGTCCATTAGCCGCCTTCAGCTCTTGACGCATCTCGGCGAAAGGATCGGCGCCGAAGGGAAGCAGGTCAGCCATGAAGGCATATTTCTGATCGGCCGTAATGTAAAACCGTACGACCTGCGATCCTCTCGGGGTATTGAACACGACCGCCGCTTGCGAGATGCCGGAGGCTTCCGAAGGCTTGATCTCGGCCACCTTCCAGCTCATCTCCGAGTTCCAGCCAAACATCTTCTTCAGAAACAAGTCCACTGTGGCTTCGGTCGGAAGCGAAGCACTGGCGCTGCTGGAAGGCGAGGCCGCCTTCGCGGGAGGAGTCAGCTTGGCCGCGCCAGCATTCTGGGCGGAAGAATATAAGCTGGCGACGCAAAGACCAGCTATCAAGGCTGCACGAGTGAAATAATTCATGGGTCCTTTCGAAAGGAGCAATTAGCAATTAGCAGCTAGCAATTAGCTCCTCGCAATTAATAAGCGCGCCTCAAGTCTTAGTTACACCCAGCAACCTGCACTTCTGGCACTTCACACTACGAAAGCGGTATGAGCACCAATGCTAGTTGCTAATTGCTAGTTGCTTCTTCGGCACACATCCAGTTTCGCGGCGATCGGATATCGACGACCAAAGCCGAAGGCCTTCTCAGAAATCTTCAGTCCTGGGGCTGCCTGCTGGCGTTTGTATTCGCTTTTGTCCACCATGCATGCGATCTTGCGGACCAAATCCAGATCATAGCCGTGTTCAGCGGCGATCGCATCCGGCGATTTGTTGTCCTCGATGTAGTCCTCCAGGATTGCATCGAGAACCTCATACGGAGGCAGGGAATCGCTGTCCTTCTGGTCGGGACGCAACTCCGCCGAGGGCGGCTTCTCGATGGTGGACCTGGGAATAACCGGCGAACGTGAGTTTACGAAGTTGGCCAACTGGTAGACCAGCGTCTTCGGCACATCGGAGATCACGGCCAACCCCCCACACATATCGCCATAGAGCGTGCAATATCCCGCGGCCAGCTCCGACTTGTTTCCCGTCGTCAGCACAAGACAACCAAACTTGTTGGAGATGGCCATCATCAGCGAGCCGCGGATGCGAGCCTGGATGTTCTCTTCGGTCACGTCAGGCTGGCGGCCAGCGAACACCGGACTGAGCGCTTTCCCGTAAGCGTGGAAGATGTCGCCAATAGGAACCAACTCAAAACGGATGCCGAGATTGCGCGCCAATTCCGCGGCATCGTCGATGCTGCCGCGAGAAGAGTACGGGCCGGGCATTCCGATGCCAAGCACATTCTCGCGCCCCAAGGCATCGACAGCGATGCAGGCTGTGAGTGCGGAATCGATGCCACCGCTTAAGCCGAGCACAACCTGCCGGAAACCGCACTTGTGAACATAATCGCGCGTGCCGAGCACGAGCGCGGAATAAGCGCTCGATTCCAGCCCTTCATCACGAGCATGAACATCGCCCGTCAGCGTTTCGGTATCGAAGCAGATGAGATCTTCCTCGAACGACTTGGCCTGGGCAATCACTTGCCCATCCGGTCCGAGGACGAAACTGGAGCCGTCAAACACCAGGCTGTCGTTGCCGCCGATCTGGTTGACCATGGCGACGGGCACGCGATAGTTAGTGGCGATTGCGGCCAGCATGTCGTGCCGCAGTTCGCGCTTGCACAGATAAAACGGCGACGCAGAGATGTTTAGCAGAACCTTTCCGCCGGCGCCGATCAAATCTTCCACCGGATCGACCCCATAGAGCTGCCGGTCCCAGAAGTGTTTGTCATTCCACGCGTCCTCGCAGATCGTCAGCGCCAACTGCCGGCCTTCGAAAGGGAAAAGCTGCTGGCGATCGGCGGGAGCGAAGTTGCGCATCTCGTCGAAAACGTCGTAGGTGGGCAGCAATCGCTTCGATTGCACAAACGCGACCTTGCCATCGCGCAGCAACGCTGCGGAGTTCAAAACTGACTTGCCAGTCGAGGAGTGGGCCGGAGTCACGAGACCACAGATGACGGCAATCCCCTGGGTTTCGCGCGCAATCGTTTGCACTGCCTGCTGATTGCGCTCCACAAACCAGGGCCGCTCTACCAGATCGCGAGGGGGATAACCGCAAACCGACAGCTCAGGGAAAAGGATAAGGTCCAGTCCGCCGCCGCGCGCGCGTCGTGCGTACGCAATAATTTTTTCGGAATTGCCGGAGAAGTCCCCAACAACAGTGTTGATCTGGCCGAGTGCAATCCTCACTCTACCAGTGTAACGGCGCGTCGTTCAGCACGCAAAATCGCGCGCGCCAGGCCATCAGAACAGACCTGCCGACTGCCAATGAGGTGACGTCCCGCCGGGAGTATCGGTTGGGGTTGTGCTACCGGGAGACGGATAGGGCGTCGGCGGCGCATTACGCGTATCGGGCGAGTTGTCCGCTTTCTCGCCCGGGCGAAGCAAGCTGGGAGCATTCGCCGGTTTTTCCTCGGACTGCTTTGCCGCCAACTCGGTCTCTTGCGACTGCAAGTCCACTTCCTTCTTCGTGCGGACAATCTTCTGGCCATCCACGGTCATGATCTCAAGGCGCGCTACGAAGGTTCCCTGGAAGCGCACGAAGTCGACTTCTTCCGGCGGATTGCCATAGATCCATTCTTCGTAATCTACGCCGTTGTCATCCTTGTCGCGAATCTTTTTCGGTGGCCGTCCCTTGGCGTAGATCACCATATCGCGGTCCATGCCCACCAGCACCTGATGATTCCTTATCGCCTCCTGCACTTTCGGGGGCAAGGTCTTCTGGTAGGCCTCGGCTTGGTTCAGCGCCTTGAAGTCGAACACCGGGGCCAGCATGTCCCGCACCTGGTCGCCCGTCAGCTCGGGCACATACTTGTCGAACTCGAGCGTGACACTGGAGCCCTTGGCTTCGAGACTCTGAGGTGCTCCACCCGCCACCGGGACAGTTCCACCGCCGCCAGCTCCTAACTGCACATGCTGATACCACTTCTGGTGCTTCTTTCCGCCGCCGTTGATCTCGAAGACGATAGACTTCTCCTTGATCACGACGTTGCTGATGATGACGCGATCACCGGGCTTGGCCGCAAACCCGTGTTGCATCACCAACTGCGCCACCTGCTGCTCGCTGGGGATCACCTTGCCGTCTTTGATCTGCAGACCTTGCTCACCCATCGGAAATGGGGTGCGCACAAATACACGCTCCGCGGTAAGGTCGCGCATGACCAGCAACTTCGTTTGCGGCGTCATCTTTTCGGAGGAGGTTGGTGGTTTCGAGTCGCCTGAAACCGGAAAGGGCAACAGCAAAATTGCCGTTGCAAAGGCGGAAAAACAAGCGCGCTTCATCTGGGACCCCGATTGGCGTTAATTATATTCTTATTCGTCGCCCTACCCCAAAGCGCGCAATAACAGCCGCGGGGGACCCCGAGAGCCTTCGGCAAGACGCTACGGTTTGATGCCCGAGAGGCTATGCAGAGCTGGTTCCGCTGACGACTCTGTGGCCGGCTGCGGCAGTTTCTGAACCGGCAGCTTCCAGACAACCAGGATTCCGACGAGGATAGCGAACGTTCCAGTCGCGGCCGCCTCTACTCCATAAGCTTCACCGGTAAGCCACTTCGGACCGTAGGGCTGGGTGTAGATCCACAGATTGAAGAAGCGGAAGCCACTGACGGGCAAGCCGATCAGAAGGCCTAATGTGGCATTCCAGCCAAAGTGAATGCCCCACGGGAGCCACAGCGCGCGCGTGCGCAGATACGCGAGGGTGAGAAGGATGCCAATGAGCACGGTATTAGCAATTGCCAACGGGCCGGCTCCGGGGTTAAGCAGATGCACCAGTCCATAGAAAATCGAAAAGACCAGGACTGCCCGCAGAGCCCCGATTGCCCGCTCCAGGTGCTGGAAAGGGTAACCGCGGAACATCAACTCTTCGGCAAGCGCACCGCACAACAAGGTCAGGATGACCGCACCAAGATTGGGGACAAGATGCCAGGTCATCAGGTTCTTGGTTCTGAAATGTCCCCAGAAATAAATGGGAGCGACGGCCAGGGTCGTGAACGCAAAGCCCAACACGGTACCCAGCAGAAACTGCTTCAGACAGCCCTTTACCCGAGGCAGCCCTTGCCTGGCGATGCGGTGCTCCTCGACGTGATCGCCAACCGTGAGCAGCCAGATGAAGATGCCGAACAACAGCAGCATCCACAGCAGGCGAAAAACGAGTTCGCGACGAAACGGGTGGTCACCGGAGGCTTCCGTTGCAATATTGCCGGAAATCCAAAATGAGAGGGCCCCCAGAAACAGCGAGAACAGAAACGCCCAGATCGCTTGTAGTCTTCCCCTACTGTCAGTAAACATGCTTATACCTTGGTCATTTGCCGTGTGCTTACAGAGTGGAACCGCAACCCTTCGCGCGCAACCTGAAAATCGAGCGGATGTCCGCCGTGTTGGCGGATAGCATCCTCCACGCGCTGCCGACTGCCCTTCTCGATAAACGCAATCACACAGCCGCCGCCGCCAGCGCCGCAGACTTTGGCGGCTCGCGCCCCGTTGTGCACGGCAACTTCGATTAGCTTATCAACAAGCGGGGTCGCGATCCCAGGCGCGTTGGTGCGGCGCAGCTTCCATTCCTCGCCCATGAGTCTCGCAACCTCGTCCCACTGTTCGCCGGCAAGCGCACAATGCATGGCCTGGGCGATCCGTGAAAGCAAGGCGAAGTTGTGAACGACGTGCTTGTCGCCATTGATATGCTGCTTGAAGACCTCCCAGTTGTTGACACCCGAATGCCTGGGCGCTCCGGTGTAGAACAATACAAAACGCTGGTTTATTTCGTCGAAGGAGACGGGAATTCGCTCCCATCTGACGCCTGACACTTCCAGATGCACCGCACTGACGCCGCCGTACATCGCCGGGTAATAGTCCTGGCAGCCGGTGGGCACGCTGATGAGCTGCGCTTCCACATTTTGCGCGATGACCCGGATCTGCTCCATCTCGATCTCGCGTCCGACAAAGCGGGCCAGCGCGGCGCTGGTGGCGATCATCAGCGCCGATGAGCCGGAGATGCCTGCGCCCGCCGGCGATTCGGAATGCGTCTCCAGTGTGAAACCGCTTTTTGGCTTGAAGAAACGCACCAGGTACGCAGCCAGCGGGTGGGCATACGAGTTTGCGGTCAGCAAGTCGTGCAAAGAGGCGAAGCGATCCTCGCGCGCGGTATCGTGCGACTTGAGCACGATCTCATGACCGGCTCGCGGCGTGATCTTGCAGGCAGTCAGGATACCGAGCGCGAGGTTCACGCTTACCGCTCCGGGATGAAACAGGTACAGAGGCCAGATGTCGATCGTCCCACCGGCGAGATCGGCGCGGCACGGCGCCATGGTGACGATCGAGTCGTCGTCGGCTTGCGACAAAAATCTCGAAAAGAATGGCATGTTACGATTCGGTCCCTGGCCGGCGGGAAATTCATTGTATCGCGAGAATATCTACAGTTCGTGATAACTAATCAACTCAATGTTTCGTTGGCGCAGGCTCTCTCTCGCCTCCGGCGAGGTCAGCAGTTGCAACTCCTGCTCGCGCGAGTGACGCAGCCGGGTCTTCACCTGGTCGAGATCGGCGTCGTTGTAGCCGGGATGACAGACGAACTCCCACGTCCCCAGCGGCATGCTCTCGGCAATCGCAGTAAAGAGTTTCAAATCGAGCGCGCCGGTAACCAGCACACCCAGCGATCCGTCCGTAGTGCGAAGTCCATGGGCTTCAACCCGTTGCTGAAAGTTGGTTGCGAAGTTGCGCAACACGTTGAGTTGAGCGAACCGCTTCCATAGCTGACGTGTCCGCAACACGCTGTTCAACGGCAGCGGCCAAACCTGCCCGAAAGGGTTGCGTACGGCCCGAATTTTGCACGCCTTTGCCGCTCGCAGCAGAGGACGAAGCACGGCCGGAAACATATGCACGTGCTTGTGCGTGTCGAGATGCGAAGGCTGGAGTCCGGCCGCCCGGATGCGCTCCATCTGCGCCATTGCCTCGGCCTCAATTTCGTCCGGAGCGAGCTTGTGGAGAAAAGACGCAATGGCAAAGTCGTTCAAGTTATCGCGAAACCGAAAGCGGCCATGGTCGGCGCTTGGCTGCAACAGCGTGACAACACGGTCTGGCGGCAAGAGCGGCTCCCCATCGACCAATACGATATGGCAGCCGATGCTGAGAGGCGCGCCGCCTGTGGTCAGCGATTGCGCCAGTCTGACGGCTTCGTCAAAGGCGCGCGAGTGGGCCATGAGAGTTGTCGAGGTTACGATGCCGTGCTGATGCGCCAAGGCAATGGCGCGATTGACGCCCGAGGTTAGCCCGAAATCGTCGGCATTGATGATCAGCCGTCGCACGGCTTCAGTGTAGCAAGTCGTTGCGCGTGGGGACGATTGTAAAGAAAGGTTCGACACAGGCTCCTGAAAGCCTGTGCAGCTCGCCTTAAGAAAAGGACTTGGGAGTTCCTAACGACTGGAAGATCCTTCAGCCGTGCTTAGTCGCTGTGTTCCTTGGCGCTACTTGGCGACCAGAAACGGGAAAGCCCGCAATCGGCGTGGCTGAAGCCACCCCTCTTCAAAACTCTGAGCGTAAGTTCCGCAGCGCCTTCGCCGGAACTAGGCGCTCTTCAGAATGCCTATCCGTGCGCCTTCCCCTTCGCCTAAGTAAGTCTTGATTTTTTCCAGCAGCGCCGGGAACATCTGTTCTTTGGGAAGACATGCGTTCACGTCGTGGCCGCCATCGATGTGACCGTAACCGGTGACGATAATTACCGGAACCTGGGGATCACTGGCGTGTATCCGCCGCGCCAACTCCAAACCATTCATTCCTTCCATGCGGAAGTCGGTGACAAGGATGTCGAATTGTTCGCGGTAGAACTTTTCCAGGGCGTCCTTGGCGTTGTAGGCGCTAACGGCGCGATAGCCTTGCATCTCCAGGATCTCGCAGCTTAGCCGAGCCAGAACTTCGTGGTCGTCGACGAATAAAATTGCTTTCACAAGGCACCTTGTCCGCTTCCGAAGGAGGCCGCACCTCGGGTTATGTGATTGGTTTCAAGAAGCGCGATAAAAGATGCCTTGTGAGAGAAAGAATTTGAGGGCTCACTATCGAACTCGATTAGAGCCTTAGCCGCGAAGAGCGGCAGAGCCGGCAGATCAAAGCTGATCCGGAGCGCGATCTTGCCAATTATCGCTTACGGAACGGCTTCTTGGCCGCTGCTTTCCTTGCGAGCGTTCTCTTCGCGGCCGTTTTCTTCGGAGCCGAATTCTTGGCGGGAGCGGCCTTTTTCGCGATCGCCTTCTTCTTGGAGGGCGGATTGGCCTGTTTCTTCGGGGGTTTGGATGGCACGGCTTTCTTAACAGCCGGTTTCGCCGGGGTGGCAGCCTTCTTCCTTACTGCGGCCTTCGCAGCGGCAGCCGGCGTCGCTACTGGCTTGCCCGGTGCTGCAGGCTTCGCTTCCTGAACAGGTTGCGCCGGGAGCTGTTGCGCGGGAGCCGGGTCTGGCACAGCAGCGCCTTTCGCCTTACGTTCTCGCTTTCCCGGGGCCACTGCTTGTGCCGAAGCTGCGGCTGCAGCCTTCGCACGTCCCCGTTTGGGCGCTGGAGGTGGCGGCGGAGGCGGCGGCTCGTACGGCCTCAGGAAATTCATGATCTCGGAATGCGAGCGCAGCCTGCCATCCATCAGCAACAGAAAGGCCTTTTCCATGATCTCCGTGTATTCCGGCAACTGCGGCGTGATGCGCAGTTCGGCCATCTCTGGGAAAGGCAACTTCTCCTTCACTTGCCGCCATTTGCCGAAAAAGTTCTTCAGCTTCTGGTCGACTGCCTGTTGCCTGACTGTAAGGCTAAGAAAGAGGATATTCTCTGGCGTGGCTTGCGACAGAATCTTCCAGGCTCCCGAGGGCGCGGCAGCTTCCTTACTGCTCAACTTTTTCGCCAGATCGTGAGCACCGCTATGCAGGCGCTTCCATTTGTCGATGAAATCGCGGCGCGGTATCATGCGTTGGATCTCGGCCTTGTCCTTATCGTTCATGCGAGAAGTAAGGAAGTCCATGACGATGGGGCCGGTTTCGACCGAATAGCCAAGCTCGTTCATCATCTGGCGCGTCTTCACCAACTGTCCGATGTCACTGGAATCAATTTTGGCCATTGTCCAATGCGGATGCAGGACCTTAAGCCAGCCTTCTTTTTCCAGCGCGCGCATGATGTTGAGCGGGTCGTCTTCATGCGCCAATTGCTCGAGTTCGTAGCCGATCATCCGCTTACCGAGATATTCGATATAGTTGCTCTCTTTGGCCGCCTGATAGCGCGCTTGGGTACGCTCCTCCAGCGGCCAGTGAAAACGCGCGCTCAACCGGGTAGCGCGGATCAGCCGGACCGGCTCCTCCAGGAAGGCGTAGTTGTGGAGAACACGCAGCACCTTGGCCTCGATATCGGCGACGCCGTTGAACGGGTCAAGCAACAGACCACGCGATCCGGGATTCAGCGAGAGTGCCATGGCGTTGACGGTAAAGTCGCGGCGCCGCAGATCCTCATTAATGGTGGCAGGCGTGATGGAGGGCGGCTTGCCGGGCCTGTCATAGGTCTCGGCGCGCGTCATGTTGAGTTCGGCGCGGATGTTCCCCGGCATCAGAAGCTGCAGCGTCCGCAGCTCCTCATCAACCCCCTGCACCGAAATGCCGGCTTTCTCCAGCTCTTTCTGAAGCTTGAGGGGATTGCCTTGGATGCTTAGGTCGATATCGCGAATGGGGAAGCCAGTGATCAGGTCGCGGATGGTGCCGCCGGTGAGGTAAAGATTCAGCCCCGCATGACGGGCGATTTCCTGTACCAGGTTCACACCACTTTGCTGGTCCGGTGTGAACCGGGTTTCCATGCTATAGATGTAATCAGCCATCTAAATATATGACTCTAAAGGCGAACGCCGAAGATTTACGGACCCAGGCAGGGACTTCCTACGGCTTGACCTAATCCTTTTCCATCTACCAGAAATGAAAGCCCTGCATACCCAAATTGCAGACTAGTTTCCCGACAAAAATGGCAACTGTCTCTAAAGACAGCACTTACATGAGGCTTGCACCTCGATCGTTGCAAAGCGAACAATAACACATGGTTGACAATTTGGCTACACAGTAGGTGGGCAGAAGCACATTTTCACTAAAAGTGCGACAATCGGGATTTGGTCGCCGCCACTCTATTCGGCGCAATTATGGCCACCACGCACAAGAAAGTCATCGTTCGCAAAATGGACCGCGATAGCGTGCATGGCTACGTGAGCGCGACTTTCATCTCCGACGGCAAAGTGGAACTGATGAATACAGCGGGCAATGTTGTTGCCATCGATTTGCACGATGTGAAGGGCATTTATTTTGTGCGCGAGTTCGGGGACTCGGAGTCGCTCACGCGAAAAACCTTTACCTCGCGGCCGCGTATGGAAGGGTTGTGGGTGCGTTTGCGCTTTCGCGACAATGAAGTGATCGAAGGCATGATGCCCAACGACCTGCTACAGGAAGGCGGCGACGGCTTCTCGATTATTCCTCCCGACGCACGGTCCAATACGCAGCGGATCTTCGTGCCGCGATCGGCGCTGGCGGAGATGACAGTCATGGGCGTAATCGGCGACAAGAGGTCCGGGCGGCGTGGGCGGCGTCCGGAAGACACCCGTCAGGTGCCGATGTTTACCTGAAATTGGCATTATCAGTTGGCTTATGTTGCTCAATCTTAGAATAGGGCATTCATGAAACTCTGCGAAATTGCGTCCGCCCTGGACGCCAGGCTGGAAAACGGGAATCCGGATACCGAAATCACGGGCGTTGCCGGAATTGAAGAAGCTCTAGCGGGCCAGATCACCTTCGTTGCCAATTCCAAGTACGCTGCTGCGGCGAAGACCACGTCCGCCTCGGCCGTGATCGTCTCCGAGGACTTCCCTGCCATTCCGACCGGCATGTTGCGCAGCAAGAATCCGTATCTGGCATTCGCCCGCGCAATTGACCTGTTCTACGAGCCCCCGCAATATGGGGCGGGAGTGCATCCCACCGCGGTGATTGCGGCGACGGCGAAAATCGGTGCTAACGCCCATATTGGCGCCTACGTCGTGATTGACGACGACGTTGAAATCGGGGATGACGCGGTCCTGCTCCCCCACGTTGTCATCTATCGCGGAGTGCGAATTGGCAAGAATTTTTTCGCGCACGCGCACGCCGTGGTACGCGAACATTGCCGGCTGGGCGACAACATCATCCTGCAGAACGGAGTCATTATTGGCTGCGACGGCTTTGGCTTCGCCCGCGACGACCAACATTGGGACCACCACTGGGAGAAGATCACACAATCCGGTCCGGCGGTGCTGGAGGACGACATCGAAGTCCAGGCGAACTCCTGCATTGATCGCGCCAGCGTTGGCGAGACCCGCATCGCGCGCGGCGTCAAGATCGACAACCTGGTGCAGGTCGGCCATGGCTCCGCGGTTGGCGAAAACACGCTACTGTGCGCCCAAGTCGGGCTGGCAGGATCGACCGTGATCGGCAAGAACGTCGTTCTTGCCGGACAAGCGGGCATTGCCGGACATTGCAAGGTTGGCGACGGCGTGGTAGTAACCGCGCAGAGCGGCACACACGGCGACATTCCGGCAGGAGCCATGGTGAGCGGCTCGCCCGCCTTCGATCACAAACAATGGTTGCGTGCCGTCGGCATCTTCAACAAGTTGCCAGAACTAGCCAAAGCAGTGCGGAGCTTGACGTCTAACCCGCCAATCGATGCCGGGCCGACGAAGAAAGAGGGCTGACCGATCGGCCCAGGTCCCGATTCGTCGAGCAAATCTTGTCATCGATCGGCTGAAATTTAGTTACTCAAGCAAGCCACGCGCTTCTAATTGTTAATGAGCGAAGATGTCTCCAATCTGGGACCTCAGCAGGCGCTTGGTCCGCAAGCAGTACCGGCGAATCCTATCCGCGTGTTGCTGCTCGACGACCGCGAGGAGAACCTGGTATTGCGCTCGGCGATCCTGCGGCAGAAGGGCTATCGCGTTGTGACCTCCAGTTCCATCGAGGAGGCCGAATCCAAATTGGCTGTCATCGACATTGCCGTGCTCGACTACCACCTGGGCGCAGGCAAGTTCGGCACCGATGTGGCCGAGACGCTGCGCCGCAAGCGTCCGCAGGTTCCGATCATCATTCTGTCGGCAACCTTGGAGCGAAAATTCGGCGGCATTGCCGATATGCACTTGCTGAAGGGATACAGCTCGGTTGACGAACTGGTGAACGCGCTGCGGTCGTTTGAGGCGAAGAAGCGCGGGCGCCCGGTAGTGGTCGACGCGCGCGATTTTTACTACTCGCGCATCTCGATGGCGATGGGCGACGATATCGTGCTGGAGGTCCTGGACCGCGACGGCAATTGGCTGTTCGTCAACGATTACTTCGCTGCTATGAATGGCCACAAGCGCGCCTGGTTCGCCGGGAAGAACCTGTTTGAGCAGTTTCCGCAACTGGGCGACGAGTGGCGCGAAATCGTTCGAACAGTTGCCGATACGCGCGAGACCTATATCGATCGCCGGGGATTCCGCGGCGCGTCGCACCTGCCGCAGGAAAGTCCGCACTGGACCTGGAATGTTCTCATCTTTCCCATCAAGCTGCACGACGACCGCGATGGAGCGGTGCTGACAGCGCGGCTAATCGAGAAGAAGTAGGGAGCCACGGGCCTCTCTTCGTGGCTCTACCCGAGCTGCGCCAGGTCCGAAACTCCTTATCGGCGCTCAGGCGGCAGAGCGCTGGCGATGGTGTCTCGGACTGCCGTCATCAGAGTCTCGCGATCGGCATAATCATGGGGATCGATGGGCGGATGGAAGACGACCGTCGCTGTCCCGGGCCGCAAGGCAAACCGCGTCTTCGGCCAGCACTCATAGGTTCCCAGCATGGTGACCGGCACTACGGGCACGCCGGAATCCATTGCCAGATAGAACGGCCCCTTCTTGAAAGGGAGCAGGCGACCGTCGCTGGAGCGCGTCCCTTCGGGATAAATCACCATGTGCAATCCCTCCCGCAGCACCTTGATAGCCGCTTGAACGCTTTCGATCGCGGCCTCGTGATCGCCGCGGTCTACAGGCACAAGGTGTCCCAGCCTCATGCCTGTCCCGAAAACAGGAACACGAAACAGCTCCTTCTT
>JBEKQY010000012.1:0-29330 GCA_049519235.1 Candidatus Korobacteraceae bacterium | reverse complement strand
TCTCCTGCCTTGACCCTGACGATTTGGATCAGAAATTGGGCAGCGTGGGCCGGCCGCTGGACAATCTGGCGGTCCGCATAGTTGACGCAGAAGGAAACGACATCCCGGTCGGGCAGACAGGTGAGATCGTCGTCCGTGGTCCATCGGTTTCCTTGGGGTACCTCAACGAGCCAGAAGCCAGCCGTCGTGTCTTCAAGGACGGGTGGCTGCATACGGGCGATCTTGGCCGTCTGGACGAGGACGGATATATTTGGATCGAAGGTCGCAAGAGCGCTTTCCTCAAAGTGAGAGGGGTAAGGGTAAACTTTGCCGAGGTCGAAGCCCGGGTAGCGGCCGTGCCCGGCGTCTATGAGTGCGCCGCCTCCGCAGTTGCGCATCCGGAAGCCGGCGAGGCGCTGGTCTTGTATATCGTGCCCGATAAGACCGCCGACCGGGTTGCCGATCGGGTGCGCCGCAGCCTACCGCTTCACTGGACTTGTGATTCGATCAAAATCGTTTCCGAAATACCGAGAACATCGAGCGGCAAGGTGTCTCGCGAGGCCCTCGCGCAGGAGGGTAAGCGGCCGTCATGAGTGTACTGGAAGCGAGGATCGACCAACTGCTGGCAATTCCGCCTTACGGCCTTTCGCCGCAGGACCGAGGGCCCGCATTCCTTGCCTTATTAAAGGACGAGTTGGACTATGCCTGCAGCAGAAACGCCGGGTACCGGAATTATGTTCGACATTGGCCGGTTGAGCCGCGCGCGGCTCCGAAAGTTGCCGATCTTCCCTATTTGCCCGTTTCGCTGTTGAAAGCCGATCCTCCTTTCGCCCTGGTTGAACCGCGCGAGATCAAGAAAACCCTGACATCGAGTTTCACGACCGGGCAGACACCCAGCCGAATTGCTTTGGATTCGCCGACCGCGAGGCGCATGAGCAAAGCTGTGGCAGCTATCGTGCAGGATTTTCTGGGAGCCCAGCGCAGACCTTATCTGGTCGTCGATGTTCCAGGCTCGGTGGCGCAAGGCCCGGAAATGGGTGCCAGAGGCGCCGCGATACGGGGCCTGATGCCGTTTGCCACCGAGGTCACCTACTACCTGAGACCGGACAGCACTGGAGATCTCGTGCTGGAACGAGACAAGCTGCTGGGATTTGCCAAGACGCACCGCGACTCTGCGGTTCTGGTCTACGGCTTTACTTATATTCTCTGGCAGTATCTGGTAAGGCCGCTGCTTGCGGAGTCGGTAAGTCTGGAGATGCCCAACGTGCACATCTTGCACAGCGGGGGCTGGAAGCGGTTGCAGGACGAAGCCGTGAACAAGAAATCCTTCAACCACGGATTGGCGCAAGTGTTTGGGTGTTCTGCGGACAGAGTCATCGACTTCTACGGCATGGTGGAAAACGTGGGAGTGATTTATCCCGATTGTGCGGAAGGCAACAAGCATGTTCCCGTGTTCGGGGAGGTGATCGTGCGTGATCCTCTCACCCTCGAACCCGTGGGAGAAGGTGAGCAGGGTATGGTGCAAGTGTGCAGCGTGTTGCCGACCAGCTTTCCCGGCCATTTGCTTCTCACCGAGGACGTCGCGGAGATCGTGTGCCGTGACGGATGTCGCTGCGGACGACGCGGTATCGGTTTCCGTTTCGTCGGTCGAGTGCCTAAGTCGGAGCTGCGAGGCTGCGGGAACATCCGCAGGACGCGGGAGCCGGCGCAATAGTTCCGTGATCCCTCGATGAACGACCTCATCCGCAATATCGACTCTCCGGAAGAAGTTTCGACCGCAGCGGCGGAGCTTCGTCAAGTTGTCGATGCCAGCAAGATCACTCCTAACGCCTGTCTGGAGGTGCTGGAGGCTTGGGGAAACGCGTTGGGCGGACCCGAGACGGCTGCCATACCCGGCATTGCCTTCCTGCGTTTGTGGTTGCGACGCAATACGCTGGAGCCCATCATCACGCGCGAGCTGGGACAGGGTGCGCTGTACGGCAAGTGGATGGAGGACAGTGGTCGATCTCATCTCAAGGCTTACCCGGTCGGCATCGTTGGCCACTGGCCTGCCGGCAACATTGAGATCCAGCCAATTCTCTCCATGACTTGCGGCTTGCTGGGAGGAAATGCATGCCTGGTGCGCGTTCCGCGAGGACTCCGCGATCAGACCTATCAGTTGATCGGCAAACTGATTGAAAGCGACAGCGATGGACTGCTGACCACACGGATTCGCCTGCTGGTCTTCGACCATGAGCGCCTGGACCTTCATCGAGCGATGGCACGGTCGGTCGATGGGGCGATGATTTGGGGCGGAGAGGAAGCGGTATCGGAGATTCGCTCGCTTCCCTTTGCGCACTGGGCGCGGATGGCCGTCTTCGGGCCCAGAATTTCCGTTGCCGCAATGGATGCTGCGTCCTGGTGCAATCTTCCGGCACGGGAGGCGTTGTGCCGTCGCATCGCGCGAGACGTTTGGCAGTTTGACCAGCAGGCATGCTCCTCTCCGCAAGTTCTCTTCCTCGAAAGAGAGAAAGGCCATTCTGCCGATGACTTTGTGCAAGCGCTGCGGGCGGCATTCGAAGCGGAGAACCGGATTCATCCTCGGCAAACCATGGACGCAGCCTTGACGACAGCCATCTGCCAGGCGCGCGCCTCCTGGCTGCTGGAAGACGTCGCCAATAGCGCATTGTTCCCTGCCGGCCCCGACTGGACGATCCTCTGGGGACAGGGTTCGGACATCCCGCCGCCGACGCAGGGCAAGACCCTGACCGTGCTGGAGGTGAGCGACTTGCAGGAACCGCTTGCGAAGTTGGACGGCAACGTGCAAACCTTGGGGCTTGCCATAGCTGATCCTGAGCGGGAAGAGACGCTGGCTTCCATGGCGGCAAGCCGAGGTGTAGACCGAATCGTCCAACTGGGGCGTATGCACGTCTTCGGCCCGCCGTGGGATGGTATTGACCTGATCCGCAGCATGGTCCGCATGGTTCGACATGTGCGCTCGCTCGACTGAGCGCAATCGAGGAGACGACGCGATGGTGGACGGCAGCGCCTTCTTGGGCGCTATGGATAGGAAGGCGAAGTGGCTGGCGCCGGGGGCACGTGCAACGGTTGCATCAAACCAGGCGCTGGGCTCGTGGCTGCTGGACCCTCTTGCCCGTTGGGCATTTGCCGCCTACGGAGAGCGCGTCTTCGATGACGCTGCTCGCGGTTACGCCAAGTACTGCCTCGGCGTTGCCAAGGCGCAACAGGTCTACGAGCAGGCCGGCAAATACACTCCGGAAGCTTTGCCCGACGTCATCTCCGAGGTCTATGAAGATGAGTGCTACATGGTGCCTTACATGTGGGCCGCTATCCTCATCTATCCTTTCTGGCCTTCGATGATCCATCATCTTGCCTTGTACCGGAACGAGTTCCTAAAAGCACTGCCTCCGCAAGCTAATGTCGTGGAGATAGCTTCGGGCCACGGCGTTCTTGGCTTAATGGCTGCGGAGGAACGCTCGGACATTCGCGTTGAAGGCATCGACATAAGCCCGCCCGCGGTTGCGGTTGCCAATCGTATTCTCCAGGCCTCAGGACACGCCGATCGCGTCACCTTCAAGGTCAAGAACGCTCTTGATATCGAGCAGGAAGGTTCCCGAGGACAGTACCAAGGAATCATCGCTGCCATGCTGGCAGAACATCTGGAGGATCCGCGGCCGCTTTTCCGGGCCATTTCTCATCTTCTCGCCGACGACGGAGTGGTTTTCTTCAGCACCGCAATTGAATCTGCGCAGCGAGACCATGTTTATGAATTCAACCAGGAAAGCGAGCCGCTGAAAATGGCCGAGGATGTGGGTCTGCGCGTAACTAGGCTGGTGAGCGACGCCAGCGCAGCTCCGCCGGTCGGCGCTCGTTTTCTTCCCCGGGCGACGGCGATGATCTTGCGCCGGCGCTGACGGCTGGCAACTCCCGAAGCTTTGCAGCGGTGACACTATGACAAGCATGACCTTTGAGGAAGTTCGAGCCTGCCTGAAGCAACGATTCCCGCTGCTCATGGTGGATCGCGTGCTGGAGGTGGAATCCGGCAAGCGAATCAAAGCCGTGAAGAATGTCACGGGAAATGAGATTCAGTTTCTCGGCCATTTCCCCGACCATGCGGTTATGCCGGGAACATTCATCATCGAAGCTATCGGACAATGCGCTTCGATTCTCTTCAGCCTCACGACGCGCGCCGGTCTTGACGAGCGGGAGTTCCTGGTTCTCGCCGCCGTTCACGAGATGAGATTCTTGGCTCCCGTGTTCCCCGGCCAGACCATGATTTTGGAAATCGGTATCTTGAAGATGACGCCGCAAGTGGCCCTGGTGGAGGGAATCGTCATCGTAGACGGTACCGTGGTCACCAAAGGCAAGCTCAGCTTCGCCAGAAAGGTAATTTGAGCCAGCGGGCTTCGTGCCTGTAAGTAGAAGCAGTAGGTGGGGGATGGAAATAGCGAGCGACAAATGGCGCGCGTTCGTTTAAAATCGCTCGCCTAGGGAGTGGGCCATTGCGCAAAGCGATAAAATCGCTGATTTCGGCCATGTTTCAAGTAGTCGTGTTCCCGGCTGCTCTGACGACTGGCTTCGGACGTTGGCAAACGGCGTTCACCTTTTTTGCGCAGCATTTTGCCGGGTACTCCGGCATCGGTGGTAGCTACCTGAGGGTGGCATACTACCAGCTCACGCTTCAGAAAGTCGGCCATGACTGCCATATAGCGCTCGGTTCATTCTTCGCCAACCCCCAATCCTCCATGGGCGACCGTGTGGGCATAGGCGCCTACTGTGTACTCGGTCAAGTGTCATTAGGCGATGGCACAATCCTGGCAACCGGTGTTCAGGTCGTCAGTGGTTCACGGCAGCATTTAAGAGACGAAAGTGGACACTTGACGGATGTCGGACGCCGCTTTGATCGCACCACGATTGGAAAAGAATGTTGGATCGGAGCGGGCGCGATCGTTATGGCCAATTTGGGAGATATGGTTACCGTCGCCCTCGGGTCGGTTGTCTTTCGTGATGTGCCTTCCGGAGCTCTAGTGGCAGGGAATCCGGCGCGCCTGATCCCGCGCAGCGTTCAAAGGGACAATAGAAGTAGCCCGCTGGAGCGCCGCGCAGCTAGTCCCGCTAGCTCGTAAGGACTCGACAGTGGTCATGCAGGCCGGGGCTGATCTGCTATATCTCTTTCCGCAGGAGGGGAAATTTCCTTGCGGGATTGCCTATTGCGTGAGTGTTCGGTGGAACGTCGCTCGTCACTACTGAACCCACTGCCACCACGCTGTTCTGTCCAATTGTGACACCGGGCATGATCACGGCCCCATATCCGATCCAGACATTATCCTCAATCACAACCGGTCTGACTTCCTCATCAGGAACTGGCGCCCCCGCTTGTCGCGCTGTCGGGTCTGTTGGGTGGCCCGGAGAATCAAAAATGCTGACACATCCAGCGATTAAGCATCGTTGCCCAATTGCGATCTGTTTGTTAATGGCGAAGATGCATCCGTGGCCGATCATCGTATTAGATCCAATCGTCAGAGTTGGCCGGACCGCACGGCGTGCACCGAAGTGGAAGTTGCACTTTCCATCGATGGTCACGTCGTCTCCAACCATCAACTCACCACGACCCTGTATCCAATGCAAGAACACGCCGGTATGCACGTTCTGGCCATAAGCAGCACAGTAAGACTTGAAGAATGGCTCGCACACGAACACCCGCGCCACAAAATAGTACAGCGAACGAACAGCCAAGATAAGACTACGCAGTGGGATCGATAGAACCCGAGGGGCCGGCAGGCTGAAGTTCTGCAGTGCTCGCCGGCCCGAACGTAACGTGCGCGGGAACCAGTGGTCCGATGTAGCAAGGGTTTTGTAAATCATTTGTTTCTTCCAGCACTCTCGGAAGATTCAATCCCGGAAACAGGTCGCCGTCGCGACGGGTTGCTCGGTCACGATCATGCCCGGCTTTGCTCAGCGGCGACCGCAAGAATATAGTCGGCGAGAGAGGCGACCGAACGGAAAGGACTGCGCTCTCGGGATACAGCGGGGTTATCGGCGAGGGAGATGGCGAGGTTGTAGCGGTCGTTGATCTGCTGTTCAGTATCGAGGACGACACTGACGAGCCTGAGCGAGTCCAGAAAGCCTTTTGCGCCGAACATGCACGTATTCTCGTCGACTTGATCAGGCGCGCCGCGGACCTCCCTGACGATTTGGCAAATAATATCGACCACTTCACGACGTTCCATTAGCGGGAATCTCGCTTTTGAGTGCTCATCCATATAAGCATGCTCCTCGTGACCAATTTCCTAACCCAAGATTGCGTCCCCGAACAAGAAACGGAGTGATCCGGGATTTCCATTTTGCCCTAGCCGTCAGCGATTATGCTTCCGTTCCCCTTGGAAAACAACCTATTTCTCACCGTTCCCAAATGAGACCCTCGACGGTGTTGGTGCTGCGCCGACAGAAAATCCCAATGTACCTATTGCCGTCAGATGGGCCGACCGCCCTCGAACTTCGCCGGTGAAACTGTTACCATAAATTTACAACACTACAACTCCACATCAATGTACGCCGCGTGGTTTTTGAACTCCACTTCCCGAGCCCCCCACCTGCGGATTGGTGTTTTACTTGATGGCCCCAGCCCGACGTTGCCGGCTTACCTGGCAGAGGTCCTCGAACACATTGTAAGCAGCAATTTCGCCCGGCTGGAATTGGTGGCTTTCAATGCCGATGCGTCGCGACTCCCGAATAGAACGATCAGGCAGCGCGGTCTGTTCGCGCGGTACGTGGCCTGGGACGCCAAGCGGATTTCCGAGTCTCCAGATCCGTTAAGCGAGGTCGATTGCGCACGCTATTTCCAAGATGTCGAGTCCTTCTCCGTGACGCCAATCGCCGATCAGGATTTCCACCGCTTTCCGGAAGATGCCGTTGCCCGCATCCGCGAGAAGAACCTGGATGTGCTGGTCAGCTTTGGCTCTCAACTCTTTGGTGGAGAGATTCTCGATGCGGCCCGCTATGGCGTGTGGTCCTATCAACACGGAGATCCCGACCAGTACCGCGGCGGCCCGCCATACTTTTGGGAAGTTTACGAGGACAATCTCATCTCCTGCGCCGCTTTACAGCGCCTGACCGGGGACCCGGATGCGGGCAAGACACTGTACAAGGGTTCATTTGCGACTTGCCTGGGCAGTTCCTGGGCGCGCAACCGAGTGCAGCCCTATTGGGGCTCGACGACCTCCCTCATCCAAAAACTGCATCAGCTCCACGAATCAGGATGGAGTAGCCTTGAGGCAGAGATTGCGCCTCAGGCTCGCTATCGAGGGCGGAGGCAAACCTACACCGTCCCAACCAACGGCCAGATGTTGCCCTGGCTTACACGACTGCTGCTGCATACCTGTTCCCAGCGAGCACAGCGGCTGATACACGGCGAGCGGCTTCCGCATTGGTTCCTGGGTATCAAGACCGACAAGAATTTGTCCGGCAACTGCGGCCCTTCTGATTTGAGCAGATTTCGCTGGATTCAATCCCCGCGCGGCCACTTCTATGCCGATCCATTTGTGGTCGAGCACCTGGGTAAGCCATGGGTATTCTTCGAAGACCTCGATTACAGCACGCAAAAAGGCATAATTGCCTGCGCCGAAATAATCGAAGACGGCGCCTTGTCAAAAACTATCCCAGTCCTGGAGAAGCCTTACCATCTCTCTTACCCGTGCATTTTTCATGATAACGGCCGCATGTACATGGTCCCGGAGAGTGTGGCCGACGGGACCGTGCAGTTGTACCGTTGTGAGCGCTTCCCCGACGCTTGGGAGCTTGTAAAGGTCTTACTGAAAGCCCCGGTAGTGGACACGACGGTGTGGATCGAAGACGGCTTGTATTGGTTTTTCGTGACTTTACAGGAGCCGCGCGGCGATGGACTGCAACTCTGGCTCTTCCATTCCCGCTCCCTTACGGGCGAATGGATCCGGCATCCGCGGAATCCCATTGTCACCGACGTCCGGTTTAGCCGCGGCGCGGGAGCCATCTATCGCCAAGGCGGCATGCTAATCCGTCCGTCGCAGGATTGCAGTGGCATTTACGGTAGGCGCATCATGCTGAACGAGATCCTGGTCTTGAATGAACGCGAGTACGCGGAGCGTCCCGGGGCCGTGATCGACACCCGAGGAGTGGGGAAGATTTTTGGGACCCATACTTACGGCCGGCTGAAAGATGTTGAGGTAATCGACGGCTGCGCCTGGCTGCCGGCGAAACAGGTTCGCTAGCTCTCCGTATTTCGGGCAGCCGCCAAGACTCTTCCGCTAGAACATCACGTAAACCGATTCGCTGACCTGCTCGTCGAGCTCAACCACCACTTGATGTTTCAGGCCGATCTTGATCAGCTTCACCACTGTCGGTTTCAGGACTGCCGCGGCCTCGCGGCTCAGCCAGGGCGCGGTTAGCTCGTCGGCGAACTTCACCGGATCGGGAGTTTCACTGAGCGCTTCCCGGCCAAGTTCAAACAGAGGTTTGCGATCGGCAGGCTCGTTGGAATCCTCCCACATCGTCTTTGCCTTGCGGAACTCTTCGGTGATCCGCGCCTGTCCGCCGGCCTTCAATTTCTGGGCCGCCGGCCAGAACTCCTTGTCGAACACCACGGACAGTTCTTGCAAGAGCTTTTCAGGCGCTTTCTCGGCAGAAGCTTGCACCACATCTTCGTTCTCCAGGCCTTCACCTTTGCCTTCGAACCACGGCGGTTGCTCCGGCTTCAGAAGGATGTAGTCCTCCAGCGCCAAGACGTCCATCTCAGTTCGCATGAAGCAGCGATAGGCATCCTGGGGAGTGCAGATGATAGGCTCTCCGCGAACATTGAACGAGGTATTGACCACAACGCCACAACCGGTCTGACGCTCGAACTCCGCGATCAGATCGTGGAATACCGGATGATGTTCGCGGCGCACCGTCTGGATACGCGCCGAATAATCGACGTGCGTGACCGCCGGGATATCGCTTCGCAGACGGCGAACCACGGGCAGCAAATCGTCATCCTGCCCCAGGTCGGTGTCCAGCGGCAACCGCCGCTCTTGCTTCACGGGCGCCACCAGCAGCATGTAGGGGCTTTCACGATCCAGCTCGAAATATTCGGACGTCCGTTCCGCCAACACCGCCGGAGCAAAAGGCCGGAACGACTCGCGGTACTTGATCCGGAGATTCAGGCTGGCCTGCATCTCCGGATTGCGCGGATCGCCCAGAATCGACCGCGCCCCCAGCGCACGCGGCCCCAACTCCAGCCGGCCCGACAGATGTCCGACAACTTTTCCCTCAACCAGCTTCTCCGCCAGGAACCGATTGCGCTCACTTCCAGAAAGCTTGCGATAGGGATAACCATAGGTTTGTAAGTAGGCTTCTATCTCGTCGCCGGAGAAGTCCGGCCCGAAGTACGAGCCGCCTTGCGCGGACTCGCCGGGCTCGAAGTTGCGATCGCGGCCGTAATACGTGTGGTAAGCGTCAAGGGCAACCCCGACGGCACAGCCGGAATCGCCGGCGGCGGGCTGAATCCAAATGTCGTCAAACGGCCCTTCGCGTAGCAAGCGGCCATTGGCTACGCAATTCAGCGCCACGCCGCCGGCCAGGCAAAGATTTTTCTCGCCGGTAATCCGCTTCGCCTCGCAGGCCATGCGCAACAGCGCCTCCTCGGTGACCTCCTGCACCGATTTGGCGAGATTCATCTCGCGCCGCGTGATGCGGCTCTCCGGTCGCCGTTTCGGTCCTCCGAATAGGTCGGCAAAATGGCCGTTGGTCATTTGGATTTCGCGAAGGAATCCGAAGTACTCCAGGTTCAGTTCCACCGAGCCATCGGCCTTCAGGTCTACCAGGTGATCCAGTATCTGCTGCTTGTAAAGCGCTTCGCCGTAGGGTGCCAGGCCCATCATTTTGTACTCGCCGGAATTCACTTTGAAACCCGTAAACTGCGTGAACGCCGAATACAGCAACCCCAGAGAGTTCGGGAAGCGCATCTCCCGGATCAACTCCACCCGGTTGCCGTTGCCCCGTCCGATGCTGGCCGTGGCCCATTCCCCGACGCCATCCACGGTAAGGATTGCCGCTCGCTCAAAGGGCGACGGGAAAAAACAACTGGCGGCATGCGAACGGTGATGAACGCCTTGCAGAATCGGCCCTTGATAGCTCAGGAAGCTGCGGATCAACTTCGGCAGGTGCAGCTTCATCCGCAACCAGGACGGCATGATCTGCTGCCACATCGCAGCGGCCGCATCCCGGTCTACCGCCATGATGGAATGGCACAGCCGTTCGAAGGTGAGCGCGGAATTGTCGTAGTAGACCACGGCGGTGAGCTGTTTCTGGGAGATTCCCGCCTCTTCCAGACAGTAGTTGATGGCGTTGTGCGGGAAGCGGCGGTCGTTCTTCACCCGGGTGAAGCGCTCTTCTTCCGCCGCAGCCACGATCTGGCCGTCGCGGATGAGGGCGGCGGCCGAGTTGTGGTAGAAGCAGGAGATTCCGAGGATGGAAATCGAATCGCCGCCCACCTTAGGCGCTGGCGGGCAGGACTGTTTCGACGGCTTCAATCCGCTCACCGCGACGCTGGTCTTGGAAGACGGCAGCAAGCCGCGGTTGCGGATTTCCTCCGCCATGTTCTCGGCCACCATGCGATTGGCCATCGGCGTAAAGTGGCCGCCAATGGTGCAGCCCAGTGTGCGCCTGACCTTGAACGGCAGATTCACCAACCGCGTGCTCACGTCGAATACGTGGACCCCGGCGGCGCGATCTTCCAGCGTCTCAAACAGAGGCTGGTACACGGGTTTGACGCCGTGATAGTAAAACTCCGATGTCGGGACGGGCACGATCGCAACCGGCCGCGGTTTCAACTCGGCGACAAAGCGTCTCAGGATGGCGGACATCAGCTTCCAGCCCGGAGTGTCAGCCGAAAGAATGTCAGGATACGGGTGCTTGCCGGTTGCGCGGTTCAGCTCAGAAACGGCGCGATATCCCAGTTCCCTAAATAGCGGCGAATGCCGGACGGCGCTCAGTCCGGGGACCTTCAGATACGCGTCGTGCAGGGTGTCGTACCAGCGTGGCGTTTCCTTGCCGGCCTCCAGGTCCACCTGTCCTTTATCAACGGGTCGTTCCCTCGGCACCGGGACTTGGTGCAGAACCAGTTCGCCATCCTGCAATTCAAAGTATGGCTTGGGGACCATGATCTGCTTGCCAGTAACGCGGTCGATGTTGGGCCGATGGGAAACCTGGATGCGATGGAAGCTGTCGATCTGGACACAGATGATCACCAGATCGGCTTCCACATCTTGAGCGAACTTGCGGTAAATCAACAGGTGCTGATCGGTTCCGCTTCCCGGTATACCGTAGTTTTGCACTTCCGCTCCCAGAATCAGCCCCAGTTGGTCCGAGTAGCGGTCCGCATTGCACACATCATCGCCGGCGGTGTAAGAGTCGCCGAACATCAGAATGCGCGGGTGCCGGCTTGCAGCACGTTCAAATTCATGATCGGAGCGAAATCCCAACGAATTGGTTACGACAAAGTACCCGCCGTCCTCTCCAGGAATCCGCGCCCGGAGATTCGGCGTGAAACGATGTCCCACGTCGGGATCGTATTGAATGGTCATCCGGTGAGTGGTCTGGGTGAGTAGGAACATAAAGGGAACGCAAAGCTCTGGAATGAGCCGGGATCGACGGCATAACCCGGGCCGGCTCGAAGAATCATTGTACTAACAACAATATCAGAATAATTGTCGCAAAATCGCCCTGCCTGCTGTCCACACTGTACGGCCTTTGCTCCACCAGAATTGCACTCACGCCTCTCGCCTGTTCGGCGGTAGTGGGTCAGTTTGATTGTCATCCCGAGAGAGCCTCTTTTGCGAGCGAGGGGTCTGGGCGTGCCGATTCGCGCCGGTGCGCGAAAGGCACGCATCCATATTCAAACTGACCCACTACCTGTTCGGCGCCGGGCTTGCTTCCGTGCTTGGCGCCGAGTTACTATTGCGCTACCTCAGTCCTCAGCCACTCTTCTGTTTCGCAGAGCGCAAGAGAAAAAAGCTTGTCTCCCGAACCGAAGCGGGGCACAATTGCCGAGCGCAAAGGTAAAATAGAAAATTCCGGCCCAGGAGAACGGAGATTCAGCTATGACATCCGCGTCGACCATCTTCCCCCGGCTATGCGCCGCATTGTCCCATCGGCGTAAGCTGACGCTCCCGCTGGTATGTCTGATCTTCGGGGCTCTGATCGCGATGCCGCTGTGCGCCACGGTCTATCATGGCGAGATTATTCCGAGCAGCGTTTCGGCAACCGTCGGTACTACCTACGACCCGGTGAATGGTGTCTCCGTAACCTTCCGATGGACCACGGTCGACCCAGGTAACTCGATCATAGTTATCGAAAACGACCTCGATTACCAGGGCGTCGACAACTCTCCATCCCGACAAATTGTTCAGAACGACTACACCACCAGACATGTTGTCGTGGTGGATCATTTTCCCGCTTATCACGCATATGCCACCTGGGGTTACTACGTGGCCAGTTTCATAGGAGTGGGGCGTCGTTGGGCGACTTTTCCTGGCCCGGCGACTGCCGCTTGTGGCGGGACGCCTTTACCCGGTTGCGGCGGCTATTATCTAACTTTCAACCTGCCAACTTCGCCCACGGATTCCAACGGCCCTCTGGTTTTCAGCCTGTGGCCAGTCGGAGGCCAAAACGTCTATCAAGGCGATCCCACCCAGTCGCCCGCCTGCACTCCTACCTCGAAGAGTTCGCGCGAGTGTAACGACCTCTATGTTGCCTTGCAGGCCAATCTGCTGAGCGGATCGCCTAACGCGATTGTGTTCATGGAAGATGTTGTAATTACGAACTTGGATACAGGCCAGATTGTCAGGGACAATAGCATCACAGCCCAGTATCTGTGCGGCCTTGACGCTCCTTCCAATCCCCCGCCGCAGGGGTGGGACGGAAACTATACTTCGTCAGGAGCCTGTTCCAACGCGGCGGTCTACAGCACGAATTCGACATTGCGACTAAGAGCGAATTCTCATGCCGTCCCGGGGCACTACCAGTTTGCTGGTGAATTTCAGGGACAACTAGGTGGACACAATGCCGGCAACCCAGTGCCCGTGACCTACAACTTCATGGTGCTGCCAACCGCCTCCTTTACGGCGACGCCACCCACCACCTTTCCAGTCATTCCTGGCCGGAGTACCTGGGAAAATAACATGATCAACTTCAGCGCGCCTGCGGCGAGTTCCAACGCGGACTTCTGGTGCACTAACGTTATCGATACAAACCCGTGGTGGAGCCTCGACAACGGCAACTTCTCCGGCTTCTTCGACATCCCCTCCAGCATCTATTTTGAAGCGTGGAACTATGATGGCGGCCGTGTCTACCAGCAGATAGCCGACTATGACCAGTACATTTTGCAGCAGTATAAACCGACCGACCCCAACGAGTGGCAACGTTGCACTGAACTTGCGATGGAACCATATAAAGACATGACCATCGGGACCGGCGCCGGCTTTGTCACTGAGCCTAATCAATTCCCCTTTGGCATGGCAATGCACTACCTGCGCACAGGGGATGCCACATATGAAACTGCGGTCAATCTCTTGGCTAATAACAAGGCTTATGATCTTTACTACAGCGGCAGCGTCTATGTTGAAAGCGTTCGGGTGAGCGCCTACATGATGGATGACCGTCTGGCCAACGAAATCATTGGCGTGCCGCGAGACAATGCGTTTATGCTGCGCGCGGTTGATGTCATGCTAGGCTACCTCGATCAAAGCTACAACCTCAGCCTTAGCAATCCTAACCAGCAGGAATATGACATCCACCCCTTCCTGGTTGGTCTTGCGATGGAGTCCCTGATCACCTATTACGAGCTTGACCTTGCTGAAGGGCACACGCCAGACGCCAGAATACCGCTGGAAATCAAGAAAACTCTGGACTGGTGGGAGGCTACCCAATATATTCCTTCCACCCATGCCTTGGCTTACGGGGCCTATGACGTGCCGGAGAATCCAGAGCTCGTCGGAGGCACTCTGTTCGACGCGACGGAGCTGAACGACCTGGTGGCTACAGCGTTCGCGTGGTATTGGTACAACTCCAATAACACTAATAACACTGCTTACTTAAACGAAGGCGACGATCTTTTTTCCCATGTGTGGGACAGCGCCAATGGTCAAACCATCGGAGGCGATAGTGGCTGGACATATTCGGTGAAGGAGTATAACCAGGTCTACAAGTGGAGCTTCGACTACGTACGCTGGAGATCAGGTGAGAACCCGGATAGTTCGCAGCCGCCTGTGGAAACCGTACTAGCGGCTGCGAATCCCTATACTGGGCCCTGGACTGACTACGCACCTCCAGTTCAATTTGAGTGGATCGCGGGCGATCAGGGCCAGCAGTCCAGCATCACTCCACTAATCACTGCTCCGGGCGTCAGCGCCACAACCGCTGACTTTTGGGTGAATGTCTTTAAGCCAAATACCACCCTAACGGTCTTTTACGGGACTGAGGCTCCCGGCACCTGCAATATCAACAACCCGCAGCCGCCAAACTGTATGCAACCGTACCCCAACTTCGGTTTCATGCAGCTGCTACAAGCCAACTATGCCAACCAGTCCCAGACAACTCCAGACTTCCCGGACCAAAACGCTTTGGCTCAGGGAATACCCAACATTTATGACGCAACCGTACGGATTACCGGGCTAACGCCGAACACCACGTATCACTGGCGCAGCCTGACAACTGACGCCGTGGGGAATATGGCAGCGTACAACGATCAGACCTTCACCACCTTGGCCACCACGGATGAAGTCTCGACCCCGTCAGCCGTGGATCAAGTCTCCACCAGGCCAGTCAGAGTTCAAGGCTTAACCAGACCAGCCGAGGATCAGCCATGCGTGGATCCATCCAATGTCGAATTAGGTCAAGCTATTTTGGATTCGAGGCTCCTAACGCAGATGCCGGCGCAGGTACTATCGTCATTAACTACGCACTGTGTGCGACCTTAACTAGCTTTGGAGTTGCCGCAGACTGGCCTGCGAAAATCTTTCGTGGCAGGCCACCAAATATCCACTAATGCCGTTGTCGCAACACAGTTGTAAGAGATTGAGAGCATTGGCCGGGAGAGAAGCAGTGCAAACCTTGCGTCATAAGCTATTTTTGATTCTCACCATCACCCTCGTAGCTGGATCGCTGCCTGCGGTCGCGCAAGTCGTGATTGCGACGGTACCCGCAGGGATGTATCCCGCCGGCGTCGCGGCGAATGCAGCGACCAACAACGCCTATGTCGCAAACACCTCCTGCGATCTTAGTATCTTCCCAGTCTCATGCTCAGGCCCAGGGACGGTCACCGTTATCAACGGAGCCAGTAGCAACACCACCACCGTTAACGTCGGGGTGGCCCCTTATGCCGTGGTGGCGAACTCCGTAACCAACATGATTTATGTGGCCAATTACTGCGGCAGTGATCTCACTTGTAGCAGCTCTGGTACAGTGACGGTAATTAACGGCAGCAACAACACCGTTGTTACTACCGTTACTGTGGGCGATTTTCCCGAGGCCATCGCGGTAAACTCCATGACCAACATGATTTATGTGGCCAATGACTGCGGCAATGATCTCACTTGCAGCAGCCCAGCAACCATATCGGTGATTAATGGCAGCAACAATATGATCGCTGCTACCGTTACTGTGGGCGATTTTCCCGTTGCTGTTGCCGTCAACTCGGCGACCAACGATATCTACGTGGCCAACAACTGCGGCAACGATATAACCTGCAACAGCGCTGGGACCGTGACCGTCATTAACGCGAACAACAATAACAGTACCGCTACGGTAAATGTCGGATTTTTCCCATACTTCCTGGATCTGAATTCCACGACCAACAACATCTATGTGTCGAATAACTGCGGCAACGATGTCACTTGCAGCAGCCCAGGGACCGTGACCGTCATTAACGGCGCCAACAACAACACCACGCCGGTCACTGTGGGGTATTTTCCCAATGGTGTTGCGGTTAATTCGATGACCAACCAGATCTACGTTGCAGATCAGTGCGGCAACGATCCGACCTGCAACAGCCCGGGGACTGTGACCGTAATCGACGGAGTCAGCAATAACACCACCAGCCTCGATGTGGGAGTTGCCCCGTTTTCCGTTGGTGTCAACTCGGTGACCAACAAGGTTTACGTGACGAATCTCTGCGGCAACGATCTCAGTTGCCAAAGCGCCTCCACCGTCAGCGTGATCGATGGGGTAACGAATTCCATCGTTCCTGTCGCTGTCGGCGACGCTCCCAGTGGAGTGGCAGTGAATTCGTCGGCGGCCAATCTCATCTATGTCCCCAATGAGGACGACGGCACCGTCTCTGTGATTGGCGGAAATGCCGTGTTGCAACTTAATAATGTCACTCCCTGTCGTCTAGTGGACACGCGGCTGGTGTATGGCGGCGGCGGCCCAATTCAGGGAGGAACTTTCCAGACGTTTAATCTTCCCCAATTGGCGCAAACGAAATGCACCGGCCTTGATCTTTCCTCGGCCGCTACTTATTCGCTGAATGTCACTTTGATTCCATCCAACGGTCCAGTGCACTATCTCACCATTTGGCCGGCGAGCCAGTCGCAACCCAACGTCTCAACCATGAACTCGGATGGCCGGATCAAGGCCAATGCCGCCATCGTCTCGGCGGGAGTGAGCGGAGGGGTAAATGTGTTTGTCACCAACACTGCCGACGTGGTGCTGGACATCGATGGCTACTTTGCACCGTCTGGCCCGTCGACGCTGCAGTTTTATCCGCTGCCGCCGTGTCGCGTGGCCGACACCCGCAGCTCGAGCTATCCTTCGGGCTTGGGTCCGCCGTCCCTATCGGCCGGCGTGCCGCGCAATTTCCCGGTGCTGGAAAGCTCCTGTATTCCGACCGACGTAACCCCGGCGGCCTATTCCTTCAACTTCACCGCCGTGCCGCAAGGACGGCTGGGCTATCTGAGCGTTTGGCCAACCGGCGAGACTCAGCCCGTGGTTTCAACCTTAAACGCCCCGACCGGGGTGACTACCGCCAACGCGGCGATCGTAGTTGCGGGGATCGACGGTGCAATCGAGACGTATGCCAGCAACAACACCGATCTGGTCATCGACATCAACGGCTACTTTGCGCCGCCGGGAACAGGAGGGCTATCGCTATATCCCACGGTGCCGTGCCGCGTTCTGGATACGCGCAATGGCAATGGCGCCTTTAGCGGAGTGTTGAATCCTCCGGTGGATGTCTTGGGGAGTCCTTGCGGTGTGCCCGGTGTGCCCTCGCAGTCGCAGGAGGCCTATGTGTTGAACGCGACGGTGGTGCCAGTGGGTTCGCTCGGCTACCTGACGTTGTGGCCAGTCGGCGGCATGCAGCCGCTCGTTTCGACATTGAACGCCCACGATGGCGCAGTCACCTCAAACATGGCCATTGTGCCAGCAGGCACCAACGGCAAGATTAATGCCTTCGCTTACGGAATGACGAACTTGATTCTCGACATCTCTAGCTACTTCGCACCTTAATTCTCTTGACGGTTGCGGCTTGGATCGAGATTGTCGTGCAAGCTGACAAACGCCACTCTGAAAAAGAGGCAAGCCTTGGATGCACTGTCTAAAGGGGTTGAAAGGAAGGGTTACGAAACAAAGAACGACACAAAAACGAGGGTTCCTGCGGAAGTTATTGGAAGGAATGGTAGGCACGAGGGGACTCGAACCCCTGACCTCTACCGTGTCAATTTTGATCTCAACAACCTAAAACCCTTTGCCTGTCTTGCTTTTCCGGGTTGAGACAGCATGAAAAAGGGCCAAAAACGGCCTAGTTTTGGTGACGAGTCGGTGACGAGTTTCAACGCGCCGCACCTTACAGGAAATTCCCGATACGAAGCTTGTCGAGTAGAACCTTCGCTCGGTCAATCTGAAGATCGGAAATCGCCGGGCCATCGTCGGAAAGGATACGGTCGAGTTGCGGTATACCCGATGGACGTTCGAACAAGGGCCAGCGTTTATGCTTGCGAAGACCAGACTGGACTTGCGAACGCGTATAGCCGTCGGTGATAGCCCATACTCCCGCTTGGATTGTCATGTCATCTTCGCGAGCGGATTCCCTGAGGAATCGTGAAAGAGGCTCGGAAACACGCGCAACACCCCTGAACTTATCGCTGGAAGTGGGAATAGGGAGAGTAGCGTTGATACAGGTCGCCTTGAGAGATATATACACCGTGGGCGTCGGAGGCAATTCGAACTTGTATTCTGCCCTCGTGACCATGTTCTGATAATTTCCAGACTTCACGAAATACGTGCCCACCGGAATACAGACTTTCAGTGGGAAAGTTACGCGGCTTTGGATATATGCGACAATCTCGGTGATTGACTCGCCCTTGGCCTCGACAAAGACTAGGCCCTCCTCATATAGGACGACGAGATCTGTGTAGCCGTTCGGAAGAGCCATCGCCCGCCGATCTCTTTGGGCTTGAAGAGCCATCGCTCGTCGATCTCTGCGGGCTTGAATCCAATTCCCGATGAACATGGTCTTCCCACTTCGAGCATTTAGCAAGCGATTATACACAAGCTTGGAGTCCCCTCCGCTTCACTGTGCTGACGCCGACGTGAGGGTTGTGCGAGGTGCCTCCCACACTCCAGTTTGCTTTGCCTTGATTCTGGGCCTTCACAAGACGGCCAAAACGCCCTGAAACACCCTAATTTTGGTGACGAGTTGGTGACGAGTTGGTGACGAGCTATATCGCGAAAGCGTCCGAAACGGCCCGTTTTGGTGACGAGTTGCGGTAGCGCTCACGGTTGGGCTCGCGTGAAGGCATTGAATCTAAAGAAGAAATGGTAGGCACGAGGAGACTCGAACTCCTGACCTCTACCGTGTCAAGTATGCGCTCGGCAGCCTATAACCCTTTATCCGTCTTGCTTTTCCGGGTTTAGACGGCTGAAAAAGGCCCGAAAACGGTCTAGTTTTGGTGACGAGTTGGTGACGAGTTTGGGTTCCGGGGGTTGATGCTGACATTCATTCAATGGGAACTATCTTCACTTTAAACGGTGCTTGTAGTGATCGAAAAACAGAAACAGATTCTTCAGTGGGACAGCATACGATAGCGCCTTCTGGCAACGAGTAGGCGTAGAAGGTTGACGGGACGAACGCCCAATATTGTTTCTTCAGCGGTTTCCCGGCCGGGGATTTTTTCATGATCCCGATAGTTTAACGCCTGCTGGGATTACAGGACATAGGCCCGCAGCATCCACCATACGAGGAATAATGCGACGACAGCACCCGCGACATGAACGATCCAGTCGCCGACTGTTTTCGGTTTGCCAAAATGACAAACAGCTTCAACAAAACGCCCGATACAGCGAACGCATGGCCGATGAGAAAGAACTTCAGAGTCGTCCAGTCCGAAAAGCCCATTTTTCCCATTATGCCAGTCACAACCAAGGCGAAGATGAAATAAAAAGCGATACCCATGAGAGGGAGATAGACACTCACCCAGGCATAACAAGCGGGAGAGACATAAAGGACCGGATCGTCCTTATCTCGGCCAAGCAGGTTTTTCTTGAAAATCTTTAGACTGACCCAAAAGAACAAAAATAAATAACCCTCCACGCCAAAGAGGGTGAATTGGAGCCGATTTGGTCCAAACTGAGACAGTGGATATGCGGCCATGGGGCCGATGTCCAAATATTTGTAAAATGCCAAGATGCCTACCGCGGCCGTCACCCAAACGATGATGATCACCTGTTTGCCATGATCTTTAACATAGTACCGAGGCTTAGGAGTCCATGACAGGGCAACATAGATTAAACAGGCTGACCCAGCCAAGATTGAAGTTGCTTCATGGTCAAAAAAACATATCACCGCGAAGGCCACTAACATCAGAGAGAACCATATTTTCATCCAGCGGTCTAGAGAAAAGATTGCGACCAGAAAGAATGCGAAGAGACCAGATGCAATTCCAAGCAAGCAGATCGCTAGCGACATGTTTGCAACTATTGATACAGGACCGAGTGGTTTGGTTCCTTTATTTGACAGGTAAAGGCCGTCGATGTACGGAAATATCTCACGTAGGGGCGCGAAGGCTGCGACGAAGGTTGCACATGAGACCGCCGCCATCCGAACTACATCATTCCACTTTATCTCGCTGGGTTCGTCTGGCATAAAAGTGGCATTCAACTCCTATTGGCCAAACTTCTTTTTCGCCTCAAACACGTACGCGCATTCCCGGCCGGGGGCGTTTGCTTCCGCTTCGAGAAGCTCGATCTGGCGCTTCTTAACCGACAAAGCCCCTTTGGCGATTTTGCTCCAATTGAACTTCACGAGGTTTTCGATGGTTTCAAGAGGGGCGATGATGAACACATCCAGAAAGCTACTTGACGATTTCATATCGCGAAGCTTCATCGCATCGGTATATTCCTTTAATGACCATTCAATCTCATCGCGCACCTCGGCCTCGGTCAGATGCCTGGTCGAAAGCGATTTCAAAAAGCGCCGAAGACCCCACTCCTTATCATATTGCTCTGCCTTGAAGTCTAGGATGTCTTCCCAGGAACAGTCTTCGGACGGCATGGGAAACTCTTCTATGGCAATTTGTAGTACGGGTTGAATTGCAGAACTTCTTTGTTGACCGGCGGGGGTAAATCTGGACAGAAAAGAATTGCAAATCGGAACTACGTCAGCATCCAGATCCCTATGATATATTGACGCCAAGCTGCGGATTGTAAGGTCCTCTGTTAACTGCCTGGTGACGGGTTTCATCAGCATCTGTCCGCCCGTCGATATTAACGCCCCTAATGGCCAATGCAGCAGTCCCTTGGCCAGAGCCTCCACCAATTCGGCTGATCCCGTAACCACGGATAACGTGGGCGCGATTGTGGAGATTGCGTGGGCGACTTTTTCCGTCGGTACATCTTTGACGAAACCCTTATTTTTTAGGTAATCGAGGTCAGCGACGAGATACGATTCTGGCGGAGAAGCATCGGGAGGGGCCGGAACGCTGTAGATAGTATCGAACAGAAGAGTCAGCCGTTTCAACCGTCCAAGTGAACGGGAATTAATCGCGGTTACACCATGCAATTCGATCATACTTAATCCTCCATCAACCTTTTTGCCGTCACCGCATCCGTAATCAGCACATTGAACAGCCTGGCATCGAGCGCAGTTTTGATGACCTGCTCTTTGTACGGTCCTCCGGTCACAATCACCGGTCGCTTGTCTTCAACGAGGTCGCGGTAAAGCTCAAGTCCTTTAGGATATCCAGCCGTGAGAAAGAAATTCCATTTCTCATCCCCTTTACCATTCTCATCGAAGAGACAATAAGACAGCGAGCCGATGACGCCTTCCTGTGCCAGGATTTGAGCTTCTATACCGAGGCGATGGAGGACCGAGAGTGCGTAAAGAGTGGGAACGATGGTGGACTCAGGGGCATCATCTGCGGGGCGAAGAGGTCCAAGGCCGGCTATGGCAACGTTGATATTGGCCATACTTAGGAGGACTTTTTTGATCGCAGCAATGCTGAGGAAGGATTCGATATTCTCTGCAATTTGGCGTCGAATGCCGTTGAGGTCAAGTTTCTCCCTGCTGCCGATTTCATATGGAGTCACCGTTCCATAGTGAAGGCGGTTTTGTATCCAGCCGTTCCGGCCCCATGCAATCGTTGCGTTCGTTTCCGGTCCTACCGAAGATAAGTCGATGATGCCTCCCCGTCCTATGATGGCGGAGGGATAGAAATAAAGGTGTGGCCGCGTCCGTTCGGGCAGTGACGTGACGACTTCAAGAACCGTTTGCCCTCCTCCCACACCTACATGAAGCTCTTCCCCCTGTTGCTCCGCAGTTTCGGCAAGCTCGTCGAAGTAATCGGCAGTGGCTTTGGCCATCCTGCGCCTGAGCCGCGCATAGTCGCTGTTGGTCTGGATCGGGCTGGAGCGAAGGACTCGGGCCTCCAGCAGATGGCCGTATTTTGCCTTGAGAGCATCCCCAAGATCGGGGAGGAGTGCGGCATTGTCCTCGGCCTGGCGCCGCTCATGCTCCTCCAAAAGCCACTGTGCGGCCTTATTTATTAACTTCTGCACCAGTCGCGTATTTGTCGGGCTCGCAAGAAGCCGATCCTTATGCAGCAGAACCGCAATTTGATTGTTCTTTTTTCCATCAACGAAGCTGAGCTGCGCCACTTTAAGTAACAGATCGTGGCCTTCCATCTCGACGCTCCGGCCTAAATCGGCTTTTTTAGCCGTTTTTGATTTCCCCATAAATGGGTTCCTTCCTGCCGCCTGAATCTTATCGGCTGTATGACAAACGCACAACAGAACAACACGAACCAAAAGCTTGAGGCGCTGCGAAAGCGCAAGGAAGCATTGCTTTCGCGGCTGAACGCAAGGATCGCGGAGGCCGAGCGGCTGGAGGATCACAAACAGCGCCGTGAGGACACTCGAATAAAGATTTTAGTCGGCGCGGCGTTTCTCTTCTGTGCCAGTGATCCTGGCATCCGAGCCGAAATTAAGGCGGTCCTGCAAAGGGGAATTACAGCAGCTCGTGATCGGCATTTTCTTGCCGAGAGAGGATGGTTATGAAAATCATTTCGGACACGATAGCTGACATGCCGGGTTTGTTTTGGGTTGTCCTTACGGTGTTCTGCATCTGGTGCCTCTGCGACTGGATAAAAAAACGGAAGTTCAGGAAGCTGATGGCTTACAAGCCGAAGAACGTCCACGCTGCTGCATGGGCCGATGAAAAAGGAATCAGGGATGCGGGCTTGTTTAAGGCGGGAGGAATCCCGTTGGGCTACTTCAAGAAGAAACCGATCTTCTTCAATGGTAGAACGCACCTGATTAGTTTCGGTGGTACGGGATCAGGCAAAACAAGTCAGGCGATTATCCCCACGCTCCTGACGTGGCCTTACAGCGTGATCGCGCCGGATGTAGGCGGCGAGTTGACTGCGACCTGCGCCCATTACCGGCAGAAATTCGGGAAGGTTCTGATCATAGACCCGCTGCATTGGCGGCCCGACTGCGTGCGAGGTTTGCGGCGCGTTTCCTATAACCCCATGGGGCCTCAGTGGCTCAACCCGAAAGACCGGATGTTCGGAACGCGCTGCGCGAAGCTCGCGCAGGCCTGCGTGTGGCAGGGGAACATGGAGAATTCCCAGCGTTACTGGTTCCTGAAATCTACCGGGCTGGTGCATGGCATCGAGGCGGCAGTGGCGACATTGGACGGCGCAAATGAAAGGAACCTGCGAAGGGTCGCGGGGATTATTCACGGCGATCCTTTCAACTATTCGCGTTACGTCCTGAAGCATACGAACGACCCGGTGATTCGGGACAGGCTCGGCGGATACGCAAGACCTGGCGCCGAAGATGTGCGGAGCCTTCATGAGGTTATAGAGGGCACGAAAGCCGAGCTTGATTTTCTTTTGGAAGAGCCGATTTCCGAATGCCTGAGCCGTTCGGATTTCTCGTTCGCGCAATGCACACGCGAAGTGGTTTCCGTGTTCATCATCCTGCCCGTCGAGGTTCTGGATGAATTGAAAACCTTCTTCCGCCTTCTGATCGGTTGCGCCCTCGGAGAAACGATGCGTGAGGACGGCCGGGGGAGTATGCGGACCATGATCATGATGGACGAGTTTTATTTGCTTGGAAGGCTGGAAGCAATAGACCACGCCTTCGCCGGAGCAAGAAAATTCAATGTCCAATTATGGGCCTGTCTGCAAAATTGGCCGCAATTGGTCGAGATGTACGGAAAGCTGGCCGATAGCTTCGTCAGCAATGCAGGGCTTGTGCAGTGGCTTGATGCTGGCGATTTGCCGGGCTCGCGGATCGTTAGCGAGATGGGGGGCGATAGTGAAGCCTACGGTTATGGAAAGTCTTTGAACCGCGATGTGGATGGCAGGCAGCCAGCGCATATTTCGGAAAGCCTCAATCAACAGCCAACAAAATTAATTCTGCCCCACGAAGTCCGTGATCTCGGACCACGCGAGCAGATTTTGTTCGTGGACGGCGTTCAAGGCCCGATCAAGGCGCAAAGAAAGCCCTATTGGGAAACGGAATTGAGACGCTGCGCGAGGCCTAACCCCTACTACGCGCGCGGGTGAAAGGAGAAATTATGAGACGCAGTATCGAAAGAGACGATCCATGTGCTGCGCGGGTCGCGGAGCTTGAGGATGAAAACGCGGAACTGATCGAGCGCCTGGGGGACAGCGAAAGGAACGCCAGCGAGCTTCAGGCACGTCTCGCGAAGAGGGAGCATGACCAGGTGACCCTTTTGAATAAGCTGGAAGCGGCGAAACGCGAGGCCGAAGAGGCACGGCAGCAAGCCGCGTCGTGTGAGCCCGCGCCCTACGTTGAACCCGCTCCTCCACAACCGGCTGGATGGACGCCGGAGGCATTTCTGATTGCGCTGTGGTTCCTGCTGGCAGGACGTTTAGCCCTCATCGTCTGGAGGCCGTGGAGCTTTCTGGACGATGGTCTTGGGGCTTTGCTTGTCGAGATTGCGTTCATCGGCTTCGCTTTCCTGCTTCTTGAAAGATGGATCGATGCCGAGATTGATACGGAAGGATGGCCGCTCGTGCTGTGCAGGACCGCACTTCTCGGCTGGGGCATTGGCTTGGGCGCATGGATCTTTAGCTGGGGTGGTGTGATCAATGGGGATTTGCATTCCAAAACGGCCCCGGAATTGGCGCTGCTTTGGCTGTCGCTGGTGCTGCTCCTGATGGTGTCGCCGTTGTGTCGATGGATGGGGAGGCTCTATGACCGATGCAGAAAGAATTGATGCGGCCTTGCGCGAAATACGTGGGCGCGACGAAACACGCTCGCAGCCTGAAAAAGAAAGACATCCCGGCTGGTATCAGCGCCAGCAGCCGGCAGACCGGGAGCCACGGGGCTGGGATGGCGGAAGCTTTGGTGGCAGGAATTGGGGAGGAGGTCGTGACAGATGAACGACAAACTTGTGAAGTACAGAAGTCCTGACGCTCAGAGAATAGATGAAGCCTTGGCCCGAATCAGGGGAGAAATTATTCCGTCGTGTCCGGGCAGTCTCGCGCCTGCGCAGCAATCGGCGGTGGATCTGCCGCGCTTCTGCGCTGTTCATGGCAAGCCTTACGGATCGCGTTATGTGTGGATGGGTGATCGCTGGCGCTACGCAAGGCCTATCGCGGTGACTGAGGCCATGTATCAGAGCCAGTATGCGGAGAGCGAGAAATGCGAGGTTCCGGGCGATGACATTGGCGAGGAAAAATGCGGCCTGTGCGGGGCGACAGGTTATGGATCGGTGCTTTGCGGTAGCTGTCATCGTGAGGTTTGTTACGGGCTGACGGTATGGAATGTCTTTCGCTGCTGCTGCGGGCATGAAGGCAAGATGCAGTCCACAGCAAGAAATCACACGGGGATTGTTCCCCGGCTGACAGGCTGGTAAAGGGGGAGTACGAGGGGGACAGCTTTATCGTCCCTCTTGTGGGGGGAGCCGCGTGAGCGGCTTGGGGGCACCCCTCCCATCACGCTTGCCCCCTTTGGGGGAAACGGGAAAGGGGGAATGGGAATTGAAGATCGCACACAAACCCGGATTGGATGCTGAGTTCCTTGGTCTGCTCCGGCAAAGCATCCTTGCTGCTCACGAAATCCTGATAAGGGCTGAGCTGGCAACACCGGAGGTCCGCGAATATTTGAACGGTGTTCGGGTGATCGTGAGTAATCGGATGATCGGGTCCGCCGGGATCGCGAGATTACGAAAGCGAGAAGTTCGGCTGAATGGACGCTTGTTGATGCTGCATCAGGATCAACTGCTCACGGTGCTTGTGCACGAGATTGCTCATTTGCTTGATGACAAACTGAATGGTGGGGAAGGTCACGGACCTACATGGAAGCGCCTTATGGTGAGGATGGGTTTTGAACCGGAGCGCTACCACAAGATGGTGACGCAGGGCGTGAGGAGTTTAGCCCGGTGACGCGGGGCGTGTCGTTTGAATATACTTCCCAACACGGAAAAGCAAGACGGGCTCCAGCGAGGAGGCTGGCAAGACATGGCCCGTCGGCGTTATCAGAAAGGAAGTATCCGCAAGCGCGGTAAACGGCATCCGGTATGGGAACTTCAGTGGTGGGCGGATTATATCGAGGCGGACGGAAAGCTGGCCCGGAAACGGGAATCAACGATCCTCGGCTTCGCGTGCGATATGACGCGCAGGCAGGCTCTCAAGCTTGCCGAAGAACACCTCCGCCCTTTGAATGCAGGCAAAATTACACCGTTGTCGAGCCTGACATTCCGGCAATTCGTGGACATGCATTTCATCCCGAATTTCCTGCCGACACTGAAACCCTCAACGCGGAACCGTTATCGGCAAACCCTCAACGCTCACCTTTTGCCTGCCTTCGGAGATGCCCGTTTATGCGATATAGGCAATCTCGACGTGCAGCGGTTTGTTTTGCAGAAAATGGAAAAAGGTTCGGGATGGGAAGTCTGTTCACACCTTCGCAATCTGATGTCGAAGATTTACGCGACGGCGAAGAAGTGGGGATTTTACTCGATGGACAATCCGGCTCAAGGAGTCGAGTTGCCGGAGAAGAAAGATGTTCGGAAAAAGGACGTTCTCACGCCTCAACAAATCCGTGCGCTTTTGATGCTGCTGACAGAACCATGCAGGACGATAGTTCTGATAGCGGTGTTAACGGGGCTGCGGATCGGGGAAATTCTCGGCCTGCGGTGGAAGGATATCGATTTCACCTTGGGCGAGTTGCACGTCGAGCAGGCCGTTTATCGCGGGCAAGTCGGATCGCCCAAGACAAAGGGCAGCCGTCGTGTGGTGCCGTTGCCGGAGCCTGTGAGCAAGGCGCTGGAAGCGTTCAAGGGCGCGGGCGAGGAATTGGTGTTTCGAACGAAAGAAGGAACGCCATACCGGGACAACAACCTGCGCAATCGGGAATTGAAACCGGCTGGCGTGAAGATCGGGACGCCGTGGCTAAGCTGGCACACGTTTCGCAGAACACACGCCACTCTATTTCAGGCGGCTGGCGGATCGCTCAAGGATGCTTCGGCACAGTTGGGGCATTCCAAGCTGTCCACAACGCACGAAATTTACACGCAACCCTTACCGGCGCATCAACGATTGGCAATCGAACAGTTGGCGCGTTTGGTGACGAATGGTGACGAGTTACAAAATCAGGCTGCTTAAGTGCTTGAAAGATATGGTAGGCACGAGGAGACTCGAACTCCTGACCTCTACCGTGTCAAGGTAGCGCTCTAACCAACTGAGCTACGCGCCTGCCGTTTGAAGTCTATCACTTGCACGCCATCCCAAAATACCCACCGTACCCAAAGGGTACCAAATTTATGCAACTGCTACCAGCTTCGGACCCGCCGTCAACTTCGCACAGATCGCGTCCAGCGTCTGCTTCACGCCCTCCTCGATCGGCTGTACGTAGACGTTGACGGTCGTGTCGGCCTTCGTGTGTCCCAGGATGCCTTGCACGTCCTTCACGTTCCCCTTGGTTTGGGCGAGCGTCGCAGTCGTGCGCCGCAACACTTGGAAGTTTAGCTTGCTGAGCCCTAGCTCCGCGGCCAGCTTCTTTCAGCACCCGGGCCCGGTAGTTGTCGGTGCCGATGAAGCCGTTCTTCATCGCCCCATTGCGCTTGCGTGAATTGGGGAAGATGAAGGCATCGGAGCACTCCTGCTTCCACAGGCACAGGTCGTTCGCCAGCCCTTCCGGCAGGTGCACCGTTCGCAGCGACTTCCTGGTCCTGCCGTGGTCGCGCAAGTTGCCCTGACGGAAAGCGACCGCTGGTCCATGTTGAAGCCGTTCCACCGGAACGCGAACACCTCGCTCGGACAGAAGGTCTCGGTCATGTCCAACGTCAGCAGGATGCGATCCCAGAGCGGCACCGAGGCTATGAAATTACCCTTGGGAACGCAGGATGATTGCTTTCCATTTCTGAAATGGATTTTTTGTTTTTCCTATACATCCAGGCTCGATATCAGCGTAGAAAAAAACACCCTTTGGATAGCCAAAGGGTGTGTACCATGAGCTAACGAAGGTCGTACTTACTTGCACTTACCAGCCGAGCCGGCCTGATAGAGCGCCATAACTTCAGTCGGGTTCAGTGCCCGGTTGAAGAGTTCCACTTCGTCCAGCCCGCCGCTGAAAAATTCCGAAAGTCCCACGCTGGGGCCCTGCGCCCCGATCAGGAGTGGGATGCCGGCGGAATTTAGTGAGCCGGTGTGGCCACTGGGATCAAACGTCCCTACCGACTGCCCGTTCAGATAAAAAGTTCCGCACGAGGTCCCACAAGTGGACGGCGAGCCTCGCTGCACCGTAATTGCTACCAGATTCCATTGATTATTCGCCGGAACGGCAGTGCTCGACACGTAATTGGTGTAGCCGTTTGAATCGGCCAATTGCACTCCCAGCAGCCCTCTGTACAAGAAGAACTGATACCCCTGCAGCGGACTGCCTTGGCGCTTATCCACCAGGGAGACTACGCCCTGGGTCGTGCTACTGAGCTTCACCCAGGCGTCGAAGGACAAATCCTGATTTGCGCCGATATTCAGCCATGTTTGGTCCGGAGCTTCCAGGTAGTTGTTGCTTCCATTGAAGGATAACGCCCCTGACACTTCGCCGGTAATGTTCACCGGCAAAGGGCTTCCGTAAGGCGTTGCAGTGTTGTTGTTGACCAGGTCGGGCTGGGAAGTATTGGTGGCATTACCGGCAACATCCAATGGATACCACGCAATCATATTGCTTGGTGGTGCAAGACACGACGAAACGAAGGCGAAGCCGCCCGCGCCATAGGTGCCATTCCCACCAGAGCCGTCGAAATCGATCTCAAAGTTAAGCCCTCCTACTTCTGTCGCGTTGCCGGTGGTGAAATCAAATTTCGCGAACCCGGCGTCATTGTTGGGGGCGCCGTGGTCAAAAACAACATACAGGTTGCCTGACGGATCAAAACCTATTTCCTGAAAGTTGTTGACGCCGCCGGTGTGGTTATACGGGAAACTGACACTTCCGTCTGTGGTGCTAAGGATCACGATATTATCGATACCGCGGTCGCTTCCATAAAGCACACCACTGGCAGAATAGGCCACGCCCAAAATCTGTTGTGGATATTGCTGCCCGTTGTACGTGAAAGTGGTGTAGCCTACGAGCGTCTGCGTCGGCGTTGCGGGGTAGTTGTCGACGTTGATGAGGATCAGCTCGTTATTCCCATAAGCGTTTACGGCGTAGAAATTGTTCTGTCCATCGGAAGCCAGGCCGCTCCATTCGTTCTGGGGGGAGCCCTGGGCCCAGTACGGTAGCGTGAGCAGCCCGTGGAATACACCACCACTCACGGTGCCGAAAATACCCTGCGCGGTAATCCCCCACAAAATATTGTTGTAGTTATC
>JBEKQY010000011.1:0-30271 GCA_049519235.1 Candidatus Korobacteraceae bacterium | reverse complement strand
CTGGCTGCACAAGCCGCCGGAAACGCGCCGCATCATCATCGACGTGACCGCCTGGTATTGGCACTTCATGGGCGCGCTCTGGCTCTACATCTTTGGCCTGATGTACTTCGCGCGTTGAGGCAGCCATCAGCCGTCAGCTATCAGCGGATCCTCCGCTGGCACCTTCAGCGGATCGGGACTAACTATGCGCACGATTGCGTACGTTCTTTAGATTTCATGCGGCCGAACGGCGACTCAGAGGCGGATACAAGAGTACGAAGAATAGTCCGGACAACGAGGTCACTACGTCGCTGATTATCAGTGCATGGTGCATCTCGTATCCGCACACGAGCATAAGAGCAAAATAAACAACCGCCAAGCTTGTGGCAGCCCTAGTACTGGCGCTGGGCTTTCTACAGAAGACAAATGCAACAAGCAGTATCGTTTCTAGGCTGGAAAATACGAGGTGGACCCACCCAGCAGGCAGAACGATTCCGGACTGTGTGATCATGTGGCCCAAGTCAAGGCCGTTATGTTGCCAAAAAGCGTGAACAAAAGCGTTCAGAGCCACGGATATGCACGTAATCACGTATAAACTTGCGCCACGCCTCCAATCGATTACCTGAGCTACAAAGAAGTTGAATGGTACAAACACCCAATCCACAATCATGACCGTCAGGTGTTTCGCCATGATTTGTTGCGTGCCCACGCGCACAGAAAACCAGTACTGCGCAACGAAAGATGCCACCGGCAGGAGCGCAAGAAGTGCTGCGGGGAACGCCGATGTGGTGAAGCTTGAAAGTGCCTTGCAGACCTGCGAAAAAAGTGGTTGCCTTAATCCGTTTGCAGCCTCTAATGAGAGTTTCATATATTACCCTGTGGCGCCTGGAACTAATTGTCGTCCGTTAAGTGTCTAATTCGGCAAGCTTGTTCACACCATCGAGGTGCCGCCGCCAAATGAAGACCACAGTTTCGCCGACGATTATGTCGATTATAAGAAGTGCATATGCGGCCAAATAGAAGTAATTGCTTCGCGGTCCTGGTCTGAGCGCTCCCGCAAGAGCGAGACCAAAAGCAACCGTAGAAACCACCGTCATCATCACGATCCTCCCCAACTGTGGACGATTCACCCAGAAATATTCCATTATGTCGAGTATATGCATCTTCTTGCTGCTGCCCGAATACTTATGTCGCGCATGCTGAAGTCGTTCAGCGAAATACTTATTGCACAAGCGCTGTGTCCAGCAATTCACCAGGAGAGACGCCGTGAGAATTGCGCTTACAATGACTATTCGATCTGCGAATCCAACCAACAACCCCAAGAGCAAAGCAAGCAATGCCATTGCGAGATACCCTTGTTCCGGTTCCTGCCTGTAATCGAGCCATCTTGACCACATCCGTGCTTCAACGTAAGTAGCATGTATCCATCGGTATGACAACACCGCAAGCACAGCGAACAATAGAAGGCGACTGACGAAAAAAGCTGTTGTTACGGGGTCGGAGTGGATACCCGGAACCATCCATATCTCGTCAAATTTGCTTCGCGGTGAGGAGATTACGAGGCTAGCGACAATAAAGATTCCCGGATAGGCGATCGCCATCATGATCGCGAAATCAGGCGGGATTGATCGTTTAGGCTCATCTTTCACTCGGCTAGGACGTACCATGTTTCGCACCTCACTCGGTCAACAAGAGAGAGTCGGGCCCCTGCGCACGATTGTGCGCAAAAGCTCAGGTTGAAACAATGCCCCGGAGGTCGTAAAGGGCTGAACACAATCGTGCTCTCGCGCTACAATACCCGCGATGGCCGACTCGCTCTATCTCAGCATCTGGTTCCCCAGCTTCCGCGAAGGCGAGATGATGTTGCGCACCTTGTCGGTGCTGCGTCAGTTCCCTTTCTCTGCGCTGCGTGAGGGCATTACGTACCTCTCGGTCCATCCCGTGTCGTGGGCGGAGCCCACCGTGCTGGAGCGCCGCTTCAATCCTGGCATCTCGCCCGAAGAAGCGGTTGAGCTTGCCCGCGAGTTTGCTCACGACGATTTCGCTTTCGTCTTCGAGGCGTTCTGGGACTTGTGGGTCCCCAACGATGACGAGCTGGGCGAAAGCTGGCTGCAACGCCCGTCGGCGGTTCACTTCCTGGTCCACGGTGTGCAGTTCGACGAGGGTATTTACACCGACGACGGCCACATCGAGGTCGACTTCGGACTCGACTCGTTGTTCGTGCACGAAGTCCAGCGGCTATCTTCCGCGACGGAGAAGCAGTTGCGCGCCAACATCGCCAAGCTGGTAGCATTTTCCGCCGCCGTCGAGAAAAATTGCGGCGTCAGTGGACGCGTCCTGTGGTCGGAGTCGGAAGAGAACCTGGCCCAGAAGCTGATCGCCAGGCTGCAAAAAACGCAGTAAGGCAGTAGCCAGTAGTCAGTTGCCAGTCGTCAGTTGCCGATCTCCGCAAATAAGCCATCTAAAGAATTCGGCTTGAAACCTCCAAGCTTCCGTCATCTATTTATTGCGGAGAAAGCGAAGGCCCGCTCATCGGCGGGCCTTAACTGGCAACTGGCTACTGACGACTGGCTACTTGGTTCGTCCGCCCTCGATCTTTAGTTCGGCGCTGGCGCCGGCTTGCGCCGCCGCCAATCGCGCGGTCAGCACTCGGAAGGGCGAGCAGGAGACATAGTTGAATCCCAGCGTCGCGCAGAATTCGACCGACGATGGTTCACCGCCGTGTTCGCCGCAGATGCCGATCTTGATTGTGGGCCGCGTTGCGCGACCTTTCTCAGTGCCGATCCTCATTAGTTGACCGACGCCCTCACGGTCGAGCACGGCAAACGGATCCTGTTTCAGAATGCCCTCAGCCAGGTACGCGGTCAAAATTTTTCCTACGTCGTCGCGCGAGAATCCAAACGTCGTCTGCGTGAGATCGTTGGTGCCGAAGCTGAAGAATTCGGCCTCCCTGGCGATCTCGTCGGCAACCAGACAGGCGCGCGGCAATTCGATCATTGTGCCCACAAGGTACTCCACCTTCTGCTCTTTCTCGGCGAAGACTTCGTCGGCAACGCGGCGAACTACGGCCGCCTGGTTGGCCATTTCCTTCAGCCCGCTGGTGAGCGGAATCATGATCTCCGGCTTTACCTTCACGCCTTCTTTCGCGACCTTCACCGCTGCCTCGAAAATGGCGCGCGCCTGCATCTCGGTGATCTCGGGATAGGTGATGCCGAGGCGGCAGCCGCGCAGTCCAAGCATGGGATTGACTTCGTGCAACTGCTCCACCCGGTTGAGCAGCGTGCGCAGTTCCTTCAGCTTGGGCGACTTCGGCTTGGTGATTTCGAGCTTGGCAATCTCGACCATCAGATCTTCGCGGCGCGGCAGGAACTCGTGCAGCGGCGGGTCGAGCGTGCGGATGGTGACCGGCAAGCCGTCCATGGCGCGGAAGATGCCGATGAAGTCATTGCGCTGATAAGGCAGCAGCTTGCGCAACGCAGTGCGGCGATCCTTTTCGTCGTTGGCGAGAATCATGGCGCGCATGTGCGGCAGCCGCTCCTCGGCGAAGAACATGTGCTCGGTGCGGCACAGTCCGATGCCTTCAGCGCCGAAGGCGCGCGCTTGCAGAGCGTCGCGTGGAATGTCCGCGTTGGCGCGCACGCCCATGCGGCGGAAAGGCTCGGCCCATCCCATCAGCTTCAGCAGCTCGGGATCGTCCGGCCGGGCTGGAACTGTATTGAGCTTGCCATTGATAACCCGGCCAGTAATTCCATCGAGCGAGATCCAATCACCTTCCTTCAGCGTCTTGTTGCGCACATGGATCGCGCGTGCCTTCTCGTCGACCTCGATGTCGCCCGCGCCGGCGACGCAGCACTTGCCCATACCGCGCGTGACCACCGCAGCGTGGCTGGTCATTCCGCCGCGCGAGGTGAGGATGCCGGCAGCGACTTCCATCCCCGCGATGTCCTCGGGCGTGGTTTCGCCGCGCACCAGGATCAGCTTCGCGCTCTTGTCCTTATGGAACTTCTCGACTGCGTCCTCAGCAGTGAAGACGATCTGCCCAACGGCAGCGCCCGGCGATGCCGGCAAGCCGGTTGCGAGCACCTCGATGTCCTTGCCCTTTTCGTCCAGGCTGGGCACGAGGAAGTCGTAGAGCTGGTTGGGCTCGACTCGGAAGATCGCTTCCTCTTTGCTGATCAGACCTTCTTCCACCATCTGAATAGCCACGCGAACGGCGGCGCGGCCGGTGCGCTTGCCATTGCGCGTCTGCAGCATGTAGAGGCGGCCATCCTGGATGGTGAATTCGAAGTCCTGCATGTCGCGGTAGTGCTTTTCCAGCCGGGTCGTGATCTCGCGGAGCTGCTTGTAGACGTTGGGCTGGATCTTTTCGAGCTCGGAGATGTGCACCGGAGTGCGGACCCCCGAGACCACGTCTTCGCCCTGCGCGTTCATCAGGAACTCGCCGTAGAATTCTTTATTGCCGGTGGCGGGATTGCGCGTGAAACCCACGCCGGTGCCGCTGGTCTCGCCCAGGTTGCCGAATACCATGGCCTGCACGTTGACGGCAGTGCCAAGCATGTCGTCGATGTTGTTGATGCGGCGATAGGTCTTGGCACGGTCGTTCAGCCAGGAGCGGAAGACGGCGTCGCGCGACATCACCAGTTGCTCGCGCGGGTCTTGCGGGAACTCGCGCTTGGTGTGCTTTAGCACGACCTTCTTGTAATCGGCGATGACTTCCTGGAGCGCGTTGGCGTCGAGGTCGGTATCGAGCTTCGCCTTCTTCTGTTTTTTCTTGCCGTCGAAGACTTCCTCGAAGGCGTACTTGGGGATGTCGAGTACGACGCTGCCAAACATCTGGATGAGGCGGCGATACGAGTCATAGGCGAAGCGCGGGTTGTTGCTGCGCTTGGCGAGTCCCTCGACCGACTTGTCGTTGAGGCCGAGATTGAGAATGGTGTCCATCATGCCCGGCATGGAGAATTTCGCGCCCGAGCGCACGCTGACCAGCAGAGGATTGTCGGCGGCACCGAGCTTCTGCCCTTGCAGTTGTTCCAGGTGCTTGAGCGCCTCGTCCATCTGGCGATTCACTTCATCCGAGACCTTGCTGTTGCGCATGTACTCGCGGCAGGCTTCGGTCTGGATGGTGAAGCCGGGAGGAACGGGAAGGCCGGCATTGGTCATCTCGGCCAGGCCCGCGCCCTTGCCGCCCAGCTCGTCCTTCATCTTGCCGTGGCCTTCGGCGCGGCCATCGCCGAAAAAGTAGACGTACTTTGCGGCCGGCTTGTTGGCAGCCGCAGTTTCCAGTTCCGCAGTAGGAGTGCTCATGGGTAGTCCTTTAACTAACGTGACGATTTCATTGTGAAAAACTCGGTCGAACTCAGGTTTGTATCAGGGCACGACTTTAGTCGTGCCAGAAGGTTCGTCTTTGATTTTGGGCTTTAGCCCCTGTGGCCTTCGTTGGACGCTAAAGCCCCATTCAAAAGGGGCGTGTTGCGGCACGGCTGAAGCCGTCGCCCTGATACAAAGCAATTCATTGATGGTAACCCATTCTGAGCGTCACTTGCCTTCGGTCACAATTTCGCTGAAGTCGGCAATGGTGGAAAACTCGCTCAGCAGATCGCGCAGCAGCGCGAGCCGATTGGCGCGCACACGCTCGTCGTCCACCATTACCATTACTTTATCGAAGAATGTGTCCACCGGCTGGCGCAAGCGGCTGATCTTTGCCAACCCGCTGGCGTAGTCCTTCTCTTCCCGCAGCTTCCGGACAGCCAATGCGGTCTCCGGAATTGCCGCCGCCAAGTCTTTCTCGGCCTCGTCGGTCAGCGCTGCTGGGTCGAGCTGTTCTGCAACAGCTTTATTGGTTTCGCGTGCCTGACGGAGGATGTTCTTGATGCGCTTGAACGCCACGGAAATGGAAGCGAAGTCCTCCGAGGCTCGAACTTCACTCACAGCTTGCGCGCGTGCGATCGCATCCACCACGTCATCGCTTCCGGCGGCGAGCACGGCATTCACCACGTCATAGGCGAAGCGGCGCTCGTCGCGGAGATAGAACTCCAGGCGCTCGCGCATGAAGTTCGTAATCGATTCTTCAAAGTTCACCTTGCGGTCAAAGCGGCGTTCGGCCTCTGAACCAGAATATTCCGTGCGCGCATCGGCAAACAGTTTGCTGATGGGCAGCGGCAGCTTGTGTTCGGTGATGATCTTGACGATGCCGTTGGCGGCTCGCCGCAAAGCGAACGGATCCCTCGAGCCGGTCGGCTGCAATCCCAGCGCGAACATCCCGGCGATGCTGTCGGCTTTGTCGGCGATGGCCACCACCGCGCCCTCGACACTGCGCGGAACGCTGTCATCCATCGACTCCGGCTTGTAGTGGTCGTAGATGGCGTCGCCGATTGCGTCGACGGTCGCGCGCGGCAGAATCGGGTCAAGCTGCTGCGCCTTGGCGTACAGACCGCCGATGATGCCCTGGAGCTCGGTGAATTCCTTCACCAGCTCGGTGGTGAGATCGGTCTTACAAAGCAGAGCTGCCTTAAAAACGATGCCGGGACGAACTGTCCCGCCCGCGCTGCGAACCGTCTCCGCGATGAGGCTGCCCAGCTTCTGCACCCGCCGCGTCTTGTCGTAATAGCTGCCCAGATCTTTCTGGAAAGTCACCGACTTGAGCATCTCGACGCGGTCGCGCAGGGGAATTTTCTGGTCGGTCTCCCAGAAGAAGCGAGCGTCGTTGAAGCGGGCGCGCAGCACGCGCTCGTTGCCGTGACGAATGAGGCCGTCGGGATCGCCGTCGGTGTTCAGCACGGCGAGAAAATGGGGCAGCAGCTTGCCGTCGGTGTCCTCCAGCGCGAAGTATTTCTGATGGTCGCGCATGACGGTCACCAGCACTTCATCGGCCAGCGCGAGAAATTCCGGATCGAAGCTGCCCAGGACCACTGACGGAAACTCGGTCAGGTTGACGACAGTCTCGAGCAGAGCCTTGTCCTCGCGCCAGCGCGCGCCGGGGATGGTGCGAGTCGCCGCGTCGAGTGCCCTGCGAATTCTGTGTTCGCGCTCGGCGGCGCTAACAATGACAGAACCTGAAGCAAGAGTCAGGGCATAATCCGCTGGCTGGCGGATTGTTAGCGATCCCGTTGACAGGATGCGATGGCCCAGGCTGGTATGGCCGGCGCGAATGCCGGCAAACTCCAGCGGCACCACTTCGCCATCGAGCAGCGTCACCAGCCAGCGCACCGGGCGGACGAAACGCTCCGCCGACTTGCCGCGCCAGTACATGCTCTTCGCCCAGTAGATTCCCGCGATTTCCTTGGGCAACGATTCGGTAAGAATATCCGCTGCCCCGCGGCCTTTTTTCAGCATCGTTGCCGCGAGGTATTCGCCTTTGGCCGACGTGATCTTCTCCAATGCATCGACGGACAGATTCACCTTGCGCGCAAAGGCTTCGGCAGCGGGAGTCGGAGCTCCGTTCTTATAGGCGACCTTGAGTGAGGGCCCGGTCAGCTTCTCGTGCACATCGGGCTGCGCCGGAGCGATTCCCGAAGCCAGAACCGCGAGCCGTCGAGGAGTGGAGTACGACTGTACCGTGAGATTGTCACTTAGGCGCTCGCGTTGCAGCAGGTCGCCGACGCGACGCGCCAGTTCGTCCCGCGCGCTGTCGATCATGCGCGCGGGAATTTCTTCGGTACCGATTTCGAGTAGGAAGTCCATAAGAAGCAATTAGCAATTAGCCCAAGAAAAAATCAACGTGTCATCCCGAGCGAGGCGCTTTGGCGCCGGGTCGAGGGACCTGTTTTTCGAGCGAACCTTACGATCTGCTTGCGGCCAACTGCTCCGGCTCGCGCGGGCTTCGATCATCGCGCGCCGCGTCTTGCTCGCCAGCTGGCGCGCGTTCTACTTCAGCCCTCTGCTGATCGACGTACGCCTTTGCCACTCCGACCGCCAGCGCACGAATGCGCGCGATCACGCCCACACGCTCGGTCACGCTGATCGCCCCACGAGCATCGAGGATGTTGAACAGGTGCGAGCACTTCAGGCAGAGGTCAAGGGCGGGGAGCAAAGGGTAGCGTGCGATTTCTACGCGTCCAGTTTCGTCCACGAGGTGCTTGAGACCAGCGCGCACCAACCTGTCCACATGTCCCTTTTTTACATCCCAGTATCCGTCGATGAGGCCCTTGCACTCGCGCTCCGCAAGCGTGAGCTGGTTCCACGCAATCCCTACGTCTGCCTTCTCGAAGTTATAGACCGAGAACTGCAACTCGTCCTGCAGGCGGATTTCGCCGTACTTCACCGGACGGCCATCGGGACCCACGACCCAGGTGATGTCGTAAATACTGTCCACATCCTGCAAAAACGCAGTAATGCGCTCCAGACCGTAGGTCAGCTCGGCGGAAATAGGATCGAGATCGATGCCGCCGCACTGCTGGAAGTAGGTGAACTGTGTGATCTCCAGTCCGTCGAGCATGACCTGCCAGCCGATGCCCCATGCGCCCAGCGTGGGCGACTCCCAATTGTCCTCCTCAAACTTGATGTCGTGCTTGCGAAGATCGATGCCGAGCGCCCGCAGAGATTCGAGATAGAGTTCCTGCACGTTCGCCGGCGGCGGCTTCAGGATGACCTGAAACTGCATGTGCTTGAACAGCCGATTGGGATTCTCGCCGTAGCGGCCATCTGCGGGACGCCGCGATGGCTGCACATATCCCACGCGATAAGGTTTGGGGCCGAGCACACGCAGAAACGTTTCGGGCGCCATGGTTCCAGCGCCAACCTCGACGTCGTAAGGTTGTTGCAGAACGCAGCCGTGATCGGCCCAGAAGGTTTCGAGGCGCAGGACCAATTCCTGAAACGTCAGCGGATTTTGCGCAGAAGGCAAGACGTTTGTTCCGGTCGGTCCGCGGGACTCAAGTCCCGCTACTCTTGTGCCGTCCCTAAAGGGACTCGGCTCCACAATAACAGCTTACCCAGCGCTGAAGCGCTGGGCTATCATCTTCCGTCCCGCACCGCGGGACTCGACTCCGCCAGTTCGAACGTAACACGCTAGCAGCGGAGTATATTGTTGACCCGACATTCGCTGTCGTCAGCGGTCGGCTTCTTTACGGCACTCGATTGGATATTACGTTCTAGTGCCGTCCCTAAAGGGACTCGGGTTAAAATCCCCGACTTACCCAGGGCTTGCGCCCTGGGCTATTATTGTTCCGCCCTTCGGGCTGGATCGTTTCTTCTCCAACACCCAATTCACCATTCGCGTTCTCAAGCAGATGCTAAGAGCTGATTTCTTGATCAAGTAACCCGCATCTAAAGGCGTGCTTTCTCTCACCGTCACAGCTTCGCCAGCATGCCGGCAGTCACCAGTTTCCTCTCGATGTGGCGCTCGATGATCTGGGTCAGAAACTTGCGCAAGTCGGAATACTGCGCCGCATTGCATAAGTCGCCATTGAAGCATTCCAGAGGAGCGCGAAACATTTGCGCCGCCAGGGCGCGCGACTCGGGCGCCAGTTGCGATGATGCCAGCCGCTTGTGCTGCGAGCACATCAAGCCGTCGGCCAGCACATGATAGAAAGCCCGGTCGCCGTTTAGCGTCGCGCCGCACCTGATGCATTCGCCCATCTCCGGCAAAAATCCCACCAGCCGCACCAGCCAAAGCTGGAAGTATGTCAGCGGCATCCAGATCGGCCCCGAGCGCAACTGATGCAGCACGGAAACCGCCAGCCGGAAGATCGCGTCGTTGGCCTCGCGGTCAGGCAGCAACTCGTCCAGCGTCTCGGCGACATGCTCCAGCGCGACCACGCGCGGATAATCGACCGTCTCCGACAGCGGCGATTCCAGAATGTCGCAAGAATCCAGCCGAGCCAGCTCCTGCCCCTCGCGATCGTCGTAGTACAGCCGCACCAGGGTCAGCGGTTCCAGTGCTCCGCCAAAGCGCCGCTTCGACTTCTTGGCCGAGCGCGCCACCCCTTTGACCTTGCCCTCGGCCCGGGTGAACAGCGTCACCAGCAGGTCAGCCTCGCGCAGCGGATAGGTTCGCAACACGATCGCTTCCGACTGCTTTAGTGACATGGAGTTAAGGGACCGCCATCAAAGTTCGATTTTACCGTATTCCGATGTGCGAAGATGTCTGTGGGCGGCGATTGCTCCGCGTACAAGTTCTCGCCCGATTTCAGTTCCCTCTGTCCCTGATCATCGATTATCTGTAGGAATGGAACCAGCTACGCAGTAGATAGTACTCGTTGATCGGCTGATCATCCTGCAATGCCGGCGCTCGCGGATCCTCGGCGACGAGTTTCTGCAACGACAATTCGTGTGAGAGGACCAGTTCGAACTGCTGCTGCGGACTGGGTTGCGGACCCCACTCGACGAAGTCAGAAGCGGCCGCGGAGGGCAACCGCGACGCCAAGGTCGAGGCTGACACGACTGGTATCGCCTGCGTACTGGCCAGGAAGTGAATTCCGTACGACCCATCGAACGAACGAAAGGCACGTACATAGGGAAAAGACTGCATCAGGGCCTTGGTTATGGAAGCGGTAGTGGCCGCGTCGGCATCCGCTACGGGATACCAGACCTGCAAAATCCCGCCACTTCGCAAATGCCTCTTAACGACCTCGTAGAAATCACGCGAGTACAGCAAGCTGGAACCGGGAGCTGCTGGAGGCGGTGGCGGATCGACGGCGATGACATCGTAGGTTTGGGTCGATCCATCGAGAAACCGGCGACCGTCATCGACAACAATGTGTGCCAACGGGGAGGCCACCAATTTCGCTGCGTCAGAATGGTAATAGCCAAACAGTGCCGGCACACTCGGGACCAAATCCACTGCCGTGGTCGGAATCCCCCAAGAAAGCATCGAGCGGAACGTGGTTCCCATTCCAAAACAGATGACCAAAGCGTTCTTTGGGGGGGCCGACAAGAAAGCGAGGGGCAGGTGGGCCATATACTTAGTCAGCGGATTCAACGAGGTCATCCCAATTCCATTCACCAGAAGTAGTCGGTCAAAACCTGTTCCAGTGGCAACAACGGTGGCTGTGTAGTCTCTTCGGACCTGGCGTATGGGGTATCGGGTTTCGTAGTCGTGGCTGATTCGAAAGAGCACGATTGCCGCAATTGTTGCCAGCGCAAACTTAATTTTCAGGTTGAGACCGGAGCCAGCTTTGCGTGCTTCGGACGATCCGCTTCGAAACGCCATCACCGCGGCAATCGCGAACAAGGGAGCGGACAAAGCCATCACGGCCCGACGTTCGCCCAGCCAGGGCAAGAGCCAGAAACCGGCCACAATTGGCCCGACAATGCAACCCGCCACATTCACGGCGTAGGCCGTGCCGGCTCGATCGGGATCGCCTGATGACCAAGCGTCGACCAGCAAAGGGGTGAGAAAACCCGCCAAGGCGCAGAACAGTGTGATAGCCACGATCCGCGGGATGCCAAGGTCGATGTCCCCGGCCCCGACATGTGGTAGGGGATCAGCGGCGACCACCGGGATGACTGCAAAAAGCGCGAGTAGATTCCATGACGAACGGCTGTCATTCGGATGGTGGGAAAAAACCCAATTGCGGTAGTCGTGCGATCCCACCACGGTGGCTAGTAGGTACATAGCCAGAATTGCTGCGAAGGCATAGACCACATTGCCCAGATAGGGAGTGAACTGTCGTATCCAGACAATTTCCATACCCATACTGACCAGGCCGGTTGTGAACAAAAGGAGCAGGACGGTATTGGTTGGGAGTCCGTAGAGCTTGGGCCGTGCGGCTGGTGCGGAAAGTAATTTGCCGACCTGCGTAGTAGAAGATACTGCGCGGCGGCTCAAGCCGAATGCAGACATTGCCAGGATAAGGTTCACAGCGCCGGCCACAAGCAGTGTTCCCTGGAATCCCAGCAATTCGATCAGGACAAACGCCGAGGCAGCGGTGCCCAGCAGTGCGCCTATAACATTGGCAACATACAAGTAACTGAAAGAACGTTCGGACGTGGGCCGGGCGGTTTGTCGAATGACCGCCATCAACAGAGGAAAAGTTGAACCCATGCAGGCGCACCAAGGTACAACCGCCATGGCCAACCAGAGGCCTGCGAATACGTAGTAGCGTGATGTTTGCCATGCCGTAAAACTTCCCATATGTTGCAATAGCAAACGTCCGAGCTTCAACTGAAGGGGAACGAACACGGAAGAGATACCGACGAGCAGTTCGGCAAGCGAGTAAAAGCGCAGCATGCGCGGCGCGTCAGGCTGCGAAACACGACGCGTCATTACACCTGCGCCCCATGAACCTAGACCCAGGCCGGCCATGAACATTGAGATGACTATGGAAACCAGCGCCGTGGTGACACCGAAGCTGGCCATTGCCAGCCGAACCCAAACCACTTCATAGACCAAGCCACAAAAACCGGAGGCCACAAAAAAGCAGAAATACCACCGCAGGGATATTGCGACTGCGCGTGCCGAGGGAGCGTTCGATGCGCTTCGATCCAGCACGATAGGCAGTTTGTTCTCCATTAGGACTGAGCTGGCGTTTTCTACTGCTCTCGTTTAACACACTGCGGCCGCGTTCGGATCCAACGGGGAGAGCCGGAGGACGACGATGCAGCGCCCCTTCCATTGCGACCGCATGAATCAGTTCTTCTGCTCGCGGAATGGCCCGCTGTCGAGGTCGGGAACCGCCGCCGCCGGGCCGATACAAAAGGTCAGCGTGACGCGCCCAGCCAGCGCGTGGAACTGCTCCCTATGCTATTGCGCCTCGGCGAAGAGGAGGCCGCGGCAGGGGGTTGAGCGCGCCATCGCCACCGCCTTACAACGACCCCATATTTTGCAGGAACTCGCCGTTGGAGCGGGCCTTGCCCAGCTTGTCGATCAGCAACTCCATCGCTTCTACCGGCGACAGCGGGTTGAGGATTTTGCGCAGGACCCAGGTGCGCGCCAAGTCTTCTTTGGGGATCAGCAATTCTTCCTTACGCGTGCCGGAGCGCTGAATGTCGATGGCCGGGAAGGTGCGCTTGTCGACCAGCTTGCGGTCGAGGATGATTTCCATGTTGCCGGTACCCTTGAACTCTTCGAAGATCACGTCGTCCATGCGCGAGCCGGTTTCGATGAGTGCGGTCGCGATGATGGTGAGCGAGCCGCCTTCTTCGATGTTGCGGGCTGCTCCGAAGAAGCGCTTCGGACGCTGGAGGGCGTTGGAATCGACGCCTCCGGAGAGCACCTTGCCCGAGGGCGGAACGATGGTGTTGTAAGCGCGGGCCAGACGCGTGATGGAGTCGAGCAGGATGACGACATCGCGCTTATGCTCGACCAGGCGCTTGGCCTTCTCGATCACCATCTCCGCAACCTGGACGTGACGCGCAGCCGGCTCGTCGAAGGTGGAAGAGATGACTTCGCCTTTCACCGAGCGCTGCATGTCCGTGACTTCTTCCGGGCGCTCGTCGATCAGCAGGACGATCAGCACGACTTCCGGATGATTGGTGGTGACCGAGTTTGCCAGGCACTGCAATAGCATGGTCTTGCCGGTACGCGGCGGAGCGACGATGAGGCCGCGCTGACCTTTGCCGACCGGCGTCAGCAGGTCCATCACGCGGGCGCTGATGTTCTCGCGCACCGTCTCCAGCTTGATCCGCTCCTGCGGATACAGCGGGGTGAGGTTGTCGAAGAGGATCTTGTTGCGCGCTTCTTCGGGCGACTCGAAATTGACCGCCTCGATCTTAACCAGCGCGAAGTATTTCTCGCCTTCGTGGGGCGGACGGACCTGTCCGCTGATGGTGTCACCGGTTTTCAAGTCGAACTTGCGGATCTGCGACGGGGAAACGTAAATGTCATCCGGGCCGGGAAGGTAGTTGTAGTCGGGCGAGCGGAGAAAACCGTAACCATCAGGCAGGATTTCCAACACGCCCTCAGCGAAGATGTGTCCTTCCTTTTCGCTTTGGGCCTGAAGGATCTTGAAGATGAGGTCCTGCTTGCGCAGGCCGCTGGCGCCGGGCAGCTCGAGAGACCGAGCTATGCGGGTCAACTCGGTGATGTTTTTTTCTTTAAGTTCTGAGATTGTCATGTTCACCTACGGGGAATTTGCAGAAGGGCGGGCCGGAGGAACGTACGAGGAACGCGCCGAAGGCGCGGGCGCAGCTTACGCTGCGCGCCGCTGCGCTTCGGAAGCCGTCTCCGGTTCGAGAATCAGGTCGTGCCGATCCGAATCAGCGATACGATTCAGCACCTCGTTGGTAGTGTCTTGAATACGCGTGTTGGGCTTATGAAACTTCCGCGTCGCCTTGGAAGCCAGTTGACACAACGTGTATCGGTTGCGCATGGTATGCACTGCCTCAAAAACTAATTCCGATCTCATCGCCATATTTCTCCTATCGTATGAAAAAAGATGTACCGGAGCCCTATCAGAATGGAACCGCCGCTCCTGCGTACAGATTCAACCTTGGTAGTCAGCAACCCACCGCACAGGAGACAAAACATTAGATGCCACTCGTGTGGGTTCGGCTTGGTTAAAATTTTTCGGCCCTGCAATCGGTCCTGCAAATGAATGGTTTCGAAACTACAAAAGCCTAATTTTCAATAACTTGCTTATGCTAGTCCCTCTTTTAGGACTCGCCGGGTCGCCGGTAGCTGCCTTCCTGATACCCTAATGATGGCTTTCAGTGGGGGCCGTTTTCGGGGGCAGGGCGTCGTGGACTGGTACCTTTAAGAACCACGCCTTATGCAAAAACAGTAAGGTAGTCGCCTAAGCCCCCTTAGTCAAGGAAAATCTTTGCCCCGAAACCTTCCTATCAAGCCTCATTCCCGGGTTGGGCACCGCTGCCCCTTAGACGCAAGAACAGCGCGAATGTCGCCAGAATTTTGTAACCCACAAAGATTCAATAAGTTGCATCTACTCTAAGTAAAATTCTTCACAAGCTTCGACAGCCGCCACCGCCCAGGCATGCCAGCGACTGAACACAATTCTTTACAAAGCCGCCATGCGTAGATTCACCAATCCATGCTCAATTTTCATGCCCAGAACGTCCGATCCAGGGTCCGATACTGAATTGCCTCGGCTATGTGGCCGGGTTCGATGATCTCGCTTCCCGCCAGGTCGGCTACGGTGCGGGAAACCTTCAGGATGCGATCATGGGCGCGGGCGCTAAGCCCCTGCTTCACCATCGCCCGTTCCAGCAGATGCTCGGAGTCGGTGCCCAGCTCGCAATACTTTCGTATCTCGCGGGACCCCATCTGGGCATTGGCGTATATTCTTTCGCCTTCGGAGCGGAGACGCTGCAACTGCACATCGCGCGCACGGATGACCCGGCTACGAATGCCGGCTGAGCTTTCGGGCGCGACACCGCCGCGCAGTTCGCGATAGTTCACCGACGGCACGTCGATGTGGATGTCGATGCGGTCCAGCAGCGGCCCGGAAATCTTGGAGACATAGCGCTGGATCATCATGGGCGAGCAGTGACACTCGCGAATCCGGTCATTGAAGTAACCGCAAGGACAGGGATTCATGGCGGCGATCAGCATGAATCGCGCGGGAAAACTGAGCGACATGGCGGCGCGAGCGATGGTCACCGTACCGTCTTCCAAGGGCTGCCGCATCACTTCCAGCACGTTGCGGGGAAACTCGGGCAGCTCGTCCAGAAAAAGCACCCCATTGTGGGCGAGAGAGACTTCCCCCGGCCGCGGTATCATGCCGCCGCCGATCAGTCCGGCGTCGGAAATGGTGTGATGAGGCGAGCGGAAGGGCCGCGTGCCCACCAGGCCGCTGGTGGCGTCCAGGACACCGGCCACGCTGTGGATCTTGGTCGTCTCCAGCGCTTCGTCAAAGGTGAGCGGGGGAAGAATGGTGGCCATGCGCTTGGCCAGCATGGTCTTGCCGGAACCGGGCGGACCGATCATCAGCAGATTGTGGCCGCCGGCGGCGGCGATCTCGATGGCGCGTTTCGCGGTTTGCTGGCCGCGCACATCGCCAAAGTCCACGGCAAAGCTTTGCGCCGTGGCCAACAAGGCCTGGGTATCGACCTTCATCGGCTGGATGCCGTTGCCACTGTTCAGCAGTTGCACAACCTCCGTGAGGGAGTGCACCGGGTACACGTCCACGCCCTCCACCAACGCGGCTTCGCGTGCGTTCACCTCGGGGACAATCAGCTTGCGAATATTGTTGCCGCGGGCCGTCACCGCAATGGGCAAGGCGCCACGCACGCCGCGCAGACCGCCGTCCAGCGAGAGCTCGCCCACAAACAGCGCATCGTCCGGCGGCTTGTTGTTCAGCCCTCCGTAGGCGCCCAGAATTCCCAGTGCCATGGGCAGGTCGAACCCCGATCCCTCCTTGCGAATGTCGGCGGGAGCCAGATTGATGGTGGTGATGGTGGGAGGAATGTCGTAGCCGCTGTTTTTGAGGGCCGAGCGTATGCGCTCGCGGCTCTCGCGCACGGTGGCATCGGGCAGGCCAACGGTGGTGAAAATGTCTTTCTCGGTCTTGATCGAGGCGATATCGACCTCAACCTCAATGAGGCTGGCGTCGATGCCGTACACCGCGGCACTCAGAGTTTTGTAGAGCATGCACGGAGCTGCACGCCTACCACATGATTACATATATCAGATTGCCGGTGGCGAAGGTGTGACCGCACTCACGTGGCAACGTGACGGGGCAGCCGCTATTCGCTCTTAGCCTTTAGCCCTTAGCTCTTAGCAAACTGGAAATCTGCCTGCTAAGAGCTAATAGCCAAAAGCTAAGAGCCTTCAAATAAAAAGGGCGGAATCCCGTCCGGAAGCGCAGCGCCCAGTTGCACATCCGATGCCGTAAGGCCGAGAATCCGCCAACCCAGTAAGTCAAACAGCCAAGGAGGAGTCAATCAGCTAAATTTTCGCCTCTCGCCTTCCCTGGACCGCTACACGCAGCCCAAGGTCCCAATGGCGGGATTGTTTCACTCCACCTCGACAATGCCAATGCCCCTTCCGCAGTATTGGCCTACCACTTCTGTCGTAGTAATTCAGCAATTAGCAATTAGCCAAACCCCGAAGCGACTTGGCTAAGTGCTAATTGCGGCAATTATTTACTTGACTCGGCCGAAAGTCAAGCGGATGATTGCTCTAGCGGGGGTGCCCGATGACCCCAGAAAGGATGGCGGCGCAAGAAGAATATATCAAGGCCGAACTCGACGGACTGTTCGATGCTCACGAAGGCGATGCGCCTAAATTCCTGTGTATGTTGAAACTGTATCTTGACGAGTCAATTGACGACGGCACAGGCATGTGTGTCGTTGCTGGGTTCTTGGGAACAAAAAGGCAGTGGAGCGATTATCTAAAGGCATGGCCGGAAACTTTGAAGCCGCGCAAATCAATACATGTTTCCGATTTGCGGCTTGGATGGAGGGGTGCTCCTCGGAGATACGGCTCTCTATTGGCTAGTCTTGGCGAAATTCCAGCAAAATGCAGGTTGCGCGCATTTTCGAGTTCGATTTGTCGTAAAGACTATGCCGATAGGATTTCGGGAACGGCTCTTGAATTACTGATGGAGCAGGGTTACGTACAATCGATCCTTGCTCTAATGGATGAGCTTGTTAAGAATATCCATCCCAATGAACGGGTAGAGGTAGTTTTTGAGGCGCAGGAAATTCACGCTATCCTAAGAGAGCGCGCAATGATTCTATGGCACAAACTCCATAGAACAACTTCGGGATGGTCTGTGCTGGCGAAGTGGAGTTCTATGCCAAAATGTACTCTAACCGAAGCACCCGACTATCTCTGTTACGCTATGCAGCAATCTTACCTTGATCCTGGATCGCAAAAGGCATCGTTGACTACCCCGATACTTAAACATGGGGTTATTACGGTACGCAAGAATAAAGAGGAAATCGACGCAATGCTGCGGCGAGTCGCTTTATCGTACAAGAATCCTAAGTTGACCCCAGAAATAAGAAATAAAAGTCGGAGTAGATAATGTCAGAGTTTGAAAAATTCGATGCTGTCGTGCGCAAGGTTTTCTCTGTCCCCCACGATGAGATCGTGAGGCGAGAAAAGGAATACCGGCGCAAACGAAAATTGGCAAAGAAAAAGCGGGCTAAGACTTCGCCCGCTTCCCGCGCTTCAAGCGGTAAGGATTAGAATGCGCTCGTTTCGCATAACTTTCCGGTAAGCGAAGCGAAGGTCAACCGCTTGCCGAAGATTTTGCGGACGACCATATCAAAGCGGTCTGCATCGGTTACTTTGTGCCGCTTGGTCGCCCGGTTATTATAGCGAAACACTTGCTCGTCAAGGTAGCGAAACAAATGGAATGGTTCGACACTAACGTAGGTTCCCGCGATGCCGCGCTTCAACAGACTCCAGAAGTTTTCGAGTCCGTTAGTATGAACCTGCCCGTCAACGTATTTCTCGGCATGGTCGATGACTTTGTGGGCGTACTCTTGCGCCAACCCGTCATAGGATTTCAGGGCATCGGAGTAGAGCGCCGCGCCAGCTTCGACATTCTCTTTGACGCAAGTATGGAGAGCAGCACGCTTCCGATCTTCGACTACTACAGTGCGAACCTTGCCGCCACGTTCCAGCGCTCCGAATACGATGGTCTTGTCTTTTCCGCCAGTACCAGTGATGCGGCGCTCGCGTTTGTCGAGATGCATGTTACGCGCCTTGCCGCCGATGAAAGTTTCGTCAACTTCGACGTGACCGTTCAACTTGCTCCCGAAGGTTTCATCCTGCATAGCCAAACGAATCCGATGCAGCATAAACCATGCGGTTTTCTGAGTGACCCTAATCGCACTCGCAATCTCGCAACTGCTGATTCCGTTCTTGCAGTTGGTAATCATCCACAGCGCGGTGAGCCACTTGTCAAGGCTGATAGCGGAATCCTCGCAAAGACTGCCGACCTTGATGGAGAATTCGCGCTTCGCATGATGCTTGGCGCAAGTCCAAGCGCGGCGCTTTTCGCTGAAACTAACTTTCTCGCATCCGCAAGTCGGACAGATCACGCCGGAGGGCCAGCGCCGGACGGCCAGATAGTCGATGCAGTTATCGGGGTTCGAGAAGTAAATGATTGCTTCTTGCAGGCTCTTTGGTTCTTTGTTCTGACTCATATCAGCCTCTCTAACTACTTAAAATGTAGCAGAAAAGCGTGGTCGAGTCAAGTAAATAATTGCCCTAATTGCTAACTGCTAATTGCTGTATTTTGATATCTTCAAGCCATGCCCATATCGCCCAGCATTTGCGGAGTCATTCTCGCTGCCGGTTCCTCCACTCGCATGGGCCGCGACAAGGCGCTGCTGCCGTGGCCGCCGGTGGCCGAAGGGACGCCGGCCGCCAATACCTTCCTGGGCGCAACCATCGACCTGCTCCAGGCCTACAGCGATCTCGTCATCGTTATCGCCGGCCAGAACGCTGCGGCGATTACTCCCGTGGCGTATGCGCATGGGGCGTTTCTGGCGGTCAACCGCCAGCCCGAGCGCGGACAGTTCAGCTCCTTACAGGTGGGCCTGCAAGAGGTACTAAATCATGGGCGTGACGCGGCCTTCGTCGCGCTGATCGACCGCCCGCCCGTGCTGCCTGGGACGGTGCAGGCGCTGCGCGAGGCTTTCTTCAACGCCGATCCCGAAGTCTGGGCCGTGGTGCCTGAAGCCAAGCGCGGTGAAGAGTTGATTCACGGCCATCCCATCCTCATTGGCCGGGAGATGATCCAGGCCTTCCAACACGCTCCCGTCACAGCCACGGCGCGCGAGGTCGAGCACCAGTGTCAACCGCACATCCAATACGTCATGGTGGACGACCCGCGCCTCGGCATCAACATTGATACTCCGGAAGACTACGCGCGCCTGGCGAGCGCAGAGATGATTTCCGGGGAGAAGCTGTTTTGATCTTCTCCGGTCCCGATCAGTTCATCGCATCGGTGCTCGCGCTCAAGCCGTCGATCGCGGTCTTCGATTGTGATGGGACGCTTTGGAGTGGCGATGCCGGCGCTGATTTCTTCTACTGGGAGATCGAGCGCGGGCTGGTCAGTCCCGAAGTCGGCGAATGGGCGCTCGCACGCTACAAGGAATATGTAGCGGGAAATGTCGGCGAAGAGCAGATGTGCGGCGAGATGGTCACCATGAACCGCGGCCTTTCGCACGAAGCCTTGCAGCGCGCCGCGGAAGAATTCTTTGACGAAAAGGTCAGCCAGCGCATATTTCCGGAGCTGCTGGAATTGACGCGGCGGCTGGCCGGCCAGGGTTGCGAGCTGTGGGCGGTGTCGTCCACGAACGATTGGGTGGTCGAGGCCGGCGCCCGGCGCTTCGGCATCGCGCAAGATCACGTGCTGGCGGCTTGCGTTCACATCGAAGACGGCTGCGCGACGGACCGGCTGGTCCGCGTTCCCACCGACGAGTTGAAGGTAATCGTTATTCGCGACGTCATCGGCAAACCGATGGAGGCAGTCTTCGGCAATTCAATCCACGATCAGGCGATGCTGGAGATGGCGAAGTGGCCGTTCTGCGTGAATCCCAATCCCGACCTGGAGCAGGTCGCACGGAAGCGGGGATGGATGGTGTACTGGCCGGCGGGAATGGGGATTGGGGGCTAGGGATTAGGGGTTGGCGTGCCGAATGGCGCGAGTAGAAGTTCTGGGGTTCGCCTTCTTCCCACTCACTCGAACACCGCGAATGAGTGGGGCGCTGGGCGCTAACGCACTGCACGAGATTTTCGTGTGCGGACTGTACAATGGCTCTGCGATTTGTGTGCTGGTCTCGCTTCAGTGAGGGAGGTTAGAGATCATGAAGTCACGTGTGCACGCGTTGACGTTAATCGTAATAACGTCGCTGTCTTTGTTGGCATGCGGTGGTGGGGGCCAGACATCGTCACCGGCTCCAGTCACCTACACGATCGGAGGAACCATTTCGGGCCTTTCCGGCGCTGGGCTTATATTGCAGAACAATGGCAGCGACAACCTGCCAGTCAGCACGAACGGAAGCTTCACATTTAGTACGCCCGTCGCCAGCGGCAGCACTTATAACGTCACGATATTCTTGCAGCCTTCCAGCCCAGCGCAGAGCTGCGCGGTGACTAATGGCAGCGGAACCGCGAACGCGAACGTCAGTAATGTTCAGGTCGCCTGCACAACGATGCAAGCTTGTAGCGGCGTTCCCAACATGACAATCGGCTCGGTGACGTGGTCGCCGCAATGGTGTCAGGAATTCAATGGTCCTGCCAATCTTCCGGACACAACCGTGTGGAGTTTTGACCTGGGAAATAACAACGGTTGGGGCAACAACGAGGTTGAGGCGTACTGCGGGCCTCCGGGATACCCAAATAATCCACCGCAGTGCCCTACTACCTTCAGTACGACTACAAACACCGTCTATATCGATGGCTACGGACACCTCGTAATTCAGCCTATCAACAGCAACGGAACATGGCTCTCAACCCGCATGAAGACGCAAGGCCTGGAAAACTTCCAGTACGGCGTGATTGAGGCCAGTCTCCAGCTTCCCAATACGACTGACCCGGGCCTTTGGCCCGCCTTCTGGTCCCTCGGCAGCGACTACCCGGGAGTACCCTGGCCCAATTGCGGCGAAGCGGATTTTATGGAGAACTGGTCCCCTCAGGTTGACAATGGACCAGGTCCCGGAGGGAGCAGATCAACGATCCATACCGCGGAAACCGACGGTGCCGGAATCAGCGGAGCTTACACCTTTCCCGGCGGCCAGCAAACGGATACCGCCTTTCATACCTACGGCGTGATTTGGTCTGCAAACATGATGCAGTTTTATGTGGACAATCCGTCAGCGCCGTTCTTCATCGTCACCCCCAGCGATCTTCCTCGGGGAGACACTTGGCCATTCAATGCCAACATTTTCCTGCTCATGAATGTGGCAATCGGCGGAACTTTGGGTGGGCCAACCGGTGGCTTGACTAACCCGCAACCAATGCTGGCTGACTACGTTCGCTGGTATACGATGTCCCCTTCCGATGCGATCAGGGCCAAACCGGCTCTCGGCAATCCCGCTCCCATCGTCGTGAATGCCGGTGCAACGGCGACGAGCAAATTAACGCCCCAACTCGCCCCCGGCACGGGCTTCGTCTATTTCACCTGTAGCGTTGATGCCCTGGCGGCGAGCTGTGAAATCACCACAAGTGACCCTCTGAACAAGCACGCCATCAACTCCAGCGCGGAGGAAAGTGTCACCGTGACCATTACGACTTCAAGGAGCGGCACACCTGCGGGCGATTATTCGGTGACCGTTTATGCGTTTGCCGAAAACAACTTCGGCAATGGCTCGAAAGCTACGGCCGATGCCAGCGCGACCCTACCGCTCACCGTGAAAAACTGAGCGGCCGAGGCACGCGGTGATTCTGCGGGCAAAAGTCATTCCTCGACCCGCAACTCATGCGAATGAGGCGCAAACGCCAAGGCCGTACTCTATTTCCTTGTAACAATTACCTTGGCTATCGGACAGCCTTCTGCAGGAGGAGGCAAGGACACGCCGGGATACTCGTGGGTGCGATCATAGTCATGTATCACGTTAAGCATGTCGTTATTGTCCTTTTCGTCAAGCACAACAGCCGCTAACTCGAAATCGCTTCCGCGATCTCGGTCTTGCCCGTAAAAGACGAGGCATGACCAGTCTTGTCCCTTAATAGAAGCAGGCCCACCGCACTGAGGCCACCATAGGGCAAGGCCCTCTACGTGTGCAAAGATCCATAGGTGCTTGCCGCCTGTCGTGGCGGATCCCCTGGCCTTGCTCGAGCTTGAAACCGAGTCGCCCTGCTTGGGTTCCTTGATCTCAACAGCACATCTCTCCTCCGCTTGCTTTTGCGCGAGCGCTGCAAATGGCCAACAGAGTGAGGCCACACAGATTATTGGGATAACTAATCTCCTCGCGTGCATTTGGAACCTCCTGTTTACTGAATCCTGCTGAACGCTTTTTGAAACCGGCCAGACGCTTCCGAAAAATCGCCTTCTTTGTATGCAGCCAAGGCCTTTTCGAGTTCCGCCATATCCACCTTTCCCGCAAGCGCCGGTGGAAGGCGGTTTCCAGCCTCATAAAAGAGCCGGGCCGCCGTTCCGTCAAAGCCATACTCTTGATATGTTCTCGCATTGGCTAATGTCACTAAGAAGTCATTCTGCACCTGCTGCAAACTCACTTGCTTTCGGATAGCGGAGATCTCCGATCTGGCCTGCGGCGACTGCTTCGGGCACTTTGATAGCAGGACGTCGGCGAGCGCCTTCTCGTACTTCGCAGCCGGCCTTAAGGTCCCTTCTGGCATAACGCTGTCAAGAACCCGAAACGCAGATGCCCACCTGATGTCGTCCTGGCAACTCATCATTGGGATGACACTGATGGCCATCTTGGCGCTCTCGAGGTCTGTTTCAGACTGGATTGTCCACTTCTTGAGCTCGATGTCACCGAGGGCATTCGTCTTTTGGAATTCGGCAAGGGAACGTTGCACTCGCAAAGCGCTTATCGAAATGAACACTGTCGCGAACCCGATGACCACTGTCGCGATGCCGATTACAATTCTTACCCAAATGGCGACTCTAGTCTCCATTGCCGTGTGGGAGTTCGGCTGCTCTTTTCCTTCAGGTACTGTCACGGGTTGCTCCGAGTTATGCAAACGCTGCGTGGTTAACCTTCCTCAATCGCACAGATTAGGAACGGCGAGCGGAGCGCCAGTTCGATGTTTATGCCGGCCCGCCCTCCCAAACAGTTACTTGTACCAGTTCCCCACATTCGCGCTCACGCCCACCAGCACGTCGTATCTTGGAAACTGAGACGGTGGAGTGGGACCGTAATATGTAGCCGTATCCAGATACTCTCCGTAAATTACAAATCGCGTCAGCCAGCCTTTGTGGCTTGCCTCCCCAAGCGAGGGAGCAAAGCGCAGGCCGCCGCCAGCAAGGAAGCGGTTTTCCCAGAAGAAGTCACAGAGATCTTGCGGGTCCCGTGAGCCCTGGCCGCTCAAGTGACAGTTCGTATTACCGAGCTGCCGCCATTTTGAGAGCGAGCTCTCTACCGCGAGGTATGGGGTGATGGTCGATATAGCGCCCCTCTTGGGCTTTCTGATGCCGACGCGTCCTGAGTTTGCGAACAGCACGGAATCGTAGCGTGTCGTGAATTCGTTTGCCGATTGCCAGTACAGGCCGTTCCATACCTCTACCCACCAGTAATGTTCGAGGTCGTTCACATGTACCGCTTTCCAGTATTCAAAGCCGGCCCTGGTCGAATTCTTGGGCCTCCACGAGGTGCCTTGCGGGTCGTTGTTAAAATAATGGGTGAAGTTAGATTCGGCGAACATGCGCACTGGACCGAGGAAGCCAGGGAAGGGGTAGGCCTGAAGACCGAGACCGGGTCCGCCTACCCACTCATTCTGCCATGCCTGGGGCTCGGAACCCGCTATTCCTGCCACTCTAATGTACGGTCCCCAAATGCGCTTAATGACTACCTTTCCATCCGGCGTCTTGACATGCCCGAATGGAGGAAGCCACAGCTCGGCGCGGCTGTCCCAGTCGAACACTGCAGTATTGTAGTTGGGCAGGAAGAACTGTGTCTTCCGCCATCCGCCATCAAGGTTTGCCGAAACCGTAAACCATTTCCCGAGAGCTGCCGGCTGGTCGGTGCCTTCCTGACCGAAACAGGCATTGCAAGCAAGGAAGATTAGCGCAGTTAAGCACATCATTCGCCCAAGATTCGCAGCTAGCTTCATCGCATTGTCCACCTTTGTAAGAAATGCTCGGGGTTCCGAGATAGAACACCGGCGTAAGTTTTTCTTTTCAAGCCCTTTATTGCTGGCCCCTGCATCCTGCTTGCGCAAATACCCCCGCCAAGAAACACGAGAGTACTGCAAATGACGCGGCTGTGCACCACGAGGCGCCTCAAGCCTACTGATTCAGTTTACGTACGATGATTACTTAGTCGCTTACGGCGGGAGCGAGCGGCAGCGACTAAATCAAACCTTGAAATGACACACAGAAGCTCAATAAGTCTAGTGAGGTATGTGTCCTGGGTCAAGGAAAAAGGGCTAAAGCTAACAGAACCCATCTCGAAATAAAAGGCCGACTCCGCCCCAGCCAGCACTACCTGAATGCTATTGGTCAACTGCCTTGGCACTCATCGGCACTGAGTGCCAGTCTTGACATGCACCCCCTTGCTCCCTAGAATAAAGCTGCGGGACTGTATCTCGGTGCTGCTCATAAACAATTGCAGGAGCGCGACTTACAGTTCCTGTGGCCAATGTACTAGGTTCCTAAGGCCGACATTCTATAGGCCAACATTCTATGGGTACTCCGGCGGGCATCGGCAAGCGCGAACGCGAAATCCTCACGGCCATCGTCGAGACGTATATCTCGACGGGGGAGCCGGTGGGCTCGCGTACTTTGTCGCGCAGCAATCGCGAGAGCCTGAGCGCGGCCTCCATCCGCAACGTCATGGCCGACCTGGCTGACGCGGGTTTCCTGGAGCAGCCGCACACCTCAGCCGGGCGCGTGCCCACGGCGCAGGCCTACCGTTTTTATGTGAAGCAGTTGACCGGGGAGGCGCGGCTTTCGCCCGCCGACGAAAGCCTCATCCAAGGCAGCCTGCATGGCGCGCAGGATGTGCAGGAGTTCATGGAGCGCACCTCGCACGTGCTGTCGCTGATATCCCACGGTGTGGGAGTCACGGTCAGCTCCGCCGCGGGACAGCGCAACGCGCTGGAGCATGTTTACTTCCAGCGAATGGCTGACAAGAAAGTGTTGGCCGTGGTGGTGATGCGCAACGGCTTGGTGCGCGACCGCGTGCTGCGGCTGAGCAACGATCTTGCAATTGAAGATCTGGAAGCGGCCGCGGCCTACATCAACCAGAACTTCCGTGGCTGGGAGATGGAATCGCTGCGCAACGAGATTGCCAAGCGGGTGCAGCAGGAGCGCAGCGAATACGACCGGCTGATGGCGTCGGTGGAGCAGCTCTGCGCGCAGGGTGCGCTGGCCACCGAGGGTGGGGCGCAATCGGTGTACGTGGAGGGCGCGGCCAATCTGGTGATCACCGAGCAGGACAAGGAGCGCCTGCGCCAGTTGCTGGCCACGCTTGAGGAGAAACAGCGCGTCGTCGAATTGCTCTCGGCGTACTTGGACGCGCGCCAGGAGGCGGTGCGCGTGGTTGTGGGTCTGGAAGACGCCATGCCGCATCTAAATAACTTCGTGCTGATTGGAACGCCGGCGCGCATCGGCGACGAGGTGATGGGTTCGCTGGCCGTGATCGGGCCGACACGCATGGATTACGAGCATACGATTACGGCAGTGTCGTATATTGCGCGGATGTTCGATCAGGTGTGGAACGAGTCGACGTAGCTGTCAGCTATCAGCTATCAGCTTTCTGGCAGGCAGGATCAGGGCTGCGAATTATCAGGCAGGATATTAGGCCTATTAGAGCAGTTTTGGATTTGGTGTATCCGATTTGATTGGGTAGAGCAGGCCTTTCAGGCCTGCGTCCAGCGGCGGCGATTAAATCTGTTCCGGCGCTGAGGTCGAAGACCTCAGCGCCGGAACCCCAAAAAAATGGCGCTTGAGACGCGGGACTGAAGGCCCGCTCTACCCGGACACAACAAAAGGAAAACCGGTCTAGCTGATTGCTGATAGCTGACGGCTGATAGCTTCTACAAGACATATGGCTTACAAGAAACAGAACGGAGGCTCCGAGACAGGTTTGGAGCTGGACCACGAATTACCGCCCGCCGGGCCGGACGACGAAAGTGTGTCACAGGCTCCGGGCGACGGGGGCAAGGCCGCCCAGCCCAGCGTTGCAGAGCTGGAAGCCGAGTTGGAGAAAGTGCGTGCTGAGCGCGCGGCGTATCTTGACCGCGCGGCGCGGCTGCAAGCCGAGTTCGACAACTTCCGTAAGCGCAATGCCAAGGAGCAGCGGGAGTACCGCGAATATGCTTTGGCAGATGCGCTCAAGACGCTGCTGCCCATCCTCGACAGCCTGGACCGCGCGTTGACAACCAATGCCGCGTCGCTGGAGGATTTTCGCGCGGGCATCGAGCTCATCGACAAACAATTTCATGATGCCCTGGCCAAGCTGGGCGTGCAGCCGGTTGCCGCCGCGGGCGAACTGTTCGATCCCAATCTCCACCAGGCCGTGCAGATGGTTGAGACCAGCGACACCGAGGACCACCATGTGATCGACGAGTTGCAGCGGGGATATAAGTTGAAGGATCGCCTGTTACGTCCGGCCATGGTGCGTGTCGCGCGCAATCCCAAGTAGCTGGCGTTTGTCGCTTTGTGTGAGACAGGTTGCGAAAAAAAAGAACAGCAGATTCCTCGCGGGCTGAAGCCCGCTCGGAATGACAAATTTAAGGGACTTGCAACGGCGCAGCTAAAGCTGCGCCCCTTCAAAACAGGTCGAAATCGGCTTTTCAGTCAGACTGTGAAAGCCGTGCCCTGATACAAACGAATCGCGAGATAAATCATGAAACGAATCAATTGAAACGAACTCATGAGATAAATCATTGGGATCGTTCTCGAGCTGCTCGACATCCTGACTGAAGGTTTTATTTGAGGGGTTACCACTTCTGGCTACCACAGTGAAACGCGATTACTACGAGGTCCTGGGCGTCTCGCGCACCGCCGTCGATCAGGAAATTAAGAGCGCCTATCGCAAGCTCGCCTTGCAGTATCATCCTGACCGCAATCCCGGCAATCCGGAGGCGGAAGAGCGCTTCAAGGAGTGCAGCGAGGCCTATGCGGTGCTGGCCGACGGCGAGAAGCGCGCGCGCTATGACCGCTTCGGTCACGCGGGTGTGGGCAACGCGGGCGGCCCGGGCTTCGGCGGCTTCGATGCCACCGTGTTCAACGATTTCCAGGACATCTTCGGCGACCTCTTCGGCTTCGGCGACATGTTTGGCCAGGGTGGGCGCCGCCGCACCCGCGCCCAGCGCGGCGCCGATCTGCGCCAGGACCTGACGCTGGAATTCGAGGAAGCTGTCTTCGGCGTCACCAAGCAAGTGCAGATACGCCGCCAGGAACAGTGCGAGCCGTGCAAAGGCAGCGGCATCGCGCCCGGCAAGCAGCCGATCACTTGCACCACTTGCGGCGGACGCGGGCAAACGCGCTACCAGCAAGGTTTCTTCTCGATCACGCGCGCCTGTAGCACATGTGGCGGATCGGGCAAGCTGATCGTCGATCCCTGCAACCAATGCCGCGGCCAGGGGCGGGTCACGCGCGATCGCAAAGTCACGGTCAAGGTTCCGGCGGGGGTCGAGGAAGGCGCGCGCATTTTGTACTCGAACGAGGGCGAAGCGGGCGCCTACGGCGGACCTCCGGGCGATCTTTACGTTGTGCTCCACGCCAAGGAGCATCCATTCTTCGAACGCGACGGCAAGAACCTGCATTGCATGATGCCGATCTCCATCTCGCAGGCGGCGCTGGGCGCCGAGATCAAGGTGCCGACGCTGGAAGGCGAGGAGACGCTGAGAATTCCCGAGGGCACGCAAACCGGAGCGCACTTCAAGCTGAAGAACAAAGGCGTTCCGGTGCTGAATGGCCGCGGCCGCGGCGACCTGTACGTCGAGGTGAAGGTGCAGACTCCCGCGAAGCTCACGAAACGCCAGCGCGAACTGCTACAGGAGTTGCACAGCACGCTCTCCGTCGAGAACACGCCGGTCAGCCGCACATTGCTGAACAAGGTGAAGGATATGTTCGGAAGCAATTAGCGATTAGCAATTAGCAATTAGCAATGGTAATTATCCCTTGACATCATCCGAGTGCTGAAAACGTAGATCGGAGAATATAGGCGTGGCTGACGAACAAGTGGTAAAGCTGTTGGAAGAGATTAGGGACTTACAAAAACTTCACGTGGAGAACTACAAGGACGCGCTCAAGAACCAACAGGAGTCAATTGCCATCCAGAAGAGCGCACTGCGGCGCTCAAGGATAGTGCAATTAGTGGGCGTCATTTTTCTGCTTGGTATCTTGGCGTTGTTATGGCTCCCGCGCTTCCGATAAACCTGATACGTGAGGCTAGAGGATACTTACCTTAGCAATCAGCCTTCAGTCGGAGCTGCTGCCTGGGCTGCGCTTCAGGGTGGGACGGCCATCGTCCTTCTGGTCCGAGGCGCCGCTGGAATCCTGGGTTGACGATCCGGAAGCGCCGTCGCTCGACGAGCTTGTTCTCTTCAGCAGCACCGGACGGCCCGCGTCTTGTTTGCCGCGGATGCGGCGGCCGTTGTCCCAGGCCAGCAGGCGCGCCTTGACGCTCTCGAATTCGCTGGTGTCGAGAACGTATTCGGGACGGTCCGGCAGATACTTGCGGATTTCATCCTGCGCCGCCTCGATGCGCTCGACATTCATGGGATGAGTGGAGAACGCCTTGGCCACCATGTTCTGCTTCTTCTTCTCTACGTTCAGCTTTTCGAAGAACTCCACAAACGCCCCAGGATCATAACCGGTGGCATAGTCATATTCCAGGCCGAGGAGATCGGCTTCGCGCTCGGCATCGCGCGAGAACTTGAGAAAGCCGAGCGGCACGGCCAGACCGGCGACATCGGCGACCACGTAAGCCACCGGGCCGCCAATGAAGATCAACGGTATGGAGGCCATGTTCCAAAGCTGGGCCCGGGTCATGTTCTTGGTGGCGTGGCGGGCGCAGACGTGCGCAATCTCGTGCGCCATCACGCCGGCCAGCTCGGCTTCGTTATCGGCGGCGAGAATCAGTCCGCTGTTGACGTAGAAGAAGCCGCCCGGCAGCGCGAAGGCGTTGACCTCATTGGTGTCGAGCACCTTGATGGTGAAGGGCACGCGCGCATCGGAGTTGCGCACCAGGTTCTGGCCGATGCGATTGATGTATTCGGTGATAACGGGATCGGTGACCAGCCTCGCGCTGGACTCGACCTCTTGCGCCAACTGCCGTCCCAGCGCCTGCTCGCGCTCCAGCGAATAAAAGTCCAGCCCGTTGCCGATGCCGCGCTGGCCGATCAGGTCGACGTTGTACTTCGGCGGCAGCGTGGAAGCTGGAGCCGGTCCGCCGGTTTTTGTTGCCGTCGCCGTTGCCGTCGCCGTGGACGGCTTGGGAGCCGGCGAACCTGCGCTGGGATCAGGTTTGCTGGAGGTGTCGGGCGAGGCGGCAGCCTCGATCTGCGCGGCGGTCGGAATTTCTATGCTGGTCGCATCGGGATGGGCGGCAGGCGAGAGCGTTTCCTGGCTCGACGAAACCGGTTGCGATAGATTGGCAGGCGTGTTTGCAGGTGTGGTTTGAGCTGAGCTGAATGACGCCAGGCACAAGGCGGCAGCCAGAACAGCCAGCGCGCTTCTGCGGGCGAGCGTGGGGAACGAAGCGGTTCGATCGGTAACAGGGATTGACACGATCACACCCGAAGCTGATCTGATTATCCCGCCAAACTCAGGGTTATGGGAACTACAAAATTCACCCG
>JBEKQY010000010.1:0-30705 GCA_049519235.1 Candidatus Korobacteraceae bacterium | reverse complement strand
CCAAGCAGAACCGCTGTGTTGTACTCTATTTCCTCCTCCCCAGACGACGGTAAGTCAACTTAATTTCGCATTACGGTCTAATGCCCTGATAACAGACGGTTTATAGGCTGGTTTCGGATTGTTCTGCTTTCAAGTCCAGCATGTCGATGAACTCCTTCACCGGTTCCAACTGGGGCTGCCGCCGCACGGGCGGCTTGCGCTCCGGCGGAATCGCACTGGCCAGCGCCTGGCGTGACGAACCAGATTCACTGACGGTTCTCTAAACCGCCAAACAGATTGGACTCGCAAGTCCAATTGCCGTGTTTTCAGACGCTTATGTCTGCCACATCGGAGGGTAGGTGCAGCAGCTTCAGACCGAGGCTTTGAGAGTGCTCACTATAGGGTACTTAATGGGGTACTTACGGCGGGGCTGAGATTTCAGCCCCGTTTCTCTGTGCTGGAGCTGTGCGGGACTCAGCACCCACGCCTGTTCACAAGAGTTATCGTCAGTGATAGTAGTTGACAGACATCAAAGAGATCTTCGCCTTTTCGCGATACTGTTTGTCGCCGCTGCTAGTGTCTGAAAGAGCCGCCATAGGATGGTGAGTTGTTGCGACGCCGGGCGCTTGCAGGCGAAAGATACGCTGCGTGTCAGCTCTTCTGCGACTTCACGGGCGGAGCCAGCGCGATGGCTGCCTCAGCGGTGAGCATCAGGAAGGTGAATGTCTCCTGCAAGTACAAGCCGACCGTGGCATCGGTGTGGTTCAAATAGCCAATGGAGACGTCCTGGCCGATGTGCAGATCGAAATCGCCGCCACGAGTGGTCATCACAAAGGCGCCTTGGATGGCAGGTGCCCAGATGATTTTGTCCTCCACGAGCCGCTTGACATGTTCCAGTACCGGGTATCCGTGATCGCTGGTCTCGCTCAGTGCAGTGTAGACGTCGGCATCAAGGAGCACCGCGTAGGGGCCATTGACGCCGACGAGCCGCAAGCGGCTCAGGCCTTGGGCTATTGCTTCCGGGTACTCTCGCACATCGCTGGGGAGGGTCATCTTAGGATTACTGGTCCCCTGCCGGATACCCACGATTCCGGCGGCGGCATAGCCTTCGAATATGGCGCCGTCCTCGGCAAAAGCGAGCTTGCGGGCGGCGTCCTTCGCAGGCTGCCAGTCTGCGTCGTTCGCGCCACGCTCGACGTCGTCGATGGCCTGGCGTTCCAGCTCGAACGGAACTCGTAGCTCGACCAGCGCCTTTACTTCGCGCTGTCGGGCGACGACACCGTCGCTCGGGGCCGAGATCGTGCGCTGATGTCCGGTGCCGACAGCGGAGAGGCTTGTGCCCGCCGGCCCATGCATGTCGACTACGCGCCGTCCCGCGAGATGACGCTTGAGGGTGCGCGTTGTTTCCTCTTCGATCTGTGCCCAGGCACCATCGGAAATGGGGGCGAGCTCTCGATGCAGATTATTCATGAGGGATTTCTCCTTTAAGGGAACCGATACCCAGCGAACCATCGTTGTCGCGCGTGGGCAGAGAGGTTTCGCTCGCTGGCTCGGCGGAAGCCTCGGCGACCGCAGCCCGGTCTTCGGCTACGTTTTCCAGAAATGTCAGGGAGGGCACGAAGAATAAGTTTCCCGTGACGGCGCGGCTGAAATCGAGCAGCCGGTCGTAATTGCCGGGTGGGCGGCCAATGAACATGTTCTCCAGCATCTGCTCAATCGTACTGGGCGAACGGCTGTAGCCTATGAAATAGGTGCCAAATTCACCCTGCGCGGCCCGCCCGAAGGGCATGTTGTCGCGCAGGATCTTGATTTCTTTCCCATCCTCGACGATGGTAGTGAGTGCGTTGTGGGCTGAGGTTGGTTTGATGGAATCGTCCAATTCGATGTCAGACAGCTTGGTGCGGCCGATGATGCGTTCCTGCGCCTCCGTGGACAGCACGTTCCATCCCGCAAGATCATGCAGATATTTTTGCACTATGACATAGCTGCCACCTGCGAACTCGGGGTCGTCGTCGCCGACAACTACGGCATCGATTGCCGCCTGGCCCGTCGGATTCTCGGTTCCGTCGACAAACCCGAGGAGATCGCGGTCGTCGAAGTAACGGAATCCATGCACCTCGTCGACTGGCGAAACGGCATCGCCGAGCCGTGCCATGATCTGTGTCGCCAACTCGAAGCACAAATCCATGCGCTTCGCGCGGATGTGAAACAGCAAGTCGCCCGGCGTAGCGACCGCGTGCCGGGATCCCGCACGAATCTCACGGAAGGGATGTAGCTGCGCCGGCCGCGGCGGCCCGAAGAGCCGGTCCCACGCATCGGACCCAAACCCCAGGACACACGAGAGACCCGCTTCAATGTCACGAAATCCGACTGCGCGCAACAACGCGGCGAGGTCTCCACCGAACGATCGAAGGGTGGTGCGATTGTCGGGGCCCGGGTTTACAGTCACCACGAGGAAGATTGCAGCGCGAGCAAGTGGTGCGCCTACCGGTTGCGCAATACCCCTCGTGGCGCTCAACGTTACGGGAGCGGTGCTGGAATCGGATGCCATCGTTGTCATCCTCGCAGGGCCGGAAGAGTCTCCCAGCAGCGAGACTTGCGGAATTCTGGGCCGGGTGTACAAAGACCAGTGGGGGAACGCCACCAAATCTGGTAACGCGTTACTCGCCAAAGGCTACCTCGACAAAGCCATCAAAATGTACCTGTAGGGCTTTGAGACCGACTGGCGCGATGCCTATCCCGGAATCAATGCTATCACCTTGATGGAACTTCGCAATCCCCCGGGGTGACCGCGAACATTTGCGCCAGTACAGGTCTGTTACTCAAGGTTGCGGCGTGGGGTTCGGAGTTCGTTCTTACTGGAGCCCTGTGAACGGAACCGAGAAGAGGAGTGTTTCGGAAGCGCTCCAACTGGTTCCGCCAGGGAAGGATGCGGATCTTGCTTGAAACCAGTCCCCCGTTGTCGTGGAAATCATGCGACCTTCGAGTAATCGCAGTGCGGGCCGGCGGCTGAGCAGGAAAACGCTCGCAGCTTGCCCCGCTCCACTTGCTTGACTTACAGACCTACTACAAGCCTCGTCTATCTGCTGAGAGTTGGCGAACAGTTGCTGTACAGTCTGCCGGCGCGAACTGGCGCTCTTAATCGGGACCTGCTGCCAATACCACGCTGGAGACAACTTACCTGACGGATCTGAATTGTGGCTACCGAAAATGTCGTGGCCACTGAAAATCCCCAACAGGTTTGACCAGGTGTTTACTCCTACAGTGCTCCACGCTTCCGCGGCGGAATTGGAGTAGGGTGCAGGAGCCATCGAGTATCCGTCTGGTCCGTAAGTATCCTTCCGCTGAAACTGCGTTCCATTGTTGGTGAGCCACCCATGAGTCGTGATATAGCATTCGCAATCGGAATTCGCCAGCATAACGTCATAGGCCCAGGACCATGCGGCGTTGCCGGCGAAGAAATCCATCGCCAGGATAAGCATCTTTATGCCGGAAACGACGAACTTTACGGCTGTGTTGGCTCCGGTAGTGTCATGCGATCCAATCCAGTAAGCCATGTCTCCATCACCCAGATTGATACCGGAGCCGTAAACGGAAGCGCGGTGCTTGGCGGAGAAATAGCCGGTTGCGAATTGGTCTCCGAGGTTACTGCGGGAAGAGGGCCGGTTTGAATCGTAATCGTGGTTCCCTGGAGGGGTAGTGAAGGCAATGCGATTCTTGTCAAGAACCGTCCAGGCGCCCTTTGCGTTTCTTTCTTCATTGGCACCGGTCGCGTTCACACAATCGCCGACGCCCACTACAGCCTTGATGTTAGCCTCAAAGGACGGTGGGCTGGATGTGAAAACGATGTTTTTGTTGTGGATGATCCACTTCATCATGGCAGCGTAATATCCACCAAAATTGTCCGGGCACGATTCAGCCAGAAACTGAGGATCGGGAATAATGGCAAGCGTGAAATCGGCGCCCGCTGCCTCTACCGGAGGTGTACCCAGAAGGCGTGACGCCAGCGCTACCGAAGGCGTATGTATGAGGCGTGACGCGGCCGCGCCGGCGAGACCTCCCAGGACAGCCATCCCAAACCCCCGCCTGGTAATCTTTTGCAAGAGTCGTTTAGGCGTCAGCCCCCCGTGTTTGATTACATACTCCAGTTCGGTCATTATTACGTCGCCTCCAGCGGGTAGTTTAAGTCATTTCCCTTCGCCAACTGGTGGAGGTCTAACGAACTTCTTGGAAAACAAGCACGAGATCAACTGCTGCCCTTCAACTCTGCCAAAAGTCGTTTAGCCAGGGTTTCCGCCTGCGACCGAATTTCGGGGACCGCGGTTGTTTCCCATAAGGCAGCTTTTCGCGGCGGGCCAATTGTGAACAGGGCCCGCGAAGGTACTCCCGACCTGTCGATCAGCGCTCCGTCTGTGGCAACATCGAGTCCGAGCGACAATGGATCGGGACGAGCCATTCCCTGCCCGATCAGCGACTGAATCAGCGGGTCTCGCAGATCACGAAGAACGGCATCGGGCCCTGTACAGTTCACGATTCGGCAAACCCTGACCTTTGATTCCTCGCCTGTTTTCCGCAGCCGGTACCGGACCGACACCGCGCCGGGTTCATAACTGCAGTCCAGGACCCGTCCCGCGATCACAGTCAGCCGCTTCACAGCTCGCAAGTGGTCTAGTAACAGTTGTACCTCCGGTGCACAGCGATGCCGATGCACCTCCCAATAAGGCCGAACATGTCGCAGAAATCTTCTCTTCTCCTCCAAAGGAAAGCCTTGCCAGATATTCTGAGAACTGGGCCGAAGCGAGTCGATAACATCTCGCCAATCTTTGCCCTGCCGGACTGCTTGAACAGCTTCACGGCGAACTGCTCGCAGAACACCCCGAACAGTGTTTGGCAAGCTTTTAGTCCACTCCGCTGGCCAGCGACTGCTATTACGGTGAACATGGGGCAGCATACCTCGGCGGGACAACATGTATATGTGTCCCCGAAAACCAGCAGCATGGAAAGCCAGCGCATGATCGATCGCAGTAAGTCCGGAACCAAGCAATAGAACAGCTTCCCCTGCGGGCATTGCCTCGAGCGCTTCATCTGACCAGGGTTGCGCGGCGTGAATAGGGTTTCCGCCCTGCTTTGATAGAAGCGGTTCGGCAGGGGGAAAATTGCCTGTAGCAAGCACGATGTACTTTGCTGACAGCTTTATCCCAGAGGCACACTCTGCGGTATTCAGGTGCCCAATCTGGTGTATCGAAATCACAGAGTCCTCAATCCACTTCAAATTTACAGAGGTATCGGCGCATGCCCGGCTTAAGATTTCACCTACATACTGGCCAAAGACACGTCGCGGAGGAAAGGAATTGGAGCGGGCCAGGTCTTTGAAGTTTTCTCTGAGCCAATCTACAAAATGGTCAGGGCTCTCAGGAAAAGCACTCATATGGTCGGCAGTAACGTTCAGCAGGTGCTGTTCACATGCCGTTCCGTATGCGACGCCCCGGCCAGGCTCTCCTTTGCGCTCTACCACGCCCACCCTTAGGTCGTGTTTGCGATATCGCGCCAACTGACACGCCAGGATTGCCCCAGAGAATCCGCCGCCGATAATTAAAACGTCGTAGGTTTCGTGCATGATAAGCTGCCAGGGCAAAGTCCGGCGAGTCACAAAGTCCGGTTTGTGCCGCCATGGAATACGGAGATGCTGGCTCCGGCGCGGACACGCACTCGCGTGCAGTCTACCATCACTCGGTCGTCGCCCTGAGATCGGCAGAAATGGGGCGGCGCGGTTGAGCTTCGCGATCTCTCGAGGGTACATTCACTGACGGACAGATTTACGTTGGTTCTAACGAGACTGTTCAGCCAGCTTCGCCCGCAGGTTTTCGTTGAGGTCGTATCCGAACTCCTTCAGTAAATCGACGAAGACGTGTTCGCAGAGAAGCTGGGAGCTCGAATCGAGATTGTCACGCCAGCGTCCGATCGATGCCCGCGCAGTTTCAGAGGTTCGGTGCACCTCCAGTTCTGGCGTGTCGACAAGGGCCCTTCGAAGCATGCCTTCGACCAGCAAGTTCCCCGATTCGACCTCCAAGTAGCTCAACACCTCCCGTAGTGTATCGATCGGCTGCAATACAAGGTCCTCATACCGCACAAGGCATGCGCGTTGGCTGCGGCTTTTCCAGCCACTAAGCAGTTGCTGCCCCTCCCGGCCCAAACGGAGAATATATTCTTCCTCGCTGGCTACCAGGTCGCGATTGAAGCCCAATGTCCCCCGTTTGGCATTAAAGGCTCTTATCGAGCAGAGCATATCGCGAGGATCTCGGACCAGGAAAATTTCGCGGCTCTTGGAGTAGAGTTCCCAGATTATTCCGGGCACTTCATCCGGTATATGCTTTTCGGCGAAATAGATTGGGGACCCCTGATTTTGCACGGTAGCGATTTCCCGATAGCAGTCTTCGAGGCTGCGCTGACAGAGTGTCGCGACCTGCTCCACAAACCGCGAATTGAACCATTGCTGCCACGGCGCGTTTTGGGGAAGCGAACCTCGTTGGAATGGGTCCTGCGCGGCCCACCATTCTGGCTCGAAATTGCCCAGCTTACTGAGTGCTTGTGCCTGGTAAGCAGGCTCTGCCATTGCCCCAACCAGTTGCATCCAGTATCTTCCCGGCTGGATTTCATAAGGATATACACGGAACGCGGCGATCGATGGATGTTCTAGGAGCAGGCGCATCAGCCAGGTCGTACCGGTGCGCGCCAGGCTGTTGACTAGCAAGGGCTGAATCGTGGGCTCGAAGCGCGAGGGGACAGCTCGATGCCGCCCGCGTATCCGGCCGACTGGCATGCGCAGCCCATTCTCGAGTACCACCTGGACCAGCAACTCGAATTCTGGTGTCATCCCAATCACACTGACGGGGGCCCAGAATCCAACTTTGGAGCTTGGTGGAGTTCCGGGGTAGTAGCGGGCGACATCGGGGCGGGGAAACATGATTGGGACCCTTCGGACAGGACCATCATTGGCAATTAGCTCGATTTGGACCGCGGCAGATTGCCCCCCCAACACCCAGCCCGCGAACTCGAAACAGTAAGCTTCTCCGGCAGTTCCCGCGAGCGGTAGGTCAATGGAGAATCCCAGTAATGCGTCGGAGTCCGGCGCGAGCCACTCGACATGGGTTATTTCCGTGATGCTCATTTGACCTCAGGGTGCCGGTGGAACTGGCCTGGAACTTCACAAACCTTTCTCTTGGATGTTCTATCCAAAAATTCGTCCTTCTTCAAGTCGAACAGCCTAAGGCAGCGGTAGGTGATAACCGCAAATTCTTCCGGGACTTCCAAAGCCGAATGCATGCAGCCCTCTGCCAGGAGATTGGAAGCCGAATTCGTGTGTTCGTGTAGTAGAATTCACCCCAAAAGATCCTTCCATAGCGCACAATAGAAAAGAAAAGAGGGGTTTTTGCCCAGCAGCACGTTACCACATCTGGACGTCTTGGAAGCGGAGAGCATACATATCCTGAGAGAGGTTGTGGCGGAGTCTTCGCGGCCGGCGATGTTGTATTCCGTCGGGAAGGACTCTTCCGTGATGTTGCGGCTCGCCCAGAAGGCGTTCCACCCGGGCAGAATTCCTTTCTCTCTGCTGCACGTCGACACTGGCTTCAAGTTTCGGGAGATGCTCGAGTTCCGTGACCGGACATGTCGGGAGCTGGGTGTGGAATTGATCGTTCACACCAATGAAGAAGCCAAACGCGACGGCGCCAATCCCTTCCAACTCGGCACCGGCAAGTGCTGCGCTCTACTGAAAACCAAGGCATTGTTGGATGCGTTGGCCGCGAACCGTATCGACACGGCGATCGGCGGCGCCCGCCGCGACGAGGAAAAGTCGCGCGCAAAAGAGCGGGTCTTTTCGCTGCGCGATTCCCTGGGACAGTGGGACCCCAAGAATCAGCGCCCGGAATTCTGGAACCTGTATAACGGCCGGGTTGAGCCGGGGCAAAGTATGCGAGTGTTTCCGCTGTCCAATTGGACGGAGTTGGACGTCTGGGAATATATCGGCCGGGAACGCATTCCGGTCGTCCCCCTGTACTTCGCGAAAGAACGCGAGATGCTGGTTCGGGGTGATCTTCTGCTTCCTTTGGATTATCCTTTCGAGCTTCTGCCGGGAGAGACGCCGCAGCGGGTGCTCTGCCGCATGCGATCGCTCGGCTGCACCTACTGCACCGGCGCCATCCGCTCCTCGGCAACCACCGTCGAGGAGATCATCGAGGAGCTGAAGGTGTTTCGCCGCTCCGAGCGGGAAAATCGCGTCATCGATCATGACCAGGAAGGCTCCATGGAGCTGAAAAAGCGGGAGGGCTATTTTTGAGTATCGCTGGCGAGCAGCGCGAGCTGCTACGCTTTCTCACCGCCGGCAGTGTGGATGACGGCAAGTCAACTCTCATTGGACGGTTACTTTACGAGTCCGATGGCGTGTATGACGATCAGCTTTCATCCGTCCGCAAGGCGTCGGTTGCCAGGAACGGCGACCTTGACCTGTCTTTGATCACGGACGGTCTCCGGGCTGAACGCGAGCAGGGCATCACGATCGACGTTGCCTACCGTTATTTTTCCACGAAGCGCAGGAAATTCATCATCGCCGACGCCCCGGGCCATGAACAATACACTCGCAACATGGCCACGGGAGCCTCGACCGCCCAACTGGCAGTCATCCTGATGGACGCAAGAAAGGGAGTATTGCAGCAGACACGCCGGCACGCGCTCATCGCATGGCTGCTTGGAATCCGCCAGATGATCGTTGCGGTGAATAAGATGGATCTCGTCGGCTTTGACGAGCAAGCGTATTCTTCGATCCGCTCTGACTTTCGCAGCTTCAGCGAGCGGCTTAGGGGAGTGCAACTCCACTTTGTTCCCTTAAGTGCACTCAGCGGCGATAACGTCATACGCTCCAGCGATCAGATGCCCTGGTACCGGGGCGACACCCTGCTTGGATTACTGGAAACGCTTCCGGCAGAGCCGCCGGCGGGACAGGCCTTTCGATTCCCCGTACAGAGTGTCATTCGGCCAAATCAGGATTTTCGCGGCTATGCCGGTCAAGTAGCGTCCGGTTTCGTCAAGACAGGCCAGGAAGTGGTCGCATTTCCCTCTCGGCAGCGCACTAGAATAAAAGAAATACTTCTCTATGACCGCAGTCTTCACGAGGCGTTCCCACCACAATCGGTCGTCTTGACTACCACAGATCACATCGACTTGGGACGTGGAGACATGCTGGTAGCTGCCGGACAGGCGCCTACTGTTTCTACGAAGCTAACTGCCTATGTCATCTGGCTCTCTCATACTCCTTTGCAGCGCGGCGCCCGCTACATAATTAAGCACACCACAAGAATCCTGTGCGGTAGCTTCCATCGTCTGAACCATAAGATCGATGTCAATACCATGGAGCCGATTGAAGCCGTCACTCTACACTTCAACGAGATCGGCGAAGTTCAACTTGATCTCCACAATCCTATCTTCTGCGATCCCTACGAGCATCACCGGGCAACGGGAAGCTTCATCGTAATCGACCCCTTCAACAACGACACCGTCGCCGCCGGACTCATCGTGAATGCAATTCCTGCGCCGTCCGGCGAGGTGTTGGATGATGTTTCCGGCAGCTCCCGCCTAATGCCCCAGCACGGCCTGACGGTCTGGTTTACGGGACTTAGTGGGGCTGGCAAGACTACGATTTGCCGGGCGGTTGCGACCGAGCTACTGGCGCATGGCTTGCCCATCGAAGTCATTGATGGCGACGTGATCCGAAATCACTTATGCAAAGACCTTGGCTTTAGTAAGCGCGATAGAGATGAGAATATCCGCCGCATTGCCTTTGTCTCGCAGTTGCTGACTCGCAATGGCACTGTGGTTCTCGTGTCCGCGATCTCGCCCTACCGTGCAGGCCGGGAAGAGGCTCGCCGCGCAATCGGCGACTTTCTGGAAGTTTATGTAAGCACGCCTCTTTCGGTATGTGAAATCAGAGATCCCAAGTTGCTATACAAGAAGGCACGCTTGGGCGAGATTCACGGTTTTACCGGAGTCGACGATCCTTATGAACCACCGCTCGCAGCCGAAATCGTTTGCGATACTGACCGCGAAAGTACGAGGGAAAGCTCGTCCAAAGTCGTTGCTGCTGTCCTAAGTTATCTGTCTTCAAAGGATTCTTAACGTGCGCCTCTGTGCTTCGTTTGTATAAGTTAGTCGGCTCCGCCTTGTGCGCACGTCACCTGCCCCTATGATCTACGTCACAGGAAGCTTGGTCATTCACAAATCACAATAAGGGTTGATTTCCTCCGGAGGTGAGAGTATGGCCACCACGGTTTCGAGAGTACGATCCGAAACATTGCGCACGCTGCCTGACGACAATGTCCGCCAGATTCTTTGGCGTTTTGCCGACCGCTATGACTTGCAGATGCTGGTGCAGTCCGCCCGTGAGGTGGCACGCGGGCCGGTGGCGCGACTTGTGGCCCAAGGGCTCCGCGGCACTCATGAGTGGACCGCGGAAAAAGCCACGCTGCTCGAGGCCTTCGACCAGTCCGGCATCACCGCTGTATTTATGGACCCCGAACAAGGCGGCTACCTGGCCGGGCCAAAGAACCTGGCTTTAGCGCTGACCGCGTTTGAACTCGCGTGGGTTGACGCCGGAGCCGCGACCTGCAGCCTGGCCGGATGCCTGGCGCTGGCCCCTATCCATGAGCGTGGCACCGCAGAGCAGCAGGCCCACTACATGTCGCTCGCAGTTCCGCCGGCTCCGGGAGAGGACCGTCAACCGTTGCGCGGAGCCTTCTGCCTCACCGAGCCGATTCCCTATGTGGGTGTGGACACCGGCATCCTGAACGGAAAGCTGCGCGTCGAGAAATGGGCCGACGGCGATGAGCCTCTGCTGCGCGTGGAAAAGCGTGGCCGCTTCATCACCAACATGGGATTTGCAAACTTCGTGACCGCCGCCGTGGACTCCGGCGACGATCGCATCAAAGGCTCCTGCATCATCATCCTCGAAGAGAGCGATCCTGGCCTTTTCGACCGCGGTACTCCGACACGCAAGCTTGTGCACCAGCTCTCCTCCACTTGCGATCCCATCTTCAACGTGACTGTGCCCGCCAGCCGGATCGTCGGCGGTTACACGGTGAAAGATGGCACGATCCTTCCCAACTACAGCCACAGCGAGGTCATCGAGGCAGTCTTCAAGCGCACGCGCGTGACCGTGGCGCTCATGACCTCGGCCAAGCTGCTGTCCGCAATTGAGCCGATCATTCGCTATCAGCGCGGACGCTTCCGCGGCTCGGAGCAGGCCAAGGCCGGAATGTTGCGTTACGAACTCGGTTTGCAGCAGCGCCAGGACGCACTGCATCGGCTCGCCAGCTTGTGGGCCATTGGCGAAGCGGGGGCTTCCCTGGGCTTTGCCGCAGCGCGCTTGTGCGACGAGCTCGATGCCCTTGAACCCGAGAAGAACGAGATTCTCGCCACCAAGGGGGTGAGCCGCGGCAGGTCGGAATTAAAGTTCTTCCGTGATGTGAACAAGTCGGCACTTGAATTTTTGCGGCAGGAAAATAATCCGCCCGCGAAGCGCAGCCGCGCCTACGAAGATCTGAAGGCCGATCCCCTGGTGCAGTTCGCCTTGAAAGATGCCATCTCCAACGTCTTCTGTCCGGCGGCAAAGTTATGGAACACCGGTACCGGTTCCAACGCGATGCGCGAGGCGCTGAGCCTGATGGGCGGATACGGGATCACCGAGGATTGCCCCGGCTTCCTCACCTACAAGTGGATGGACACGCAACTGGAAGCCACTTACGAAGGCCCCGAGGCGGTGCAGCGGCGCAACCTCAGTGTCACCATGACCAATGAACTCTTCCTGGCGCAGTTCCGCAACTGGATTCTGGAGATGCGTCGCGTCGCGGAGCATCGGCCCGGAACGGGTGCATGCTCGCTGGCGACGGCGATGCAGTTGTGGCTCTGGACGTTTAACCATCTGCAAGTCGCTACCGACGCCGATGGCGGCGCGCTGTATCAGAGCGCACGCCAGGGCGTAACTTTCCCGCTGGCCGATGCACTGTGCTGGCTACTGGCTGCCCGGCAGCAGACGCTCGATCTCATCGAGTTGGAAACCCATGGTCCGGCGAACCCGGTCCTGGCGGAAGGACTGGAAGGAACGCTGAGCTTCTTCACCGACCTCTGTCACATCCAGGCCGCGCGTTCCGCCGGAGAAGTTGGCCGCATCTGCGCCGAGCTGGTCTTCGGATACAACCGCCATCCGGCTTGGGACGAGGAAGGTTACAAGGGCTGCTATCGCAGCGACGAACTGGATTCGCTGGAAGGGCTGATCCCGGGCATCGTCGCCATGGCGACCGACGTAATCGGAACCGATGGTTCTCATCCCATCAAAGCCGGCCCGTGCGCGTCGTGCAATGGGCTGGAAGGATTTCAGCGCTTGCGCAGCAAACTCGACGGCTGCCTTACCGGCGCCCAGTTGTCCAAGGACCGCGCCGCGGAAGCGATCTCGAAGGTCATGATCCCCGAAGCGCTCGACTATCCGCGTTAAGGAATGTGATTGAATACGCCTGAACAACTCACAGTTGAGCGCACCGCCATGGACGTGGACATCGCGTGCGTCGGCTTTGGCCCGGCGATGGGCGGCTTCCTCACCACGCTCTCGCGCAAGCTTCTGAACGAAGACGGCACTCCCGCGATTGTGAGCGGAACCATCCCCGGTCTACCGCTGCAAGTCATTTGCTACGAACGCGCGGATGATATCGGCTTTGGCGTTTCGGGAGTGGTGACGCGTGCGCGCGGCATTCGCGCCAGCTTTCCCGACCTTGATCCCTCTCAGATTCCGATGGCGACACCGGTTTCCAGCGAGAAGCTGGTCTACCTGCTGGATCCCACCGGCGCCAGCCGACGCTCACTGGCACTATGCGCCGGAGATCGTTTCCTGAAAACATTCCGCCGCTTCCTGCCCGTCAAACACGATGCGCTCGAACTCCCTTTCACTCCCAGCTTCCTGCACAAGAAAGACGGGCTGGTGCTTTCCATCGGGCAGTTCAATCAGTGGGTCGGCTCGCAGTTGCTGTCAAGCGGCACCGTGCAAATCTGGCCGGGAATGCCGGTGAGCGAAGCGCTGATCGAAGACGCGAGAGTTCTTGGCGTTCGTCTGCTCGATCAGGGTGTGGATCGCGCCGGCAATCCCGAAGCCGGCTTTACTCCGGGAATGGATATTCACGCTGCGCTGACGGTCGTCGGAGATGGCCCGGTCGGCGCGGTGAGTCGCGACATCGATCGCCGCATCGGAATGCCTGAAGGCAACGAGGTCCGCGAGTGGGCGGTGGGCATGAAGTTCGTCATCGAGCTTCGGCCCGACGTCGAACTCGCGCCCGGCACGGTTGTTCACACCTTCGGCTTCCCCGAGCCGGAGATGTTCGGCTTCTTCTACGTACATCCCGGCGGCGTGGCGTCAGTCGGCATCTTCGTTCCTTCGTGGTTCGACTGCCCCACACGCACTGCCTATCGGTATTTGCAGCACTACATTCAGCATCCTTATCTATGGCGCTATCTCGAGGGCGGCAAGCTGCGCTCGTGGGGCGCGAAGTCGCTGCAGGAATCGGGCAAGCGCGGCGAGCCATTCCTGGCAGGCGATGGCTATGCGCGAATCGGTGAGTCTTCCGGCAGTACGAATGTCCTGACCGGCTCCGGGGTCGATGAAGCGTGGACCACCGGCGCGCTGCTGGCGGAAGGCGTCATCGAGCTCTTGCAAGCAGGCAAGCCATTCACGCGCGAAAATTTGACACAGGCGTATGAACAGCGCCGCCGGAACAGTTGGCTGGAGGAGGAAGCTCGCATCGCGGAGAAGTCGCGCGATGGATTTCAACGCGGCGTCGTCACCGGCCTGATCGGAATGGCAGTGGCCGCTTTCAGCAACGGGCGGCTCTCTCTCGGCACCCATCCTGCGAATCCCACCGAGCGGCTTGCGTCCCTGGCTGAGTTCTATCGCGGCAAGTTCACGCAGCAGGAAATCGCGAAAGTTCAAAAGGACTGCGGGGTCCGCGGCACGTCCGCTCACGACCCGCTGATGGACCTCTGCGGCTGGCCTGCGATCCAGTACGACGGTTCGCTGCTGGTGTCGCACCAGGATGTGCTGCTGATGGGCGGTAAAGTCCAGGCTGCGGCGGGATACGCCGACCACGTTGTCTTTCGCGATCTGGAAGTCTGCCGCGGCTGCGGCAACAAGTTGTGCGTTGAGATGTGTTCCGGGCAGGCCATAACCAGGAGCCTGGAAGGCGTGCCCAACTTCGATCGCGAGAAGTGCGTGTTCTGCGGCGCTTGCATGTGGAACTGTCCGGAGAAGGTGGACGGCGAAACCAATCTGCAGTTCCGCGTCGGCGTCGGAGGACCCCACTCAGCCGAAAACTAACTCAGAATTTCGCAAGGAACATAAATCAAGGAACATAAATAAAGATGAGCACTCCTTTTCAAGTTGTGGTTTGCGCCAGTGTCGTGCCCGATCCGTTGCAGACACTGGAACCCGTCACCGGCCCAACCGGCCCAGGGCTGAAAAACGAAATGATGCTGCCTGCCATTCTCGATCCGTGGGCGGCGCACGCGCTTTACGAGGGAGCGAACCTGGTAAAGAAGGTTGCGGGCAGCGCGCTCTGGCTGGTAAGCATGGCGCCCAAGGCCAAGCTCCAGCAGGTGATGATGACGGTGGCGCAGAAAGTTCCGTTGCAACTCGTCGCTGTTGACGGTCCCTCCAGCGGCTTCGCCGACGCCCAGCAGACCGCAACCGCGTTGGCCGCGGCGATCCGCAACATCCCCGGCATCGATCTTTCGAAGCTACTGTTGTTCGGGGGATGGGAATCCGCCAGCCGCAGCGCCGGAGTCACGTTGCAACTGGTGGGCGAAGAGCTCGGCATCGTCGATCAGTTTCAGGGTGTGGATGCGATCACTCCAAACGACGACGGTTCGTTCGAGGTGCTGGAGCGTGTCGAGGGCGCGCGTCACCAGGTATCGCTGTGCGCGGGCGCTCCCGCCGTGCTGGGTTGGGCGACCGGCAGCCTGGGCGAGCCGCGCAACGATCCCCAGGTGGGCATGGCCAACATGCGCGCCATCATGCCGGCATTGCAGCGTGCCGTGGCAGCGAAGATTACTGCCGATGGTTTGCACTACGCCAACGTCGCTACCCCGAAGCAACAACGTGAAACCCGCATCGTGAAAGACACCCCCGCCGACCAGATCGCGAGCGAAATCGTGCAATGGATCAAGCAGGAGTAATCGGAAGTATGGACAACATTCTTTTCCTGGCGCACACCGAAGCCGATGGCACGCTGAATAAGACGGCGCTGGAGGCGCTCAGCTCCGCAGTGGAACTGAAGCAGGCGCTCGGCGGAGCTCTCGACGTCGCGCTTTTCGGAGGGCAGTTTCAGCCCGCGGCCAATTCGATTGCCGCCTGTGGCGCAACGCATTTTCTTGCGGTTTGCGGAGAGGCCTTTGCCAATGCCCGCTTTGCCACCGATGCCGCTGCGTGCGAAGCCCTTGTCCGTGCGTCAGGCGCGACCATCGTAATTGCCGCGGCGACCTCTCGTAACGCGCGCGTGATGGCCGCTGTCGCCCATCGAGTGGGCGGATGCGTGGACACCCACGTCACCGACGTTACTGCCGCGTCCGGCGCTCCTGCGGTGACCCGCTGGTTCTATCGCCAGCGCATCGAAGGCTCGCTCACTCGCACCCAGCGTCCGTGGATTCTCCTGCTCGATCCCGGCTCGCGTGCCGCGTGGAAAGGCGAACCTAGTTCCATTACTCCACAGCTGATTGATGTTCCAATCGGCGATAGTCTGCTTCGCACCATCGTCAAGGGCTTAGTCACGCCGCCGGCGGACCAGCAGACGATTCGTCCTGATGCAGATCTGCTGTTCGTCGCCGGCGCGGGCTGGACCAAAAAGCAGAAAGATGGCCAGACCCACGTTCCCGAAGCCGAAACCATCATTGTGGATTTTCTTAGGAACTCCAAGGCGTCGCTGGGCGGAAGCAAATCGCTGGTCGATATCAGCGGCGAAAATCAATCGACGCTGCACTTCATGACCCACCTCAACCAGGTGGGGCAGACTGGCTCATCGCCGCGCCATCCCAAGGGCTTGGCCGCCTGTTGCCATGGCGAGGAGCCGCACACCGTCGGCTGGCGCTTCATTGGCGAACGCCGCGCCATCAATCTCGATCCCAACTGCGGATGGGCGCGCGGCAAAGCCGACGTGCTCTATGTCGCCGATGCCTTTGAGGTGATGTCGAAGGTCAATGCGCTGCTCAGCGCGAAGTGAGAGCGTTTGGTGCTCCAGCAGCAGCCAACGCCAAGAGTGGACACTGACGCAGGGCAAGATTTTCGAGGACGAGATCCTCGCGGGCGCAAAAGGCATTGCGCGTTAACGATTCACTGCTGCCGGAGCGGCAGAAGAAGCTCCCAGAGTTGCTATCGCTTTCGCGTCTTCTTTCGCGTCCCACGTGAGAATCTTAAGATCCAAAACGAAGATCGAATACAGCACCGGCACCATCAGTAGCGTGATGAAGGTTGCCACCGTCAGCCCTCCAATCTGGGCATAGCACAGCGGCTGCCACAGCGGGCCGCCGTGCATGGCCAGCGGGAACAGCGCCAGCACAGTCGCGCCCACGGTAATCATCACTGGCCGCAAGCGGATGATGCCGGCGTCAATCACCGCTTCCTCGAACGGCTCGCCCTTGGCGTGCATCTCCTCAATGAAGTCGAAGAGCACGATCACATGGCTGACGATGACGCCGATCAGGCTGGCGATACCGAGAAACGCCATGAACCCGAACGAGGTGCGCATGACCCACAGCCCGAAAATCGCGCCCGCAACTCCGTAGGGCGCGGCGGCAAAGACCAGTATCGGCTTGATAGCGTTGTTGAACTGGAAGAGCAACGCGAGATAAATCATCATCACTGAAATGGCCAACACCATCGCCAAATTGCGGAAGCCGTCCTGCTGCTTGTCGTATTCGCCGCCAACCGTGATCTTGTATCCCGGCGGCATTGTCTTCTCAAACTCCTTGAGCTTGGGCAGCACGACATTGGTAACTTCCGACGCCAGATGGCCGGGAGCAGGGAAGGCATAGATCGACATCTCGCGGAAGTGGTCGATGCGAACAACACGGGCCGTGGTCATGCTGTTCTGGATGTCGGAGATCTGTACCAGGGGAATTTTGGTTGAGTCTCCTGACGAGGACGAGTACACATACAGATTTTGGATGTCGGAAAGGCGGGCGCGCTCATTCATCTTGAGGCGGGCCACGACCGGAATGTTTTTGTCTCCTTCTTGCAGCGTGGTGAGGGCGGTGCCGCTCATCGCGCTGGTGGCGGAATTGGCCACGTCCAGATTGGTGATGCCCGCCAGATTGGCGCGGTCGGGATCGATATTCAGCGTGACTTGAAAGTTTTCCTTCTGCCACTCGTTGCGCACACGCTCCGCCTCGGCTGCGGAACGCACAATGTCCTCCACCTGCGAAGCGATCTTGCGCATTTCGGCGATGTCTTCCGCACTTTGTGTGGAGCTCACGTCCGCTTGGCTGACCACGCGAATCTCGACGGGATAGTTGAGTGGGTTGGTTTGTAGTTGCCGATAATCGCAGCGCACGCCGGGCAGTTGAGCGGAGAGGACGGGTTGCACCTGGTTGACGAATTGAGGCGTGATGTCCTTGTCCGTCAATTGCACCAGCACCTGCGCGTAGTTGAGCTGCCTGGCCTGCGGCGAAACCGAGAACCAGAAGCGGGGACTGCCACCTCCGACCCAGGTGGTCACATAGCGCAAGATGTGCGAAGGAGAACCATCCTTCTCCGGGTGCTGCTTGTCCCACTCGTCGGCTTGTCGACGGATGATCTGCTCCACCTCTTGCGCCGCCTGGTTGGTCGCCTCGAAGTTGGCATCGTTGGGAAGCCAGACATCGGCGTACGACCAGTATTGAACATCATCGGGGAAGAACGAGGTTTTCAGTTGGGAGAAGAAGAATGCTCCCAGCAGCAGGAAGGCCAGCGAACCGATGGCAACCTTCCAGCGATGTTCAATCGCGAACTTGGCGACTTTCGCGTAGCTGCCGGTGAAGCCCGTGGTCCGGCGGACCTCGATCGGCTTTTCCGGCGTCTTGCCTGGACGCAACAGGTAATAGCCCAACAGCGGGATGAACGTCATCGAGGCCAGACGCGAAGACACTAGAGCGACGGTCATCACGATCGGCAGGCTATAGATAAACTCGCCCGTGGTTCCGGTGATCATCAGGAAGGGAAGGTAAGCGACGATATTGGTGATCGTCGCGTACATAATCGCGGTGGCAATCTTGGTGGGTCCCAGCCACGGCGCGATGATCCGCGGTTGTCCCTCGGCCAGCATGCGCTTGATGGAGTCGCCGGCGACGACGGGATCGTCCACCAGCAGTCCCAGGGCGATGATCAGCGACGCCACCGACACTTGCTGGATGTCGATGCCGAGCACGTAGACGATGCCGAAGGTCATGGCCAGCGTGATGGGGATGGAGATCGCCATCAGCACCGCCGAGCGCCATTCCCAAAACCCGATCAGCGAGACGATAACCACCAGGCCGATCGCTTCGTACAGCGCATCCATGAATAGATCGATCTGTTCTTTTACCTGCACCGGCTGGCTGGAGGTAGGAACGATGACCAGATCATCAGGCAGGTAGGGTTGGAGGCTGTCCAGCTTCTCCTTGACGTGCTGCCCGAACAGATCGATCTGCTGGCCGGAGCGCATGTTGATGCCAAGCGAAATGGCGCGGCTGCGAATCCAGTTTCCGGCAGGATCGCGCCAGGTCAGGTAATTGAGGAATGTGGGCGGGCTTTGATACGTGCGCGAGATATCGACCAGATCGCGCAGGTAGACAGGACTGTTCGATGAGGAGACGCCGATGATCACGTTGCCGATGGCTGGCGCGTCGGGAAACAAGCCGGAAGGATTGATTACCAGGTCCTGAGGTCCGACCTCGAGCGAGCCCGCAGGCAGCGTGATGTTTTGCGCATTGAGAATGTCCTTCAGCTTCGACGGGTCATATCCATATTGCGCAAGCCGTTGCTGGGAGTAATCGAGGTAAATCTGCTCCGGCAGGACGCCGGAGCGTGACACCGTCGAGGTCTCGGGCACGCCTTGCAGAGTGCGCTGGATCAGGTCGGTGTAGTTGTCAAGCTGGCGATAAGAATATTTCGCGCCGGCAACTTTGGCCAGTTGCGATTCTGTCTCGGCAGGATCGCGAATGATGGCAGCCCGCCACGCGTCGGGATAGAGCTCAGACCGCTGAAGGTTGTCCTTGATGATCTGCTCGCCTCGTTGACGAATCGTCGCATCGTCCAGCGTGGAGCTGGCGTCGAGGCCGACATATCCCGGGCCATCGAAAAAATACAGGTCCTTGAGGGTGCCGTTGCGCTCGGCGATTCGCCCAAGCATCTCGAAACTGCTGCGCACCGGTCCGGCTGCCACAGACAGCGGGAACGCATAGATGACGCTCACACGCGGCTGCGGCGCGTCCCTAAGCTGTTGGGCTCGCGTCGCTTCGATTGCTTTGCGTATGGCAATCGAGCGCACGGCGACTTCGGTCGGCGTTACATTGGGACTTGCCACGGTGAGCATCAGCGCGGCCGTATCCCCGAAGTTACTGTTGAACTGGATGGGGCCAGCTCCGCGTGGCAGCTTCACCTGGTTCATCTTCAGGTTGATGTCGCTGAACTCCTTCTGCTTGTCCTTGACGCTGTCGTCGAGCTGGATGTAAACCACCGACAGTCCCGGGAAGCTGAGCGAGCGGAGGCCGAAGTTGGAAGGACTTGACGGGCGAATCGTGTTGTTCAGCGCGGCCGCCTGTTCGATGGGACGCGTAACCAGTTGCTCCACCTGTTCGGCTGTCGCCCCAGGCCATTGGCACTGCGCAGCGGCCACCCGCACAGGAATATCCGGGTCCTTGCGCTTGGGCATGTTGCGATAGCCATACCAGCCCCAAATGAAGGTTGCCAGCAACAACACGAGCGCGACTTGCCGGTGCTCGGTGAAGAAGCGGGCAGTGTTGTGCGTGGTCGCGATGATCTCAGCGTCGGACTTGTGATGCGTTGTCATTGCGCTTCGAACTGCCGTCTCGGAAATTCAGAGAAATCGAACGCTCGGCTAGTGCGGACCTTTAGGTCCGCGTCGGCGCACTATCTTGGTTAATCCGAGCCAGCTTTAGCCGGCGATACGCCTGGCGGAAGAGTGCTCATTTCTAATGACCACTCTTCCAATGACTCTTTCATTCTGCCCGCGAACACGGCGCTGAAGCGCCGCACTACCCATAGTCAAACCGTCCCTCAGTCTTTATGGGATGACGCGCACCTCATCGCCATTCTTAATTATGTTTGTTCCCGATGTTACGACCCGATCGCCGATGTTTACACCACTAAGGACCGCGATCATGTTGCCGTAGGTGTCGCCCAGCGTCACGTCCTGCGTGTGCACCTTCACCATGTCGCTCGTCCCCGCGATCACGAATACGGCGAAACCGTCAGGGTTGGAGGGGCTGCGCACGACCGCCGAGATCGGCACGACGGTCACGCCGCCCGGCGGCGAAGCTGTGCCAATCGTGATGGACGCGATCATGCCCGCCTTCAGCAGGTTTTGCGGATTGTCGATTCTGACCTCGACCGAGTAGACGCGGCTCTTGGGATCGGCCGCTGCCGAGATGGCCGTGACGTGGCCGGAGAACGGACCGCGCAGGGCTTCGGTGGTTACCGTTTGCGGACTGCCCAGCTTGATGCGCCCGATCGCCGTGTCGGGAACGCCGAAGACCGCCTTCACCGTGCGAGTATCGGCGAGCGTGAAGCCGTTGGTGGCCGGGCCGACGAGGGTGCCAACATCGACATTCCGCTTCAGCACCCAGGAATCGAATGGCGCCCTCAGTTCGCAATAGCTAAGCGCCAGTTGTGCCTCCGCGATTTGTGCGGTAGCGCTGTCGACTGCGGCCTGCGTGCTCTGTTCCTGCGCCCGCGTGTCGTCATAGTCAGGTTGCGTCGCGGCGCCGGCCTTGTAGAGCACTGATACTCGCTCGAACGAAAGCTTAGCGCGCTCGTGTTCAGCTTGCGCGCGCGCTAGCTGCGCCTTCGCCTGGTCCAGCTTTTGCTGGTAATCCTCCTTCTGCACGGTAGCAAGAACAGTGTCCTTGGCCACGTAATCGCCCTGGTCGATGTTGCGAATGTGACCATCGGCATCGCGCACTTGCCGGATGCTGACCAGGTAGCCGTTCGACTTGAAGGACAGGTCCACTTGCTGATAGGGCTGGATGTTGGCTGAGTAAGTATTGCTCGAGCCGGTGTCGATGGTTCGTACTTCCGCGGTGTGTACTGGTGCCAGTTGCACGTCCGAGCTGGCTTTGTTGCAGCTCACCTGCAAGCTCGCGATTACGGTGACGGTCGCCAAAGAGAAGGCGCCGGTCTTTAGTCGTCCTGTGGTCCTTCGGTGCGGCATGATCGCTAATCCTCGCCCAGCGCTTTCTGGAAGTCGGCCTTTGCCGTCCAGAAGGAGGCAATTGCCTCGTTGTAATCCGCGTTGGCTTTTTCCACTGCTGCCTGCTGCTGCAACACATCGCGCAGTAAGACGGTCTTTTGTCCGTACTTGTCGGTGACTTCGCGCAGTTTCACACGTGCCGCCTCCTGTTGCGCGCTGGCCACGTCCACGGCCATGCGCGCTTCCTGCAGCGAACGAAACTGCTTGTCCAGGTTAACCAAGATGTTGGCCTTGGTTTGGCTCAGGTTTAATTTACTTTGCTCGACGGCGATAGTCTTCTCATTGACCACATCCCGTCTCCGGCCCCAGTCAAACGGCTCCCACGAGAGCTCGATGCCGAGGCCCAAGACGTTGGTGGGAAGAAAGTTGACTCCGAAGGGAGACAGGTAATGAAACGAAGCGCCCATATCCGGCAGGTATTCCGACTTGACCAGGCGCCTCACCGTATCGGCCTGCTGGATTTTGATTTCCGCCTCTTTGACTTTGGGGTTCTGCGCCAGGGCCGTTGCCTGAGCGGCCTTGAGGTCCTGTTCGACAGGAGACAATTCCTTGTCCTCAGCGGCCTGGAAGTCGATATCGATATCGCGTCCCAGTAGGTTATTCAGAGTTTCCTTGGCTGTCTGAAGTTTGTCTTCAGCCTGTAGCAGCTTCAACCGCTCATCGGCGAGCTTTGCCTTAACCTCCAGGCTATCTGACTCGAGAACGACTTTTTCCGAAACATACTCCAGAGTAATGCGATCGAGCTCTTCATATTGCTTGATACTGGCATTCGTTGCCTCGATCACATTCTGGATCTCCACCACGGAGTAGTACGCCTGCCGGACATCGTTGACGATGGTGTTGCGTTCGTCGCGCAACTCTTCGACTGCCTGCTGCAGCGACAACTCCTCTCCATGGATATGCAGGTTGATTTTGTAGAGGGTCAGCAGAGGCTGCGAAGCTGTGCCGAAGATGTAGGCTGTCGGCCGGCTGGGCGTGCTGATATTGGTGGTGGTGGCGGGAATGGGACCGACTCCGGGATATGTCCCGAACTGTCCCGGCTGGATCTGGAAGCTGATCGGCGATAGCAATTGAGACGCGAAAGTGTAGACGTTAAACGAGGGCAAGCGCTTGGTCTTGGCGGCCAGGACCTTTTCCTTGGAGCTGTCTAGATTCAGGGAGACAATCTTGAGGTCGCGGTTGTTTGCCAGCGCTATCTTGACGGCCTGGTCAATGGTCAGCAAGCCGTCTTCAGCCGTTTCATTCAGCGCCCTTGTCTGCGCGCAGATGGGCCCGGCCAAGCTGAACGCCAGCATAAGAAGGCAAACGACAACGCGCATGAATCGCTGCATTCAAACACCCCGAGGGTACTGAGCAAAATCCATTCAGGACGGGCAGTCAGTTTGGCTTTTGTCTCGGAAGAGCATTAAATCATTTCAGGGCTGAATTGGAAAGATTTTCTTCCATGCTTCGAGACAAGCAGCGGACTGGCGCGTCATCGCGCCTGAGCGCGGAGTTCTTGGGATAACGGCGTTCATGCGGAAACCCTACGCGGACGCGCTGGTTATCCTGGCAGCGATGTCCCTTGGCGCTCGCGGCCGCGGCGCAAGCAGCGCCCGAAGGGACAGCTTAATCCTGCGCGAGCGTGCAAACCACATTCATCTGTTTGCATACCTTCATCACGCCATCGACTACCACTGAAGTTGCGTCGGGCTGGACTGCCGTCTGGTTGGAGGCGACCACCAGTTGCGTGAGCTTTTCGCCCAGCGGCGTCGCCTGCATACTCGCCACCTGATCGCCTTTTGAGAATTTGATCTCCCGCTTCTTGGCGTCGCTGCTGTTGATGGTGACCTCGGGGTGATTGGTCTTCAGCGAGATCAGCGCAGTCTGGTAAACCTTGTCGGCATTCGCCATGAGCACGACCGTGGCCACATCGTAGCCGGACCCGTTTGACGACTTGTTGCTCATGCGCTGAATCTGTCCCGCCGCAGCCCGCGCCACCATCACCCACTGCGCCTGGGCGGCAACAGCGCTAAACAAGATGCCCGTCGCGGTCAAGCCCAACAACCACTTCCGTATCGTCATTGCATCCTCCGTCTTATCAATTCGAACTGCAAGCTGTATGTTTTCCGCCGCAAATCGGTAATCGAAACGATGGGGAAAGCACGTTAGCGCTGTCTTCGCGCGGGCCGTTTCCAGGGGTTGACAGCTCCGAAGTCTTACTGGACCTTCACGAAATTGGAGCTGGTGGTGGTCACCTGAATTTGCTTTGCCGTAGCATTTAATGTGGTCTGCTGTGCATAGTTCGTTCCGTCTGGCAGACTTGCCATCCGGACGGCCAGTGTAACCGCGTCGTTCGGATCGTCCATGTAGGTGTTCACATTGATGGTGCTGATCTTCTTGGTCGCGGTATCAAACCCGATCGTCATCTGATCGCCTTGCTTGGCATAGTTGTTGAACACCACTTGCGCGCCGGCCATTCCCATGGACCTATCGAAGCTAACGTTCTTCTTCTGGAGCGCCTGCTGCATCAGTTGTGGGTTGGGCGGGACGTACAGTGACAGCAGGCTCTGGACTTGCTGCATGTAGTCTTTCATCTCCTCAGTTTTCTTCTCCACGACTCGTTGCCGCAGCGGGCCGCTGCGGCGGTTATCGTTCGTCTGCGGAGGTGCACCCAGTGGAATCTTTTGCACCTGCCCGTTGGGGCCGTAGGAGCACTGGTACACTCTCTCCGGTTTCTGCTCACCCTTGAGCGTGATCTGGCTGGTTTCCACCCACTGATAGTGGTGTAGTTTCTGTTTGTTCTGGGCGGCGGATTGCTTCAACACCATCACTTTCTGTTGCAACCCGCTGTCCGCTCCAGAACCCATCTGAGCAACTGCAAAGCCTGCGAAGGCAATAATCAACGCCAGGCCAAGCGACAGTTCGGCGTACAGGGAATGCCTAGAAACTCTGCTGTTGGGAGTCATGAGACGCAGTTTCCTTTCATCGGTTATTTCTTTTTTGACTGAAGAACAGCATCATAGTACACACGTCCGGCCCGTTGCCAACAAAAATCGTTTCACAGCGAAAGATTTGAACCTTGACACCCGCCTGTCGCGTGTATGATATTGCCGGCCTAAACTGCATCTCTGTTTTTCCAGGTTCCCAGGCGCCGCATGTCGGTCTCTCGGAGTCGTGAGTGTCCTCATCCTCCAGGACGGCGACGGCACAGATGCCTACTAAAGGAGCGCGCGATGAAGCGCCTTACGTGCACCACAAGCCGAAGCGCAACAAAGTTGTTAAAGAGTTGCTTGCTGGCATACCTATTGATCACAGTATTTTCAGCAACGGCGCTGCTGTGTCAGTCCGCCAGCGATCACACACTTCGGGATCCGGGATGGCCCCGCGAATTCGATAGGAATGGAACCAAGCTCATTGTCTATCAGCCACAAATTGAGAATTGGGAAAAGTTTCGTGTCTTGAAAGCGGACACGGCAGTTTCGATTACGCAAAGCGGGCACAAGCCGGTTTTGGGTGTATTCAGTTGGCAAGCGAACACCGTTCCGAACCTGATCAGCCGAACGGTCACGATCAATGACATTCATGTCATCAGCGCGCGTTTTCCCTCGCTCGACCCTGCGGCCGCAGCGGCGATGCAAGCCAAGGCCATGCAGGTTTATCCGACGAAAGTCATGGTCATTAGTCTGGACAGAATGCTTGCCGGCTTCAGAGCGGAAGAAATGAAGTCCACGCCTCCGCTGAACACCACCCCGCCGCCAATCTATGTAAGCATGTCTCCGGCGATTCTGCTCTTTGTCGATGGCTCGCCGGTTCGTGTCCCTATACAGCAAACAGGAATCGAATATGTGGTTAACACTACCTGGGACCTGTTCTATAACGACTCCAACTATTACCTTCTGAATGGGACGACATGGTTGACCGCCCGTACCCTTGAGGGGCCTTGGACGGGAACTACCAAGCTGCCAGCGAATATGGCGAAGGTCCCCAGTGGAGATAACTGGCAGGACGTCAAGAAAGCTTTGCCGCCGAAAGCTCCCATCGGCCCGGCGACAAAGGTCATCTTTACCAGCAAGCCAGCCGAACTACTGGTCTTTAGGGGGAAGCCGGCGTTTTCGCCAGTCCCGCGCACAGCTCTTGCCTACGCCACCAACACGACCAGCAACGTGTTTCAGTACAGCGTAAATCGCCAGTTTTACGTATTAGTTTCGGGTCGCTGGTTTAGCGCACCCAGTCTGGACGGACCATGGACCTATGCCGGCGCCGGCCTGCCGGAAGACTTCAGAAACATTCCTTCGAACAGCGTCGCCGGATCGGTGTTAGCTTCGGTTCCCGGCACACAGGAAGCCCATGATGCAGTTTTGCTGGCACAGATACCAACCGTGGCAGTGGTGAACAAGCAAGAAGCCGAAGCCAAAGTGAAGGTGCAATACACCGGTCCTCCGAAGTTTGTTCCCATTACAAATATGTCTCTCTCCTATGCGGTGAATACGAACGACAGGGTCATCCAAGTGGGCGACCTGTATTATCTGTGTTTCCAAGGCGTGTGGTTTATGTCCACTACGCCGAACGGACCATGGAAGGCTGCCGATTCGGTTCCCCCGGTCATCTATACAATTCCTCCGAGTTCCCCGGTGTACAACGTAACCTACGTGACGGTCTCGGATCCAACCCCAACCACGGTCGTAACCAGCTACACCGCAGGCTACACGGGAATATTTCTTATGGGATTTGCAATGGGCACGACGGTAGTTTATGGCACTGGATACTACTACCCGCCGTATTTCTACCCTGGGTTCTATCCGTATCCAGTCTACTATCCTTATCCATATACTTATGGAGTGGGTGCTGTTTACCATCCATATACAGGAGCATACAGCTACTCCCAGGTTGTGTATGGGCCGTATGCTTCCGCAGGCAGTACTGCCTGGTACAATCCCACGACCGGAGCTTACGGAAGGGCGGTGACATACCAAAATGCCTACGGCGGCAGCACGTATGCTCAGGCTTACAACCCTTGGACCGGAACCTATGCCGCGACTCAACAGCATAACAACACCTATAGTCAGTGGGGCAGTTCGGTAGTATCTACTCCCTATCAGACTGTCAACATGCAGCACTATGCGAATGCCAATGGCGCTGCGGGTTCTTATCAGACATCGAAGGGCGGCAGTGGTGCTGGCGTTGTTGGTCCAGGGGGTCAGACTTACTATCACGGTACTACCGACAGCGGTACCCAATATGCTGGCAAAGATGGCAATGTTTATAAGCAAAATCCCGATGGTAACTGGAGTGAGTACAGCAACGGTAGTTGGACGCCGGTGAATACTACACAGGCGCAGCAGCAGGTGCAGCAACGAGGGCAGAACTCAAGCGCCTCACAAGACCTTTCGAAATCGTCGTCCACGCTACAAACGAAGAATGGCGGAAGCGCGTCGACGACTACCGTAAGCAATAGCAAAGGCGCCTCAGGCACTGCGGTTACCGGCCCTGGAGGGGAGACAGGGTATGTAGCCAAAGGCGCGAACAACAACGTCTATGCGGGCCAAGACGGTAACGTCTATAAGCAGGATTCGAGCGGACAATGGAGCAAGTACGACAACGGCACTTGGAACCAGGTAACCACGCCAAGTAACCAGCGCCCGACCCAATCGGGAGCAAATTCGACGGCTAATTCACAGCAGAGGCAATCTTCCCTGTCGAACTCGGGCACGTCTGGACGTGGGGCTAATGTGTCGCCTGACACCTATCAGCAGCTTAACAATGATGCAAATGCACGACGTCAGGGGAGTTCCCGTGCGTCAGGCTCGAGTCGTGGTAGTTGGGGCGGTACCAGGAGACGCTGACGGGAGATTTGGATGGGCAATAAACCACTCCGGAACGATGCTGTAAGAGACCGCCTTGCCCGATCTCGAGAAATCACCATCAGTGTGGTCGGCAGAAAGTCGGGACGCACCATCTCAAACCCGGTCTGGTTCGTATCGGACGAAGATAAGCTCTACCTGCTGCCGGTGCAGGGGTCGGATACACAGTGGTACAAAAACGTGCTCAAGAACCCGTCGGTTCGGATCGGCGCAGGTAGCGCGGAGGCTGAACTCAAGGTCGTTCCTGTCACTGATGCAACTCAGGTGGCCTCCGTGGTCGAAAAATTCCGTGACAAGTATGGGGCGAGTGACGTCAGGAAATACTACTCAAAGTTCGACGTTGCAGTTGTGGCTCAGCTGCGGTGATGGCATCTTTTCAACTGCTGGTCCACCCGCCGATATCAGAATTGCTCAGCGGTGGCGGGAAGCGTGCGTAACACGGCCACTTGTTGGAAGTGCCGGCTGCGATTTGAGGGTCCGAGAATATTTCTCGAAGCAACTTTGAGGAGGCATGCCGCCGCCCAGGATGGTTTAATTCACTTTTCGGATTTCAAGAAACAGAAACTAAACAATCGTGTCGAGGTTTGGGAAGCCAAGACGGAAATCCCCGTTAGAATGCTTCGGCTCGTACCTTTGCGCCGAGAACCTGAATGCCCCGAGAAGATGTGAGCGGAAAGTGCGGAATCCTTCTACTGGGTTGGCAAGGCACGCTGAGGCCGGTAGGTGAAGAAGCGTCTGCGGCCCAGGATGAACGGGCGTTCAACGCTTTTCGTCCCTGGCTCGATGCAGCCTTGAGCCGGCTGCAAGACGAAGCGCCGCAAGAACACCGCAAATGGGGCGGGAAGCGCCTGCCTGTCGAACAGTTGCTTGCTCCGCTACTTCATCGGCTGATGGGGATTGCGGCAGCGGCATGCTGGCGTGAATCCGAGCGCGACGGCTCTGGGCTCAATGTCCGCCCGGCCGACGCGCTCAACGCGACGAGGTACATCGACTACGCTGAGATGGTGACCCAGCAATGGGCCGGGGCGACAGGGCTTTTCTTGCAGAGACTGCACACCGACTTGGCGAGGATTTCTGCATGGGCGGGCAAATCGGACATGCCAGGAATCACGGGACTGGCTGCTACCAACTCAGACCTTCATGATGCAGGCGGTTCGACGGTCCGAATCGAGTTCTCGGATGGAAGTTGCGTTTTTTACAAGCCAAGACCCGTGACGGGTGAGCTCTTTTGGTTTGAACTTACCCGTGCGACAGCATTGGTAGATCCCGATTGCGAAGTGACGGCTGCACGAGTTTTGCAGGGAGGGAACGAACCGACCTACGAGTACGGATGGATGGATGAGCTGCGGCCCGACAAGACGTGCGGTAAGCTCACCCCGTTGGCCTACTGGAGGAGCGCGGGCAGCTTGTTGTGCCATGCCTGGGTTGCCCATATGACCGATCTTCACATGGGCAATGTTCTTGCGACATCGACAGGGCCCGCGGTCGTCGATGCGGAATGCCTGGCAACGCCCGAGAAGGTGGGCGAGGCAGAGAATGATGCGGTTGCGAGGTTGTCTATCGAACTGGCACGCACCGGCTTACTTCCGGCTGGTGCTAGCGCCACTGATCGAGGGTTACCTGACATTTCCGGTTACTTTGGCAATGCGGAGATCGTGGCGAACATTCGGCTGCCGGTTTGGATTTTCCATGAGAACGGGTCTGCCTCACTCACGTTCAACCCCTGCTCGCTCATCGACCAGGGGAATCGCCGTGGAGAGGATTCTTCAATTTCCTGCGTGCCGGCCGTAGTTGACGGATTCATGAAAGCTGCGCGCGCGCTGGTGGAGGTGCGCGACCATCTTCTCGGAGGCGGCGGGTGGCTCGACCGCCTGGGGAGTCTGCACGCGCCCCGAATCCTCCTCCGCGACACATTGCACTACATAGTATGGTTGAACGAGATCCTGCTGTGGGATGGCAAAACCACGGAGCATCGGTCCGTGAAAGACTTAGCTGGCAGTTATACAGATCGACCTTATCGAATAGCCGCGAACTACATCTCGTCGGTCTATGAGCAAGAGAGGCTCGCGGTGGAGCGGTTGCATGTGCCACGCTTCTTCATCCCTGGCGGCTCCCGCGATCTCTCCGCCAACCTTGGAAGTATTTTGGCGCGCAGTGTAATTGATGCCCCTTTTGCAGAATCAGTTAGGGCGCGGCTGGAGGGGCTGTCGCTCAACAGCCTGCAACTCAACCTGGCGCCGGCACTGCTTTGGCCTATGCTTCGCAATGCAGGCTCAGCAGCACTGGCTCCAACCGGGTGAGTGTGTTAGGCTGGCCTACGCACTGGCGTTTACGCCACCAATCGCCGACAAAGGAGTTCCCATGACGAATGTGGAGCAACTGCAACAAGCAGGAGTGATCCCGACCCCTAACCCGCTGACACCGGCACAGGTTGAAGCGATGAACAATCTGAGCAGCGCCGAAGTGGACGCTTTGATCTCAGTTCATACGAAGTTAGTGGGCCCATTTAAGCCGATTGATTTCGTGGGCACTTGCTTCTAAGCAAGCTTCCGCCAAGCGTTTTGGTTCGCGCCACCGCGGAGTAATCGGAATGTCAGAAAACTGCACCAACAGCCAACGGCTGCGGGCAACGATCGCTATTGCCAGTGGCACGCTATCCGAGCGCGCCCACGAATTATGGACACATCCCCGTTTCGGAGAGCTATACCCAGAGTTTCTGTTCGCGATTTATGGGATGGTTGTTTCGTCGACTCCCATGCTTCGCCAGGCAGCTCTGGAAGCCGATCGACTGGCAGCGTCGGACGCCCTCGCAAGCCAATTGGCGCCTTACCTCCACGCTCACGCAAAAGAGGAGCAGGGCCATGAGGAGTGGGTGCTCGACGACCTCTCTTTTCTCGGGTTTGATCGAGATAGGGTGTTCAGCCGTCTTCCTTATACCAGTGTTTCGGCGCTTATTGGCTCACAATACTACTTGGCCAGACACGTGCATCCCGTCGCAGTTCTTGGGTACATCGCGGTAGTGGAGAATCCCAAGTCGCCCGAATATCTGGAAGACTTAGCTGTGCGGACCGGTTTGCCAGTCGAGTCGATGTCAACGCTGTTGAGGCATTCTCATCTCGATAAGGTACACGTGGCTGACTTCGATAGGATGCTCGATTCGTTGTCGCTCACCCCCATGCAGCGCGACGTCATGACAGCCAGTGGCATCGCGACTGTCTCTTACCTTGAAGCCTTCTTTGCGGATGTTCTTGAACATTTCGGTCGATCGGCAGACAGACATCTCTCGAAGGGTATCTTTCATCGGGCAGCGACGCCGTCGCTGAGTGCCGTTTCTGAGGTCGCAGGTCGATCAGCGTCTG
>JBEKQY010000009.1:0-34138 GCA_049519235.1 Candidatus Korobacteraceae bacterium | reverse complement strand
CAGGGTCAAGGCAGGAGATTCGGCTGGTCGCCTCCGTCTGACCATACATCACATAAAACTCCGCAGTCGGAACAATGGTACGCATCTCCTGTACATGTTGCGGAGCAAGCGGCCCTCCGGCCTGTAAGAATCGGCGCAGGCCGGACAGCGCAATGGAGCGGAGATTCGATCGGCGCAGGAGAATGTTATAGACCGTGGGTACGCCTGCGAAGGTTGTGCATTCATGCTGATTAATGGCGTGCAGCACCTTATCGGGAAACATGAAGCGGCGGTCGAACACCACTCCGCCACCCCGGTAGAGATGAGTGTGCAGGACGCTGGCCCCGAAGCAGTAGCTCAAGGGCAGGATGAGCATTGCTCTTTCGTCGTCTTCCAGGTGCTGGCTACGGATGATCGCTTCCGTGTTGGCACGAAGATTTCCATGGCTCACCATGACAAAACGAGGTACGTCGGAGGAGCCAGAAGTAGCCACCAGGGCCGCAAGATCGCTTTCCTCTCGTGGGGCGGGTGGGATTGGATCCGCGCGCATCTCCGATGGGTGACCGTGGGTAAACTTGAATTCCTTTCCGCATTTCCAATCGAACGTACAAGGTTTCTCCGTCCACAGAGCTTTTGCCCCAACTCGATTCACCAGGAAGCTTCCTGACGAAGCCAGCTTGCTCTCCTCCGCGGGGACGGGCACCAGACCTGCGTACATTGCACCCAGGTAGGCGATGCTGCTGGGGGGAGACAAGACACAACCAATGACGATGGGATCACCGGGTTTCAACCCGGTAGCAAGCAGGCTGGCGCCGAAGCTGCTAATGAGGCGAGCAAGGTCACCAATGGTTTCGCCCGTCGCCGCGTCGATCAGATACGAGAGCTTACCCAGGCGGCTTACTAATTGCCCGGCAAAATTGGTTGATTGAGAAGTTGCGCTCTCATTCATGCCGCCAGCTTTGCTTGTATCACCCTCACAATGTCGCGTACGGTCTCCATCTCCATAACGTCATCGACATCGAGATTGACACCCAGAGCTTGTTCCAGATTGCTGACCAGGAAAAGATGTCCGGCCGAATCCCAACCGGGTACGTCGTCAGGACCGGTTTCAAAGGAGACCGATTGCGGATCGATACCGAAGGCGTCATGGAAAGCGCCTTGCACTTTGGCCAGAATATCCTGCACTCTTTCGTGTCCTCGAATCGCGGCTCTACGCGGGGCTTTCCTTGGCCAACAGCCTGCGGCAGCGCTCACATCATCGGTTGTCAGCCACGTGATATCAGTAACTTAGGAGGCTAAGTGGCGCCACTTCGACTGCTGCCATGGAAATTATCCGATAGTATATTAGTAACCTTTTCCGTCTGCAACGCAAACTTCCGGAATTACGCCTTTGGCAAACCCTCCGGTTTAGCGCTTTACGACAACGTGAGAAGCAGACTCAATGCAGACAAATTGCATCACGCCCTTCCGTTCTGGCGTGAACGGGCATACCTCGAAGTCGCCATAGATGTCCTCGTCTCCATGTGCAAATCTTAGGCTTTGTGGCCAAATGGGGAAGCTTGCGTCGTCGATGGTTGGCCCTCTGCTAACGCCTAGCATCCGTTTTGTTCCCACGGGCCAAAGCCGTACAGTCACGGTGTCCGCCCCCGGAGAGAGCCTTCCATGAACTGTGTAGCAAGCGCCAATAACCTTGGGGTTCCCTTTGCACTTTGGCTGTGCAGCGAAGATCGGAATCGCCATTGCGAGTACCACCAGGATTCGCTTCATAGCTTCTTACGCTTTTGTACCTTCTGCGCTTTCTCCGGCGGCTTTACCGTGAGCACGTCCGCTATCACTTCCTCGAACCGGACGGGGATGTGCCAACTCCCCGGTCGCCGACTTCTAGCCCATGATGGCTGAGCCCCCGTCCACAATCAGCGTTTGCCCGACGATTCCGGCCGCTGCCTCTGAACAGAGAAACTGTGCTGCCGATGCTACCTCCTCCGCGGTCACCAGTCGGCCGATTGGAGTACGGCGAATTGCCGCCGCAAGCCGCGCTTCGCGGTCCGGGATCGCTTCCCAAGCATCGGTTTCCACGCTGCCGGGCACCAGAATGTTCACGCGAATGCCCCGCGGCGCCAACTCGACCGCGAGATGCCGTGCCAGCGCTTCGAGCGCGCCCTTCGATGAACCCACGAGGGTGTAATTGGGCAAGGCCCGCACAGCCCCCATCGAACTGACAGCAACAATACTGGATGGGTCGGAAAACTGATCACTCAAGGCCTTTACCAACTCGAAAAATGCGCGCACATTGAGCGCGAAAGTCCAGTCAAAATGACGGGTCGTGAGATCGGCAAGGGGGCGATGTACGCCCGTCGCTGCGCAATGAACGAATCCGGAAAGAGATTCTCCGCTATCAGCAATGGACTTTCGGATTTGCGCTACGCCTTGGGGAGTGGTGAGGTCGGCGCGGCACAATTCGATCGGCAGTCCTTCCTCCTCAGCCGCAGCTTTCAACGCATCAGCAGCCTTTTGGTTGCGGACATAGTTAGCGATCACCGACGCCCCTGCCCTGGCAAAGCGCAGGGAAATGGCGCGACCTATCCCTCGTGTGCCGCCGGTGACCAGCACCCTTCCCGAAAGAGCATATCTGCGGTCGTCCATAGTTCGAAAGCTGGTCAGCCGCCAGTTCCGCAGAGGCTGAGGGTAAACTCAGACTCCGCGAGCACAAAGGACAAGAACGCACCCTAGAGTGCCACTGTCTTGCGGCCAGGGCTTGACGTGTGCAATGTGCCTGATGATACTCCGCTCAAAAGGAAAGTCCAGCGATCTTCCACGCCGATGGCATCGGTATTGTCCTTTCAGGTGAGTGACCCACGACACGCTCTGTGAGTGAGGTGGGCAGACCAGCGTCCACACGCCAGCCGATCTCGTGCGCCCGGCCTGACAGCTATTTCAGGTAAGCGCGCACCAAGCCGATCAGGTCTTCGCCCAATTCCTCGGGCGAGTCCATCTTCTGGTCCGGAGTCATCATGTGCAGGCGGATGTGGTCCTCAAGAATCTCCGCCATCAGGCCATTGACGCCACCGCGAATGGCGGCCAACAGCATCAGGATGTCAGCGCATTCATCTCCGGCAGTCAGGGCCCGCTCCACGGCGGCGAACTGGCCGCGGATTCGCTTGATGCGAAATAGCAGCTTCTGTTTCTCTTTGGAAATCTCGGGAATTTTATCCTTCATTTTTTCCTGCATTTCTCGGTTTTTCCTCTTGCCAGTACCCTAGGGGGGTATGATATAAGAATTTTGGCGGGAAATCCATAACTTCCGTCAAGACTCAGAAAGGATGTATGAACGCAGCATTTGGGCCAGAGCCCCCGAGTAGCCTCGGCGGCACTCCGGTGTAGAAAGAGCGGTCAGGTGTCCCGATAAGCGCAATCCTGCCTATCGCCTCACCTCTGCTTCTTCTGCCTGACAACTGAAGAACGAGGGACCGAGGCGGGTGCCGCAAGGCGCAAGTTCTCACCCCCAAAGCGAATTTCGACAGCATCACGGCCAAGCCCGCTCTGTCGTGCATGTGGTCGCCATTTGTCTGTACGTCGACGGCCAGGTCGGGTCGGCTGTGCATGACCGGCATCTTTGCTGGTTTCGCTTGCCAGCGGAAGGGAGTTGAGAGATGCAAACCGAACTGCGGGCTATTTCTATCGCAGGCACCGATGCCGAAGTGACGACGGTCCGTGGAGAGGTTGTGCGCTCCAGGTGGGCCCACAGCATTCTTACTTTCCTGATGGTCTTCGGGCCCGGACTTATCGTCATGGAGGCAGACAACGACGCTGGCGCAGTATCGACCTACATTCAGGCGGGCGCCCAATACGGAACCAGGCTCCTCTGGCTGATCCTGCTCCTGCTGCCGGTAACGTATTTCGTCCAGGAGATGGTCGTCCGGCTTGGCATTGCAACTGGCAAAGGCCACGCGGCCATGATCTACCAGCGCTTTGGCAAGTGGTGGGGAGCGTTCTCGCTCTTTGATCTTCAGGCGGTGAATTTCCTGACGCTGGTTACCGAGTTCGCTGCCATCGCTCTGGCGGTCAGCCATATGGGTGTGTCGCCTTATCTCGGCGTACCGTTTGCGGCGGTCGGGTTGATCGCCATGGTAATCACCGGCAGTTATCTTCGCTGGGAACGCATCACCGTCTTTCTTTGCCTGTTGGATCTGGGATGGATCGTGATGGCGTTCAAGCTGGCCTTCCTTCGGTGTACTGGCCCACGACACACTCGTACCTGGTGTCCCTGCTGGAGGACTGACGGCGAGCCTGACGTTCCTGGTGATCGCCATTGTCGGGACCACCATCGCACCCTGGCAGCTTTTCTTCCAGCAGAGCTGCATTGCCGACAAGAAGCTGCGCTTCTCGGACTTGAAGTGGGGGCGGTTAGACACGTTCATCGGAGCGGTTTTCACGATCGTAGTTGCGGCCTGCATGATGATCGTGGGAAATGCTTCCAAACTGCATGGCATCGACTTCGCCGATCCGGCGCAGATGGCCAATGCGCTGCATGTCTTTACCGGCGAGGGCATCCGCATCGGCATCCTGCTGCTGATGATCAACGCAGCGGTGTTGGGCACAACGGCAATATCCCTCTCGAGCGCCTGGGCTTACGGGGAAGTGAAGGGCTGGCCGCACAGCTTACAGCTTCCGTTCCAGCAGGCCAAGGGCTTTTACATAATCTATGCAGCTTGCGTTGGGCTTGCGGCAGCTCTCGTGCTTATTCCGCGCGCGCCGCTGCAACTGATCATTCTGAGCGTTCAGGTACTGTCAGGAATCATTCTGCCGTCGGCCATCATCTTCCTGCAGCTTTTGCTGAACGATAAAGAACTGCTCGGCGAGCAGTACGTCAACAAACCGTGGAACAACTGGGTGAATTGGACCATCATCATCGTCCTCTTCGTCCTCTCGCTCATTCTGGCTGCGCAAGTCGTTGCCCCCAACCTGTTCCCGTCGGCTTAGGGACTGTTTTTTTTGTGAGGTGCGTGATGAATTTCATGCCTGTGACCATGGACGTCAATCTGAACGATCTTCCGGAGAGCCATTACGTCGTTGTGCATCCGCTCGACGACGTGCCGGAGGAGAAAGTGGATACCGAAACACTCGGTCCCATGCCCATGACGATCAGCGTCAAGCTTTCGCTGCTCGCATTGCGCAGCTATCTCGTCATCATGGTGTTGCTGGTGCTCTATCACGTGCTCGAACTGGGCGGGTTGTTCGGCCACCACAGTTAAGCAGAGAGGAAAGTATGAATCGACCAGAACCCCAACGAAGCTCCCCTCGTGGCTGAGAGCGAAGTTGCAGGCCGACAGTCGCCTGTCTGCCGTGCCGCGAGGGAAAATTGAATTCAGGCGTAGGAGGTGAACCATGTCAGCCATCAACGTACTCACTTTTCCCAGCATCCTCGTTTCGCCGCAGACCTGTTGCGAATGCGTTCGCGACCACGCCGATACCCACGTTCCCGTCACCCGCGCGCCCGTCGTGAGCGGCCGCTGGACTGTAGAAACGAATGGCGACGGGACCCGGCGATTGGTGGAGCGCTGGTCTATTAACCAGCCAAAGCAGGAGGGGACGGCGCGCTCGAAACCGGGAGGACCCGGCGTTGGGTTTGTCACTGCCTCTGGTGACCAGGCTCACGTCGCGGCCGTGGCGAAGGGTGGAAGATATTGAATATGAATTTCGTTTTCAACTCGTCCCGGGTGCACCTATCAGGGCGGCACCGAGCGGGGGGACGGACCGGACTTGAGCCAGGATGCGGGTTTTGCCTCGCGGCGGGGTGGAGATTGGTCCCTGGTGGTAACGTCGGTGTAATGCGGACATGTGAGACTTCCGGATTGCTCGCCAGCGGAGGCCTGCGCTCTGCCTCGAAAGGGCGCAGGATGGCCGCGTTGGCAGAGAGTCGGTTGGAAGGTTGATGGCCAGGCAAATGCTGAGCAAGCGACCGGTTGCCAGGAGACGAAAGGCAGGGAAAAAGATTCTCGCCGCAGTGATCTGCGGCAGGCTGTGGTTGGTCCTCGTCCTCTGGATTGCGGCGGCGATGATGGCGCCTTCCGCTCATGGTCAAGACTCCGGTAGCGGAGCGTCAGAAAGTACCGAGCAGCCCGAGGCGGATGAAACCGTGCAATCCATCTTTCCTCATTTCAAAGAAGGCCGTTTCTGGATTTCCGGCCAAGCGAACTTCATCTTTCAGGCAAATCCGCCGTTCTACGCCAAATACTCAGGCGCCCATAGTTTTCAACCCTACTATGACAAAGCCACTTCCCGTGTGCTGACGCTGTACACCGGCTTTGAGGTCACAAAATCGATCGAAACCTTGCTTGATATTGAAGAAGCCGGAGGTGCGGGATTGAGCCAGGCCTTTGGATTGGCCGGCTTCACGAACCTTGACGTGGTGAGGAACCCGCAGTTAAGCAAAGCCCCATACCTGGCGCGGCTGATCTATCACCAAGTGATCGGCTTGAGCCACGAGAAGATCGAAAACGTCCGCAGCCCGCTTTCGACCTTTTCAGAGTTACCTGCCCGCCGGCTTGAATTCCGGCTTGGCAAGTTCAGTCTGGCGGACTTCTTCGACCTGAACTCCGTCGGCAGCGACAGCCACTTGCAGTTTATGAATTGGACCATTGACCAGAACGGAGGGTATGACTACGCGGCCGATACTCGCGGTTACACATGGGGGGCCATCCTCGAATATCAGAGCCCGAAATGGGGAATGCGCTTTGGTGAAGCCCTGTTGCCCACAGTTGCGAACGGGGAAACCCTGGTTTGGAACCTGCGCCGTGCCAACGCCGAGAATGTCGAGTTCGAGCTGCACCGCGGCGTCCTGCGCAAGCAGGATGGAATGATCCGTCTGCTGTCCTATGTCAACAATGCCAACATGGGCATCTATCAGGTTGCCATCGATCAGTACCTTGAGGGCAAGGTTCCCACGCCGGAAATCACTAACCATCCCCTACAGGTGACGACAAAGTACGGGTTTGGAATCAACTTCGAGCAGGCTCTGTCAAGGAACATCACCATCTTCGGGCGCTTCGGATGGAACAACGGCAAGACCGAATCCTGGGTCTACACGGAATGCGACCAGACCGTTTCAGCCGGAGCCGGCTTTGCGGGCCGCATGTGGAAAAGAAAGTACGATCGCGCCGGCATTGCCTTTGCCTCCAACGGTATCTCCAAAGAACATGCTCAGTATCTTGCCTATGGTGGGCTTGGATTCCTGCTGGGAGATGGCGGGATGACCTACGGGCGGGAAAATATTCTCGAGAGCTATTACACCGCCCACACCTGGCGCGGAATCTACCTCGGGCCTGACTTACAGTACATTGTCAATCCCGGATATAACCAGGTTCGCGGTCCGGTCACAGTCGCTTCGCTTCGATTGCATGTGGAGTTTTGAATTCAGAGTACAGGGGCAAGAAAGCTCCGCTTGCCAGTGTTATGCTGATAACAACTAGCTTGCAACAGAAGTGAGGGGTTTCCATCCGACGCCGTCGCCTATGCTTCAGAAACGAATCGACGATCAGCCGACTATCTCGCGCCAGATGGTGCGCGAGGCTGAAGCCGTGTTCCACCATCATCTGAAAAAAGTAGGGTTGAAGCGGACCGGCCAGCGCGATACCATCCTGCGGATGTTTCTCGAGACTCGCGATCATCTCTCCACCGACGAACTCTCCCGGCTGGTGAAGAAGAAGGACCAGCACATAGGATTCACCACGGTGTACCGCACGCTGAAGCTACTGGTGGAATGCGGGCTGGCGAGCGAAGTAGCTTTCAACGACGGGATCGCACGTTACGAACACCAGTATCAGCGGCGCAATCATCATCACATGGTGTGCACCGAGTGCGGCAGTTCGGTGGAGTTCTTCTCCGCCGACATCGAACGCATCGAGCAAGAGGTCGGCCGCAAGAACAAGTATCTGACCACGCGCCATACCTTCCAGATTTACGGTGTCTGCGAGAAGTGCCAGAAGCAGCAGAAGCGAGCCTAGTGGTAAGATGCCCCTCCGTGCTCACCCTCACCGCAGCAGCGGAACAGATTCGCACCCGGCGATTGTCGCCAGTTGAACTAACCCGGGAGTGCCTCGCACACATCGAGCGGCTTAATCCGCTTCTTAATGCGTTCATCACAGTCACTCCCGATCTTGCCCTGGAACAGGCTCGCCACGCGGAAGCTGAAATAAATGCGGGAAAGTATCGCGGACCGCTCCACGGCATCCCCATCGGCCTGAAGGACCTGTTCGACACTGCGGGCGTCCGAACTACAGCGGCCAGCAATCAGTACCGCGACCGCATACCCACAGAAGACGCCGAGGTGGTTCGGCGATTGAAGGAAGCCGGGGCCGTCATTGTTGGCAAGCTAAATATGCATGAGTTCGCCTTCGGCGGAAGCGGGGCGATCAGCGCCTTTGGGCCGGCAAGAAATCCTTGGAACGCGGAGCGTATCACCGGCGGGTCTTCTTCGGGCTCGGCCGCCGCTGTGGCAGCGGGACTGTGTGTCGCAGCGTTGGGAACCGATACCACGGGATCAGTCCGCTGTCCCGCTGCCCTGTGCGGCATTGTGGGACATCGTCCCAGCGCCGGTTTGATCAGCCTCAAGGGAGTGGTGCCGCTGTCGACTTCGTTCGATACCGCCGGTCCGTTGACGACCACGGTGCGCGATGCCGCCACTTTGATCGATGTGCTCACCGGCAAGTCCAGCTACGCGGCATTGCTGGACGAAGACATTTCCGCGTTAAGGATTGGGATTCCCCGCAAGTCTCTTTTCGACAATCTCGATCCGGATGTAGCGTCGTGCCTTGAAGACGCGCTGCGGATCGTCGGGAGGCTGGTATCACAAGTTCGCGAAGTCGAGGTGCCGGTCGATGGCTTCCGCACCATCTTCGATGTCGAGATCTACGAGTATCACGAAGCGATGGTGAACACCAGCCCACAGCTCTACGACCCGAGGACGTTGTACCGTATCCAGAGATGTGCGGGAATTTCAGCCAGCCAATACATTCGCGAGCAACGCCGCCTGGCGGAGTTTCGCGCCACCGCTGAGCAAATTTTCGAACAGGTGGACGTGGTCATTTCGCCGACGGTCCCCGTGCCGGCGCCGAAAATCACCGAGTTGGAGGCGCTGGCGGTGGCCGATGCACGGCCATTTGAGGTGAAGTATCTTCTACGTAACACGTCGCCGTTTAGCGTGCTGTTTTGGCCGACCACCTCGGTTCCCTGCGGCTTCACACGCGATGGGCTGCCGGTTGGCATGCAGATTTCCAGCCGCCCAGGCGCGGATGGGATTTGCTTGCGCCTGGCCCATGCGTACGAGCAGTCAATGGAGTGGCACAGGAAACCAGCAATTAGCGATTAGCAAGGCAGCATCGACGGATCTATCATCCGGCGAATGGCGAAAAGCGAAGAGCGAAAAGCGTCTTCTCAAAACCCCACGAACACCGGCTCGGGATCGAGCTTGATCCCGAAAGTGTCCATTACGCGTGATTGAATCTCATCTTTCAATGCGATGATCTCAGCCGCGGTCGCGCCGCCGCGATTAATGATCGCCAACGTGTGCTTTTGGGAGATACCCGCCCTTCCCTTGCGATAACCCTTAGCGAAGCCAGCGTGCTCCGCCAGCCAGGCTGCCGGCAGTTTGCGGAATCCGTCGGTGGTGGGATAACTCGGAATGTGCAGTTCGCTCGATGCGAGCTGCACGGACAGCTCCTCGAAAGCGGCTTGAGGAACAATCGGGTTCTTGAAGAACGATCCCACACTGTGGGAGTCCGCGTCGCCGGGAACAATTAGCATTGCCTTGCGCTGACGGATCTCGCGTACTCCGCCTCTGACTTCGCTCAGCTTTGGCTCGCTCGGCCGGCCGGCAAAGAATTTTTCGATATCGGTGTAACCCAGGTTTGGCTTGCCGCCTCTCCGCACGTAGAAAGAGACGCGCAGAATGACGTATCGCGCACGCTCGCTTGTGTTAAAGATGCTGGAGCGATAGGCGAACCCGCACTGCGAATTTGCTAGGGTTGTGATCTGTAGCGACTGCAAGTCAAGTGCGCGCACTTCCTGGATCGTCTGGGAAACTTCCTGGCCGTAGGCGCCGACGTTTTGTACGGGCGTGCCGCCCACCGTACCGGGTATTCCGCTTAGGCACTCCAGCCCGGCGCAACCTGCCTCGACGCTTTGCGCCACCAGCGTGTCCCAGTCGTACCCCGCGCCAGCAATGAATGTTACTTGACCATTGGGCGCTGTAACGCACTCGAGATTTGTGATGGCGATCTTCAGCACCAATCCGGCGAATCCTGCGTCTGCGATCACAAGATTGCTTCCGCCGCCGAGCACGAACAGCGGCAGCCCTCGCGAGCACGCAAATTCGACCGCTTCCAGCACCTCGGCTTCGGTGCGGGCTTCGGCGAAGTAGCGAGCCGGTCCACCGACGCCGAGGGTGGTCAAGGGAGCAAGAGGAACATTCTCGCGGATCAGCATTGGGATGAAGACACTATAAATGGAACGGCTCAGCCGTCAGCGTTGAATCCGGGCTGAAGCCCGTGTTTGAGGGCCGTCAAATTCGCGGCCGTCAAGGCCTGCGCTTCCACCCTTGCCGCCGCTCTTACACCTGGCCCCGGAGAGCATCGCGTTCTCACAGCCGCCTGCGGCGCCGGTCACAGCATCATGCGACCCTGTGACACAGATCACAAACGCCTCGCCCACGCAACGGCTATCCTGATTTTCGTTTATCCGCCGGAGTCAGCCCACCTCAGGCGGTTCGTCAAACGCGAGTTGAACAGCGGTCGGTAGCATTTTTTCAGCCGGTAGCTCAGTGGCAGTTGTCTTGACTTGCGTTCTTGGCGAACTCGATAATGAAATGTTTGTTCATACGCTCCGCGATTATAAGGAGTTGTCTTCGTGGCTTCCTCGGCCAGTCCTATTGAAACCAGTGCCGCCCGAGTGCGAAAAGGAGTAGCTCCGCTGCGCGCGGGTGAGGGCTATTCTTTTGTTCTTCGCCGGTTGCATTCGCTCTCCGGCATCGTGCCGATCGGCGCGTTTCTGATCGAGCACTTCATCTCCAATTCCGAATCGGCCAACGGCGTGCAGGCCTACAACGACCAGGTGAAGTTTCTCACCAGCCTGCCGTTCGTGCACGTGCTGGAGTGGGTCTTCATCTTTATTCCGCTGCTGTATCACGCGCTCTACGGAATTTGGATTTGGTATCGCGGCGACTCGAACGTCAGCGAATATCCCTGGAGCGGCAACTGGCTATACTTCGCGCAGCGCTGGACGGGAATCATCGCGTTCGCCTACATCCTGTATCACGTCATCGATATGCGCTTCACCGGCGTGCATCTGATGGGCGGCGGCTATAACAACGCATTCTCGAAGGTGTGGTGCGACTTTCAAAACCCCTGGACGGTGGCCATCTATGTGATCGGAATAGTGGCCGTCTCATGGCACTTCGCCTACGGCGTTTGGCTGTTCGCCGCCAAGTGGGGGCTGACGGTGGGCGACAAGGCGCGGCGCAAATTCGGTTATGTTTGCCTGGCGCTGGCCATCGCGCTGGTCGGCATCGGTTTGTGGAGCGTAGGCGGATTCCTGCGCACGCCGGCGCAACAGGTGCCCTGGGTCGAGCACGACTAACTGCTAATCGCTAATTGCTAATTGCTAATTGCTAATTGCTGGTTTCTCATATGGCACATCCTACGATCATCGTTGTGGGTGGCGGACTGGCAGGACTGGCCGCGACCATCAAAATCGCCGAGATGGGAGGCCACGTCGACCTCTTCTCCATCGTTCCGGTCAAGCGCTCTCACTCGGTCTGCGCGCAGGGCGGCATCAATGCCGCTAAGAACCTGAAGGGCGAAGGCGACTCCACCTGGATCCACTTCGACGACACCGTTTACGGCGGCGACTTTCTGGCCAACCAGCCGCCGGTGAAGGTGATGTGCGAGATGGCGCCGGGCATCATCGATTTGCTCGATCGCATGGGTGTTCCCTTCAACCGCACTCCGGAAGGCCTGCTCGATTTCCGCCGCTTCGGCGGCACGCTTTACAACCGCACTGCCTTCGCCGGCGCGACCACGGGTCAGCAACTTCTTTATGCCCTCGACGAGCAAGTGCGGCGGTACGAAGCCGAAGGCAAGGTCACCAAGTATGAAGCCTGGGAGTTTCTCTCCGGCGTCTTCGATGATCACAGGGTCTGCCACGGCATCTGCGCCATGGACCTGCGCAGTATGGCCGTGCACACTTTTCCGGCGGAATCTGTGATCATGGCGACCGGCGGCAACGGCGCGATCTTTGGCAAGTCCACCAATTCCGTCGTGTGCACCGGCTCAGCGCAATCTGCGCTATACCAGCAGGGCGCATTCTATGCCAACGGCGAATTCATCCAGGTCCATCCCACCTGTATTCCCGGCGAAGACAAGCTGCGGCTGATGTCGGAGTCGGCGCGTGGCGAAGGCGGCCGCGTGTGGGTGCCCAAGCAGCCGAACGATAAGCGCGATCCCAAGAGCATTCCTGAGGGCGAACGCTGGTACTTTCTGGAAGAGTGGTATCCCAAGTACGGCAACCTGGTGCCGCGCGACATTGCCACCCGCGCCATTCACAAAGTGGTTTACGAGCACCACCTCGGCATAGACGGCCAGCCGATGGTCTATCTCGACCTGACGCACATCGACCGCAAAATTCTCGACCGCAAGCTGGAAGGCATCCTGGAAATCTACGAGAAGTTTGTGGGCGACGATCCGCGCGACACGCCGATGAAGATCTTCCCCGGCATGCACTACACCATGGGCGGCCTGTGGGTGGACTTCGATCAGCGGACGAACATTGAAGGTCTCTACGCCGCCGGCGAATGCGACTACTCGATTCACGGGGCCAACCGGTTGGGCGCGAATTCGCTGTTGTCGTGCATCTATGGCGGATTCATCGCCGGGCCGCACGCGGTCAATTATGCGCACGGCGTCATCAAGAGCGGGCGGCATCCCGCCGGACACGTTTTCGACTCGGAGCGCAAGCGGCAGGAAGAAATCAACGCGCGGCTGATGAAGAACGATGGCACCGAGAACCCGTTCCTGCTGTGGCGCGAGTTGGGCGACACCATGACCAAGAATGTCACGGTCATCCGCTATAACAAAAACATTCGCGATACCGACGCCAAGCTGGTGGAGTTGCTGGAGCGCTATCGCCACATAAATTTGAGCGATCGCTCGATGTGGGCGAACACCTCGTTCGTCTTCGCACGGCAGCTTTACAACATGCTGCAACTGGCGCGCGTGATTGCGCAGGGCGCGGCCATGCGGGACGAGTCGCGTGGCGCGCACTACAAACCGGATTTCCCCGAGCGCGACGACGCCAATTGGTTGAAGACGACGAAGGCGTACTTCGCCGCCGATGCCGACGAGCCGCGCTTCGAGTTCGAACCGGTGGACACGTCGCTGATCAAGCCGCGGCCGAGAAGGTATGACGCGGCGACGTAGAAACAGTGGCTAGTGGCCAGTGGTTAGTGACTAGTTTCGTGTTTCAAGTTTCAAGCAGTCTAAAAGCGAAAGGCCAAGAGCGAAAAGCGAATAGCGGTCAGCGGAAAAATGGCAAACTCTAAAACCGTACTCATAAAAATCAAGCGGCAGGACACGCCTGAGTCCAAGCCGTACTGGGAAGAATTCGAACTGCAATACCGGCCGGGCATGAACATCACGTCGGCGCTGATGGACATCGCGGCGAAGCCGGTGACGCGCCAGGGCAAGGCCACCACCCCGGTAACCTACGATTCCAATTGCCTGGAAGAGGTGTGCGGCTCGTGCGCGATGATCATCAACGGTAATGCGAAAATGGCCTGCTCGGCCTTGATCGATCAACTAAAACAGCCTATAACGCTGGAGCCGTTCTCCAAGTTCCCGATCATCCGCGACCTCGCTGTCGATCGCAGCGTGCTGTTCGAGAACCTGAAGCAGGTGAAGGCCTGGGTGCCGATGGATGGCACGTACGATCTCGGCTCCGGACTGCGCCAGTCGGCGCTGGAGCAAGAAGAAGCCTATCCGCTGTCGCGTTGCATCTCGTGCTGCTGCTGCATGGAAGCCTGTCCGCAGTTTAACGATAAGACCGGCTTCGTTGGCGCGGCCACGATATCGCAGGTGCGGCTCTTCAACTCGCATCCCACCGGCAAGGGCCTGAAGATCGAGCGCCTTCAGGCGCTGATGGGCGATGGCGGCATCCAGGAATGCGGCTATGCGCAGAACTGCGTGGAAGTCTGCCCCAAGGACATTCCTCTCACCAAGTCCATCGCTGACATTGGCGGCCAGGTGATGTGGCAAGCGATCAAGGATTTCTTCCGCACGTAGGGCCTCGGACTGCCATTTCTGCGAAGCTGGAGGTTGCTCGTGCATGCGGCTATGATACGCGGTGTATTCAACGTGGCGAATGGAAGTTGGAGGTCAACGCGATGAACATAGCCCCGCCCTTCATTGCTCTTAAGCAACGTCACCGCATCCTGTCTGTGCTTTCCGTTTTCGCACTTCTATGCGCCGCCGTCCTCATGGCAAGCGGCCAAATCGCCGCCGGAAACAAGAGCCAGAGCACCCAGGGCAACGTTGATCAAATTCGTAAGTCCGCGGAGGGTGGCGACGCCAAGGCACAGTATGCTTTGAGCAAGATGTACAGCGAGGGTAAAGGCGTCTCGAAGGATCAACAAGAGGCTGCGCGATGGGCTCGGAAATCAGCGGAACAAGGACATGTTCCAGGGCAAAACACATTGGCGTATCTGTACCTTGTTGGCGAGGGCGTCCCTCAAGATCTAAAGCAGTCAATTCTGTGGCTGGAAAAAGCGGCGGAGCAGAATGACTTGGACGCGCAGACGAACTTGGGCCAAGAGTACGCCATGGGATTACAGTTAACCAAGGCGTACATGTGGAGCACCGTCGCAGCCCAAAACGGAAGCGACGTCGGAGCAGAGAACCGCGACCAGCTTAGGAGATTTATCTCACCAAGCCAAGCTGAGGATGCACAACGTGAGGCCAGGGAATGGTGGCTTGCGCACCCCCAATTCAAACCAAAAGTAAAACCTAAGTCTTGACCTAAGGCACTGCGTCGAAGTCTGCCCCAAGGACATTCCTCTCACCAAATCCATTGCCGATGTCGGTGGCCAGGTAATGTGGCAAGCAGTGAAGGATTTCTTCCGGACATAGCCCCGTTACTTGGGGCGAGCAAACATTTCGATGAGGGTTGCAGAAACCGCGCCTGCGGTCTGGGCGGATACCTTTCCAAGTTTCCGCACAAGTCGGCGGTGAGCCACCGCGCGGATATGATCCAGAGCTACCTGGCCGTGTCTGCCCTGAAACGATACGCTCACGCGCATGGGAAACGGTCGCACGGTGGTTGTCATCGGGGCGACGATGACGGTTTGCAAGTGCCGGTTCATTTCGTCGGGTGAAATGACCAGACATGGGCGGGTCTTGCGAATTTTAGCCCCAATCATCGGATCGAGCGCCACCAGCCACACCTCATCGAGTCGAGGTGGGCGTGCGCTTACCACGTCCATTCCTCACGTCGTCCAAAACCGAGTCCAGCAGGAGTTCGTCTGTAGTTACCGGGGTTGCACGCCGGAGGGCTTTCTCCCAACCCTCTCGTGGCTTGTGTTGCGAAGATATGATCAGTCGGTCGTCCTGGACCCGCAGCTCAACCGTGTCCCCTAAGCCACATTGTCCAATGAGGGGCTTGGGAATGCGGATGCCACGCGAATTGCCAATCCGTACCAGTCGCGTTTTCATGGCAAGCAAATTAGGTAATTACATTGTAATCACACGTCGGGGCAAACCTCAGGTGTGAACGGCTAAACAGGCCGCTGAAAAAGTCGAAAAAGCAGATCCCTCGCGGCCTAAAGTCACCCCAGCAAGCGCAAAATCGGCGCTTGCCGGGGGCCCCGACCGGCCGCTCGGGGTGACAAAAATAGAGGACTTTTCGGCACGACTGAAGTCGTGCCCTGATACAATGCCCTGGCTTGCCGTGGCTAAAGCCATCTCTGATACCGTTCGATTTCGCCGGGCTGAAGCCCGGCGCTTCCACCGTCGATAGGACTTTTCTTTTGCAGCTATTAATAAAGCCGGATTGGTGGGAAGGCGCTTACGGCACGGATGAATCCGTGCCCTTTCAAAGCCGGATGAAATTAGCACACTACTTGCCAGGACACCACCGCAATGGAGTTTTCCCCGCATCATTTACAATCGAAGCGCACTTAATTTTCCAGGGAGCCACATTACGTTCGGAGGACTTATGCGCAACACGTTCCTAGCACTTCTCTGTCTCAGCCTTACCAGCTTTGTAGCAGCTCAGACCACCGGCAGCACAACTTCCCAGCAGCACGCAGCCACCGAGAAGAGTGGACAGAAAATGGCTCAGCCAACGGCCATCATCGAGACGACCGCGGGCAACATCAACTGCACGCTATTTCCCAACAAAGCACCCATTGGCGTCGCGAATTTCATTGGACTTGCGACCGGCACCAAGGAATGGAAAGATCCGAAGACCGGGCAGATGATGAAGGGTGTGCCTCTCTATAACGGCACCATCTTCCATCGCGTGATTCCCAACTTCATGATTCAGGGTGGAGATCCCATCGGCACCGGCACCGGCGATCCAGGATATAAATTCAAGAATGAGGTCAGCCCTGGGCTCACTTTCGATCAGGCGGGGCGCCTGGCCTATGCGAATGCCGGACCTGACACGAACGGCTCGCAGTTCTTTGTCACCGAAGTTCCCGCGCAGTATCTGGACGGCAAATACACTATCTTCGGGCAGTGCCAGGACATTGATGTCGTAAAGAAGATTGCCCGGTTGGCCGCCGACCCTCGCAACAATCGTCCCTACGATCCGCCGAAGATCATCCGTATCAAGATCAATGATCCGCATCACCCGGCGGCAGCGACAGGAGCGACTAAGAGCATGCCAAGTCAGTAGGTAATTTCTGCCTAGCGGGGCGGGAATTTCTTACACTGTGCTTGCGACGGACGCAGATCACGCACGCATGTGAGGTGCGTCACAGCGGTCAGTGCCGCCGCAGGACACAATGGCAGCAGGGATGGGTCCCGAAGGCTTATCTGCCGGGGAGTCGAGTATGTCCGAAGACAAGCGCGATGTGCTGGAAGTGTTGCGTTACGAGCTGAATTTCCTCGAACAGGGAGGCTATGGAAATTGGTATAGCACGCCTTGGGGGCCGGCTTCCATCTTCCAAGACTCTCTGACCTGCCCCAACCACGGAGATCCCACGCGTCCGCATGCCTGCCACGAATGCCTGCTCTACGATTTTGTGCCGGAGGAGTACCGCACCGAAGACGTGCCGTGCCATCACATTCCGCTGAATCGCCATGGCGTAACCGTCGCCACCCCTAAGCAGACGGAAGAGGAGCTGCGGGAAAACGTTAAACACTGGCTGAAGCGTACCATCGCCAGGATAGAAGCGGACCGCGCGAAGCAATCCAAGGAAGTCAAGCAAACCGCCTGAGATTTGGATCAATACCATCGCGGGCCTTGCGTTCCCGATTTGAAACCAGCAAAAACTTCTGTGCCCTGACCGAGACTTTATTACCTTATCTGCGAGGTAAAATCTTCCGGTAATCCTTGGTTGTGCGGAGAGTCGCCATGAAGAATTTTTCTTCCCTGAGCGGTCAAGAGGCTCTGGAGATTGCCATTTCCATCGAAAAACGAAATGCCGAGATCTACCATCGCTTCGCCGAAATGTTTACCGAGTTTGGGGACGAGGGATCGCTCGAAATTGCCGGCGTTTTCTGGGAGATGGCGGTGGAAGAAAGAAGTCACCGCGCCCTGCTGCAACAGAAATACACCGAGCAATATGGGGATTCAACTTGCTCCTTGACGGAAGAAGATTTGGTTGAGCTGATTGAGGTGCCAAGACTAGAAAATGGCGATGTCTTTGGAGCCGGCAACGCTATTACGGCACGCGGGCGTGCACTCCGCGTGGCATTGCAAGCGGAGCTCAGTGCTCAAGGCTTCTATGCGAAGCTGACCGAACAAACTCCGCCGGGACCACTGCGGCAAGTTTATTGCGACCTGGCAACGATGGAGGATGATCACGTTGCCTCTCTGGAGGCAAAACTCGCGCAAGATACCGCCGAACACCCGAAGCTACAGTGAAACGTTCGCAGGTTCGTAAACACCCAAATGATTGCCGAGCAAGTCAGCGCCTGTAGCCCGGGGCGGCATGCGGCGGATGCTGCCGGCGCGGGGCTGGGAGTAGCAACGGCGCGATAAAACCAGAAAAGGCGCGCTACGAGAGCGCGCCTGATGCGAAAACAGGTTGAGTTAGTTTGGATCCGCAACCAAGGCCGGAGACAGGGCATTCGCTCGATAGCTGCCTATCCCGGTCGCCAGATCATACCCCGGCCCAGCTTGACACTCTCCGCTCCCTCCCGACGTGATGTCGTGGAAATCGTTGTGGTAGTTGCTCGAATAGTAGATGGCGTACAGGTCCGGGTCCGCCTCGCTGAGCGTATTCTGCCCGTTGTCCACCCGCTGCGAGTTGACTATAGTAAAGAATGCCGCCCAGTCCGCAGTGGGCACGCTGGTGCCGCCGACTTCGACCCAACCGCCGTAACTGTAGGTGTCGTACACAGGAACGCCAGTGGCCGGGTTGGCGTCCGCGGCAACGTCGGGCACACAGCGGTTGGTGGTGGAGTACTGCGAGCAAGCCGGGTTCTGCCACGGCGGTTGCGGCTCGTACAGGCTGATTCCGCCGCCAAGGCCAGGGTCGTACCCCCCACGGCAACCACGCAGGATGAGGCTGCCGGATAGAAAACCGAACCGCAGGTAGGACCCTCGGCCGCGACGAACGTCACGGGCTGGCCGAGGCCGTTGACGATGTTGCAGAAGTAGACATCATAGTCCTGCTGGCCACTGAATTCGCCGAAGCCCCAGCCCATGGAAACCACGGTAGCGTTATAAGGCGCTGAGGAGGCCAGCGCGATTGCGACGAGCAGATCGGTGAAGCCATTGCTGGCGGCTTCGATCAGGACGATGTTAGCGTGCGGCACCAGGGCGCAGGCCTGTTCGACGCCCAGCGATTCCAAAAGATCCCATCCCTCGCCCTGGATCGTGCCCAGTTTTACCTTTTGGAAGTTGCAGGGCGCCAGGTGAAAATAATTGGCGTAGAACGCAAGGTCAGAAGCGATGTTCGGATCGTCATAGGCGCCAATCACCGCAATCGTCTGCCCCTGCCCCTGATTGGGGATCAGGGTGAATCCATACGCAGCTCTGTACAAGGCGGGTACAATGCCGGTCGGACCGCTGGGATTTTGTGGTCCAGGTGCAACCACAACGGTGGGGCGAGCAAAGTGACTGGGGCCGGGCGCTTGCGCCATCAGGGGAAGCGTCACGGCAAGCAGAGCAGACATCCCGATTGACAAAACAGAAAGCTTTTTCATATCTCCATCCTTATCTTGTTCGCCCTCGTTTGGATGAATAAAGCGACGACCGTCGCAGAGACCGGTCTTCGCGACTACCGACACAAGAATGGTCGACGCATCTCGCGCAGCGACAGCGGAAGAGCTTGGATCATCATATCCCTTCCCTGTTAAGAACAGGAAAGCCTGCATAAATGCAAAAGGCGCGCTACGAGAGCGCGCCTTTTGCGAAAAAGAGGTTGAGTTAGTTGGGCATTGCCACCATGGCTGGAAACAGGTTATTGGCCTGGTAAGTGCCGATTCCGGTCACCAGATCGTAGCCTACTTCAGTATCGCAGTCCAGTCCGCAACTGCCATTGGTTCCCGACGTGATGTCGTGGAAGTCATTGGCGTAGTCGCTGCTGTTGGAGTAGAGGGTGTACAGGTCCGGGTCTGCCATGCTGAGCGTGTGCGTGGTTCCTAGGTTTATCACACGCTGCGAGTTCACCAGGGTAAAGAACGAGCCCCAGTCTGGCGTAGCCACACTGGTGCCGCCCACCTGCACCCAACCGCCGTAACTAAAGGTGTCGTAGACAGGAACGCCGGTGCCGGGATTGGCATCGGAGGAAATGTCAGGCACGCATCTATATCCGCCCGGTGAATACGGTGCGCACGCCGTGACCTGCCACGACGGCTCCGTCTCGCAACCGACACAACTGATTCCGCCGCCGCTGCCGTTCCAGGCCGTCTCATGGCCGTAATCCAGTTCAAGAGGATTCGCTAACGGGGTAGCGGTGGACAAAACTAAGCTAGTACCACCCGCGGCAACCACGCAAGGTGAAGTGGAGGGATAGATGGTTCCGTGTCCGCCGTCGCCGGTAGCAGCGACATTGGTCACGGGCTGGCCGAGTCCGTTCACGATGTTGCAGAAGTAGACATCGTACGAGCTCTCGCCCGGCGAATCACTACCACCCCAGCTCATGGAGACCACGCTGGCGTTATAGGGAGCGCTAGAGGCCACCGCGACAGCGTTGAGCAGATCGGTGTAGCTGCTGCTGGCGGCTTCCACCAGCACGATGTTGGCTTGCGGCGCCAGGGCGCAGGCCTGCTGGACGTCGAGCGATTCTTCCAGGTCCCAGCCCTGGCCCTCAATCGTGCCCAGAACCACTACGGTAAAGTTGCAGGGCGATAAGTGGAAATAATTGGCGTAGAACGCCACGTCCGATACGATGTTCGGGTCCTTGTAGGCGTCAACCAAGGCAATCGTCACCCCCGCTCCCGCGTTGGGGATCCGGTTGAAGCCATAGGCGGCTCTATACTGACTCGGCAAAATGCCGGTCGGAGAGTTTTGATGAGTTGCGTCCTGAACCACAACAAAGTTGCGAGCATGACCTGGGGCAGCATAAGGTGTTTGCGCCATCAAGGGGAGCGTGGCGACAAGCAGAGCTGCTAGGCCGATCAACAGAACAGAGAGCTTCTTCATGTATTCGTCCTTTACTGTTTGGTGTTAGGGCTAGATGAGCGACGACCCTTGGAGTTAGGGGTCCCCGCGACTACTGACACAGGAATAAGAAGTCTTCGACAGCCAGCGGGGACATGAAATCCCTTGTCCCCATTTGCGAACTGAAAAGCTTTCTGCCGAGACATCCAAAGATTGAGGCACTCCAGCAAAGCAATCGTACTCTATTAGTACCGTCCTGTCGATACGAAAAGATGTTAAATTTTTGCCGTAATCTTTAACTCATAGTACTACTCGCGATAGTAATAGCGGCGAAGCCGTTACCGGTCACGCCTCCTGAATGGCAGGTGCAACCAGCAAGCGGCGCGCCCAGTCTCCTAGTGCACCATGGTCAGGTGTTCCAAAAGTGGTCCCAGTGCCAGAGCGGGAAAATAGCTGAGAGCGGAGACAATCAACGCTGTCGAGGTTAGCAGGACAGCGAACGACAGCGAGTTGGTGGGTAGCGTACCGGCGCTGTCCGGAGTGGGCTGTTGGGCCGCGAACATTCCCGCCAACCCCAGTGCTGGAATCGCCAATCCGAAGCGGCCCACCATCATGGTTATTGCAGTGGTGAGGTTGTAAAAGACGCTGTTGGTGTTGAGTCCGGCAAAGTTCTGGCCGTTGTTCGCGTTGGCCGAGGCGTAGGCAAAAATAATTTCCGTGAATCCGTGCGTGCCGCTGTTGGTAACAAGCCCGGCGAGACCCGCCCGGGTCAACACCGCCAGCGCGGTAAACAACAGGATGGAAATCGAGCTGGCAAGGATGTACAGCATGATCATCTTGCTTTCCGGGGCGCGAATTTTCTTGCCCAGAAATGCCGGAGTGCGTCCGATCATCAGCCCGGCGAGAAACAGAGCCACCAGCGCGATCATGATGATGCTATAGAGTCCGGTTCCCAGGCCGCCAAAGACGATTTCTCCCAGCAGCATATTCACCAGCGGTACCATGCCTCCGATCGGCGTGTAGCTGTCATGCATGGAGTTGTAGGAGCCGGTCGCGCCGTTGGATGTGGTTACCGCCGTCAATACCGACGAGGTTATGCCGAACCTGACTTCTTTTCCTTCCATATTGCCGCCGGCTTGGCCGGTGCCGGCGTGGATGTTCAGCGCGCGCGCCAGCAGCGGGTTGCCGTGCTGTTCGGCCCAGCCGCAGATCAGCAGCCCAACGATAAACAGGAAGACCATGACCCGGTACAGGAGCCAGCCATGCCGCGGCCTTCCGATCATCACTCCGTAGGTGTAGGTGAAAGCCGCCGGAAGCACTGCGATGGCCAGCATTTCGATGAAGTTTGCCAGCGGTGTGGGGTTCTCGTAGGGATGGGCGCCATTCGCGTTGAAAAAGCCGCCTCCGTTAGTGCCCAGGTTCTTGATGATTTCCAGCGCCGCAACCGGTCCCTGTGCGATGGTCTGCTTCGCGCCTTCAAGGCCGTTCGCCTGGGTGTAAGAATGGAAATTCATCGGCACGCCCTGCCACACCAGAACCAGAGCGCCAACGACTGACAGCGGCAGCAGCACCCAAAGCATCGAGCGGACGAGATCGACCCAGAAGTTGCCAATGGTTTCGGCGCGATCACGCGCCAAGCCACGAACGAATGCGACGCCCACCGCCAGGCCCGCTGCGCCGGCCAGAAAGTTTTGCACGCTGAGGCCCACAATCTGGCTGAAATAGCTCAGCGTGGTTTCTCCTCCATAAGCTTGCCAGGTGCTAGTGGTGGAGAAGCTGACGGCGGTGTTCATTGCCAGATCCGGCGTCATGAGCGTGGTCATGTAGGAGGAAAAGAACCAAGGGAGAAGCTGTTGCAGACGCAGGATGGCGTACACGAGCAACGTACCAGTCATACCGAAGATAACAAACGCGCCGGCATATTCCTGCCACCGCATTTCCACTTCCGGCTTTACGCCGGTCAGCCAGTAGAGGAAGCGCTCCAATGGGCATAACAAGGGATCGAGAAGGGTGCGCTCGCCGCCGAAGACGCGGGCCATGTAGCGTCCAACAGGCTTGACCAGTAGCGTCACCGTAAGCAGGAAGGCGGCGTACTGGACGAGGGCGCTCATCGGCGCGCTCTTCGGCGTCTGGAGTGCAAAGGAAACCTCCAACTCATTGGACTACCGGCTTCATAAGTTTTTTGTAAAAAGGTCATAAAGCATGTGCAAGGGGCATGCCGCTTAAGCCGCGAGTAATACAACAAGTGGAAATCCCCACCCAGGCAATGTAGCTATGGATGGGGAAGATACTTCTTCTGACAACTGACAACCGACAACTGGCTACTGGCTACTGGCTACTACTCTCCCAGTATCTGAAAAAAGCGAATGATTGACTCGATGCCGCGATAGAAGTTCGGGATGTGGAACTTCTCATTCGGCGCGTGCAAATTATCGTCGGGCAGGCCCATGCCCATCATGATGCTGGGAACATGCAGGTCCTTGTCGAACTGGGTGACGATGGGAATTGAGCCTCCCGAACGAATGTACACCGTGTCCTTCTTGAAGATCTCGTGCATGGCCTCGACCGCGGCGCGCGCGTACGGATTGTCGGTGTTAACAACACAAGCCGGCCCTTTGCTGTGAATCTTGATGTTGATCTTGATCCCCTTCGGCGTAATCTTCTTTACGTAGTCACTGTACTTCTTGAAGATGTCGTCGGCGTCCTGGTTGGGCACCAGCCGCATCGAAACCTTCGCCGACGCGCGCGCGGGAATCACCGTCTTCGCGCCGGGAGCCTGGAAGCCTCCGACGATGCCGTGGACTTCCACCGTTGGCCGCGCCCAGGTGCGATACAGCACCGAGTATCCCGGCTCGCCGGTCAGCACATCCGATCCCACTTCGGCCTTGCGATACTCCTCTTCGTCGAACGGCAGACGCTCCCACGCCTTCAGCTCGTCAGCGGTCGGCTTCTGTACCGCATCGTAGAAACCGGGGATCAGGACCTTGCCATTTTCGTCTTTCAGCTTGCTGATGATCTCGATCAGGCCGAAGATGGCATTTGGCGCGGCTCCGCCGTAAACGCCGGAGTGCAGATCGGTCTTTGCGCCCTGCGCTTCGATCTCGGTGTAGACCAGCCCGCGCAGGCCGACGCACAGCGTGGGAAGGTCGGGCGCAAACAGTTCGGTATCGGTCACCAGAGCAAAATCACACTTCAGCCGTCCGTTGCTCGCGTTGGCCTTCACGAACTCCTCGATGCTCTCGCCACCCACTTCTTCTTCGCCCTCAAAGAGCACGCGCACGTTGATGGGCAGCTTGCCGCCGCCGCTCTTGAACAGCGACTCATAAGCCTTGACCTGCATCCAGAGCTGGCCCTTGTCGTCGACCGCGCCGCGCGCGTAAATGTTGTTGTTGCGTTGGGCCGGCTCGGTCCAATTTTGCTTTGCAGCTTGTGCTTCCTCGCCCTTCATGGGACAAGCATCCTTATCCACGAACGGGGGCGACTTCCACTCATCCAGCGGCTCGGCGGGCTGAACATCAAAATGCGCGTAGCACAGCGCGGTGGGCTTGCCGGCGGCATGCAGCCAGTCGGCGTAAACCAGCGGATGTCCCTGCGTGGGGATGATCGCAACGTTCTCGAACCCGATGCGCTTCAGGTCGGCGGCGACCACTTCGGCGGCCTTGCGAACGTCAGCCTTGTGCTCTTCGTCGGTGCTGACGCTGGGAATGCGCAGCAAATCTTTTAGCTCGTCCAAGAAACGCTGCTGGTTGTCGCGCGCATAGGAAACGGCTGCGGATGACATAAGAAAACTCCTTCCTGATTGGAACGCTGCTGATAGGCAAACCTCGAAGTATATCGCACCGCAGGCGAGTGGATGCGATGCTTGGCTGCTTCGTACTGATCCAAATCTGCAGTATTTTCGCGACACCGTCTTCAACTATCCCACATTGGCGGAGGACCTACAAAGTGGCGCCCTAGATGGGCTAAACAAACTGTTGGCGCCTCGGCCGCGTGTCCCCTTACGCTGCTCTTGCATACTTGGTGCGGCTCACGGCATCATTCCTAAACGCGAGCGAGGAGCCGATGCCGAAAGACACCGTCGTTGACGTGGAAGGCAAGCATTTGAAACTGTCGAACCTCGACAAGGTGCTATATCCCGAAGCTGGCTTCACCAAGGGACAGGTGATCGACTACTACGTTCGCATTGCGCCCGTCCTGCTGCCGCATCTGCACGGACGTCCGCTGACCATGAAGCGCTATCCCAATGGTGTGAACGGCATGTTTTTTTACGAGAAGAATTGCCCATCGCACCGTCCTGAATGGGTGAAGACGGTGCGCGTCTGGAGCGAGGGCAACAACCGCTGGATGGACTACTGCCTCTTCGAGGACTTGCCGACACTGGTGTGGGCTGCCAATCTTGCCGACCTCGAACTGCACACCAGCCTTTCGCTAGGCAAGGAGATCCTGCGGCCCACGGTTCTCGTCTTCGATCTTGATCCGGGCGCACCCGCGAATATCGTGCAATGCTGCCGCGTGGGACTGTGGGTGCGCAACATTTTCGCAAAACTAAAGTTGCAGAGTTTCGCAAAAACTTCGGGATCGAAGGGCCTGCAAATCTACGTTCCACTGAATACCGCCGTCACCTACGAGCAAACGAAATCCTTTGCCCATGAGCTGGCACGGCTGCTGGAACGGCAACATCCACAGCTCGTCGTCTCCGACATGAAGAAGTCGCTGCGCACGAACAAGGTTCTTGTGGACTGGAGTCAGAACGACGATCACAAGACCACAGTGTGCGTGTACTCATTGCGCGCTAAACAGCGGCCGACGGCTTCAACGCCGGTGAAATGGGAAGAGGCCGAGGATTGCTTGCGCAAAGGCGATCCGAGCTTACTGGTGTTCGAGGCGGGTGAAGTGCTGGAGCGCGCCAAGAAATACGGTGACCTGTTCGCGCCGGTGCTGAAGTTGAAGCAGAAGATGCCGCCGCTGGAAGCGCTACAAGGGATGGGAGCCGGCCGCGCGGTGACCACCGCAAATCCGGCAAAACTAGGTCAGCGAGAATCGGCTTCATCTCGCACAACTTCCGCAAAAGCAAAGCGCACAAGTACGAGAAAAGCGGCTTCCGCCCGCAAACGAGGATGAGGCAATCCCGACTTCCTGGACTTTCAGAAGCCGACGACTATTCGGCCGCATCTGTAGGTCACATCTTCGAGTGATGCAGGTTACTGAAAACAACCTACGAGCGTGCTAAGAGTAATGTCGATGCAGTTGGCCTGAAGGGCGGGCTTTTGGTCCTGCTGGCGGCCAGTTGTTATCCGGATCTACGAGAGGCGGTATCACGTGAACAAATTTCGCATCAGCATTATCGTAATAGCTGTGGTGTGGGCAGCCGTCGTTCTGGCCATTGGAATGGTCCTGGGAGGGACGCCGCACATGAACCAGGTAATAGCCCTTGTAGATGGCGGGGTGGCCGCAACACTGATTGTGCTGGGTAGGACTTACCGCAAGAGCGCCAAGGCATGATCGGAGAACGCCAGATTACGACCTATATCGCCTGGGAAGAGCGACGCGTAGCCCGCACGAAAGCTAATTGCAGAACACGCTGATCGTGAGCATTGTCCACTCCCCAACTCCGCTACTGCAGCCGTTCCGGCGTGACCTGCTCATCCAGGAAAGCGACCGACTGCACGCCTGAGACTTCGAAGCGCTTGCGGCAGCGAGGGTTCTTACACGCCACCAGATCGTCGCGGCGCACCATATAAGAGCGCGCCTTGGCGAACTTGGCGCGGTCGCGCTCGTCGGCACGGGGCGGCAGCTGCCGGCGCTTGGTGCGGACGAACCAGCCCAGATCGTACTCCGCAGACTGATGACAGTGCGGACAGCTCAGGGTCGCCTTCTTCGTTTGTTGCCGCTCCTCGTAGAAATCGCGCTCGTCCATTCCCGCCTCCGTTCGGCAGCCACAACTCATAAACCACCCTGTTAGCAGCATTAGAACACAATTGCAAAGCGTCGGAGGGCGCGGAGGATTTACCCGGTTCGAGTATCAGGCATTTGGAAGTTGTCACTCACGGGAACGCAAACTGGCGTCAGACCTGGGAACCCGGGCCCTGGGATGCAACAAAGGCCCAGTGAGGAGATCGCTGGGCCTGCTGAGTGTCTGCTGAAGAAACCAACGCCCGCAGGTGTGTGGGTAGAAGGGGAATATAAGCCTGCGTCGCTCCGCCGCCTGTATCACCTAAATCGGCGGTTGGTTTCAGCGCTGTTGCGATGAGTGCATATTGCCAACGTAGCTGCTCTGGACCAATACCCCAATCAGCGTAGTGGCGTGCCTCTTTAGCAGTAGCAAGCGCCTACCGCCGACGTAAGCAGCCGCTCCATCTTCACTGCCACGCTGGAACAGTTACACTTTGATCGATGGCCCGCACCACCATCTTGGAGTATCTGGACAACTTCCGGCAGCATTCGCGTGAGGTCGCTTACGTCCATCGCCGGGGATATCGCGCTCAACGGTGGACCTATGGCGAAGTGCTGGCCAATGCTTACCGCTTCGCTCGCGAGCTGGAAACCCGAGGCATCGGCAAAGACGACAAGGTGCTCATCTGGGGGGAAAACTGTGCCGAATGGATCGCTGTGTTCTTTGGATGTCTGCTGCGCGGCGCGATCATCGTTCCCATCGATAAGATCGCCGCTTCGGACTTCGCGCAGCGCGTCGCCGAACAGGTCGACGCCAAGCTTTGTGTCGGCTCGCCGCAGAATCAGATTCTGGGCGTCCCTCCGCTTCATCTAGAGGCTTTGCGTGAGGAGATTGCTGCGCGCTCGGATTCGCCGGTCATCCCACCCGTTCTGACGCGCGACGACATCGTCGAAATCGTCTTCACCTCCGGAACAACAGCCGAGCCGCGCGGCGTCGTCATCTCCCATAGCAACATTCTGGCGAACCTGGAGCCGCTGGAGCGCGAGATCAACGCTTATCGGCACTACGAGCGCATCTTTCATCCGCTGCGCTTCCTAAACCTGCTGCCGCTTAGCCACGTCTTCGGACAGTTTCTGGGAATCTTTCTTCCGCAACTGCTGGCAGCGACGGTGATTTTTCAGGACACGCTGAATCCGTCCGAGGTGCTTCAGGTCATCAAGAAAGAGCGTGTGTCGGTCGTCGTCGTCGTGCCACGGCTGATGGAGTCGCTGAAGGACAAGGTCGAGCGCGATTTGGAAGCGGCGGGGAAACTACCGCGGTTCGAGCGCCAATTTGCCGCTGCGAAAGGCGAACACTTCGTGAGGCGTTGGTGGCGCTTCCGCAAAATTCACAATCGCTTCGGCTGGAAGTTCTGGGCCTTCATCTCCGGCGGCGCCGCGCTCGACGCCGAGACAGAGGAGTTCTGGCGGCGCCTCAGCTTCGTCGTGATTCAGGGCTACGGCCTTACCGAGACCACCTCGCTGATTACGCTGAATCATCCTTTTCGCGTAGGTGAGCGCTCCATCGGCAAAGTGCTGGAAGGCCGCGAGATCAAACTCGACGAGCACGGCGAGATTCTGGTGCGGGGCGCCAGCGTCGCAACCGGCTACTGGCAGGGCAGGGAACTGAAGCCGGTGCTGAACGAGGAAGGCTGGTTCCATACCGGCGACATCGGCGAACTCGACGCCGAGGGCAATCTCTACTTCAAGGGCCGGAAGAAGAACGTCATCGTCACTCGCGAAGGGATGAAGGTTTATCCCGAGGACCTGGAGGCCGCGCTGCGGCAGCAGCCTGAGGTTCGCGACTGCGTGGTCGTCGGCCTGGAGCAGGGTGGAAATGCGGAGCCTTGCGCGGCGCTGATTCTTCGTGACTCGGCCGATCCACAGACGGCCGTCAAGCGCGCCAATCAGCACCTCGCCGATTATCAGCAGATACGGCGCTGGCTGGTCTGGCCGGACGACGACTTTCCGCGCACTCCAACGCAGAAGCCGAGGACTGCGGTCATCCAAACGGCCGTGCAGCAGCACTTTTCTTCCTTGGGCGGCGACGGCGGCTTTTCTGCCGCATCGCAAAGCGCCCTGGGCGATCTGATCGCGCGCATCACCGGTCGCAATATGGGCGCGCTCGCGCCCAATGCCCAACTGGAAGGCGATCTCAACCTGAACTCCATGGACCGCGTCGAGCTGATGAGCGCTCTGGAAGATCGCTATCAGGTCGATTTGAATCAGGCAGATTTCACGAAGATCAGCACCGTCGGTGATCTGGAACGTCTGCTGCGCCAGCCGCAAAAATCGCCGCTCATCGGATACCGCTATCCGCGCTGGGCGCAGCGCTGGCCCATCACCTGGATTCGCGAATTCATCTACTACCTGCTCACCTGGCCGGCGACGATGATCATGGCCCACCCGAAGATCATTGGCCGCGAGAACCTGCGCGGCGTCGACGGGCCACTGCTCATCAGTTGCAATCACGTGACCTATATCGATGTCGGGTTTGCGCTGATCGCCCTGCCGCCGCGCCTGCGCCGCAAACTGGCGGTCGGCATGTTAGGCGAGTTGCTTTGGCAGATGTGGCGCCCGCCGCAGAGCTGGAATCCGTTTCTGCGCCTGTCCTACAAAGTGGGATACTACCTTGTGGTAGCCCTGTTCGACGTCTACCCGTTGCCGCAGCAGTCCGGGGTGCGCGAGAGCTTTGCCTACGCCGGCGAATCCGTCGATCGCGGCTACAGCGTGCTGGTTTATCCCGAAGGTCAGCGCACCCTCGATGGCAAGCCGTCGCCCTTTCGCTCTGGATTTGGCATGTTGGCGTCGCGGCTGAATATTCCAGTGCTCCCACTGCGAATCGACGGCCTGTGGGAGATGAAGCTGAAGGGCCACAAGATAGCGCGCCCCGGTCAGTTGAAGGTCACCATCGGCAAGCCCATGCGGTTCACACCAGAGACGCCATCTGAGGAAATTACCAACAGCGTGGAGCACGTCACGTGGTCGATGTGACACGAACTCGCGCGCGATCTGCTAAGCGGCTTTCTTGCCCCTCTCCAGCGCCTCAACCGCGGTCTGTGCTGCGCCTTGTGTTGGCGTACTCATCCCCACTATGTCGGGACCACCTGCAGCTCCGTCCGCTCACGCCAGTTGAATGGAAGTGCGGTCCTGTTGCCTTTGGCGTTGATCTCTACAATCCCACTTCTGACGAAGTCGGCCCACACTAGTCTGTAATTCTGGCTCTTATCTCCGCTGAGAGTGATCTGGTGTTCTACGGTTTCTGATTCCTCGAATCGTATTCCGGTCTGTTTTTGTATTTCATTCGTGATCGTCGCCTTCAAAATTCCCAGGTGCGTACCCGTGAAACTGGCTTCCAGTTCAGAGTCTCGCTTCTCGCTGGTCGTGATCTCAACAGCGTGAGTAATCGTGCGCGCTCGCTTGATCGTCACGCTCACGCCTTCTGGAATGTGGATCTCTTCACCGGCAGCCTCGATGCGATGTAGTCCTGTGTCCAGCTGTACCAGAAGACTGTAATCAACCTGGAGCGACTCGAAATGAGTCAACGGACTTGTCATAAGGTACGACGTCGTAAAAACCAGCGGCGTCTCTTTAATACATTCCCCACCATGAGAATTGACGTAAGGAACAAAAACCTCGTCAAAGATACTCGAACAGGAAGACGGCAGTTTATCCTTCAACGAGAAGACGTATAGGATGGGGGCGCGATATGCGATATAGAATGTGATTGTGAGGGCCGTCCACACCTTCGTTTTCGAACCCGCTATGATGTAGGACGTACTCCAAAAGCGCTTTATAAGATCGAATTTCGGCAACGCCAGGAGGCTGCATCCGCGTCCTCGTACCCAAGATTTCACAGCGGTCCTCAACTCTTTCTCTTTAAAATCGGATAGACGGTATCTCCGTGTAGTCCATTCGATCGTGAACATTCGGATATCCTCTCCGAGGCCGTTCGAGCGGCTCTTAGTTTAGACCTATGCAAGGGTGCAGACATCTAGCCCTGACTGTCGGACTGCGCGGGGATCGAACTCGCCACCGCGCGAAGGCGCCCGCTAGTCGCTAAATAACTTTCTGCGTGCTTCCAATGAAGTCTATCACTCGCGCCCGAGCGTTGTGCCCCGGGTTCGCCCTTCTGTTGGGCCAACCTGGGGATCGCTTCACCCGGCTTCCCCCGCTCAGGTTAGCGTCCAAAAGAGGGACGCGAACCCTGGGGAATCAGGCACTAGGCGCTACTGCTACGGCTGCGGATGCGATAGTGGGGAAGGAGCATTGGTGTCGTATGACTTGGGCGGCAATAGGAACTGTACTCCGAAATATCCCACAAAGTAGGGATGGTTCGGACTGGCGGGTTCCAGCCCGCGTCCCGCCATCATCAGGAGCACAATCGGGCTGTGGATGCGGTAGCGGCCGCCGAGTTCAAGCGTGGGCTGGCTCTGGTAAGGATTGTATGTGCTTTGGGAATAGAACTCCGCATCGAGCTCGAATTTAGGAGTGAACGCGTGTCCGACAACGACGCCGGTCAGCCAGCCATCCGGTCCCTTGTGAACGAAGTCATACCCGAGTTCGAAGTCCACATCGACAGGACCGAGTTTGTGGGAAAACTCGAAGGGGAGCAGGAAAGCATCGCTCTGCGGCGTGATGCCGCGGCGAACCGAATCGTTGGGATTGTTTACGAATCCCTGGGGGAAGGTTGAGACCGACCAGCCCGACTCTCCGGCGTCATAGAAGCGCCACTTGACTCCAAAATTCGATTGTCCCAGGCCAAATTTAGCTGCTACCGGAAGGTCGTGGACGCGCAGCCAGGCATTCTCGTAGGTGAGCTGGATGCGGTCGCCGATACCAAAGTTGATATCGACATCGGGCGTATGGCTGACCGACTGATTGCTGTAAAAAAAAGGTATGTATCCGAGATTGATTTCCCAATTGCGCGGGCCGGGAGTGCCGGGATCGTTGGTGTAATAGGGCGGACCGCCCTGGCCGAATGCGGAGCTGGCAGCAACGAGAAGACCGAGAAACAGGAACAGAATTCGCAGCTTCATTATTGGCTGAGTTCGGGTTATTTCACCCATGGACGCAGGCGCGGCAGCCAGCGGCGGACGTTCCGGCAATACTCTTCGTACTCGGCGCCGAACATTCGTCGCAGGATCGGTTCTTCGTACAATCGCACTAACAAAACCACCGTTAGCACAAAGACAGCGGCCACGGTTATTGCGGCCGTGTTCGCGCGTCCGAAGATGACCCATAGCCCCAACCATCCCACGAAAAAGCCGACGTACATGGGATTTCGCATATAGCGATAGAAGCCCACCACCACCAGATGCTTCGGCGGAGCCATGGGCGCTGGAGTGCCGCGTCCCGTCCAGCCGAAGTCCCATATGCAGCGCAGGGCCACCGCGAAGCCGAGGGCGGAAGGAAAGGCCGCAAGCCAGCGCCATCGTCCGATGCCTGCTGCGTCACGGTGAAAGCCCAGCCAGGGCGGCAGCAGCCAGAACCAAAGCGCCAGAAATATCGCACCTACAGTCAGCGAGGCGGCTGCCGTCAGCCAACGCCCGCCCTGGTCGGCACGTTGGAGCGCCGCAGCTTCTTTAGCCATCGGATTGCCTCCAGCGGGAAGTATGCAATCAGGACGCGACAGCCGCAAGCCAAAAACTGCTTCACGGTAGCCCCGAATCCAATGTGACGCGCGTCATAGCTCTGCCGCCGGCGCAAGTGATATGAATATCCGTTTGCCGGAACAGGATTCACCCATCGAAACCGATGGGCGTTTCGCTTTCCTCTTCGCGGCGGAGGAATCAATGCGCGATGCGGTTCTCAAACTCTGGCCCGAGATCGAGTGGATTCAATCTCCCGATCTTCGCGAGCAGGTTACAAGGACCTGGCAACGGGCCCTGGAACTTAGTCCGCTCACGCCCGACGACTTGAACCGCATCCCGTTCACACTGCTGGTGCCCAACTGCCCAACGACGTTCATGGAGCACAAGCGGTGCGTGGTGCACATTGCACGCAAGGCCGCCGAGAGCATGATCGCGTTCCTGGGCCGCGCGCTGCCTATCGACATGGACACCGTGATCGCAGGCGCTATTCTCGCCGACGTGGGCAAGCTGCTGGAATACGAGAACGTCGACGGCAAGACACGGCAGAGCAAGCGCGGCGAGATGCTGCGCCATCCCTTTACCGGCGTGGCTCTGGCGATGGAGTGCGGTGTGCCTGACGCGGTCTGCCACATCATCGCGGCGCACGCTGCCGAGGGCGACCTGGTAAAGCGCACTACCGAAGCCTACATCGTGCACTACGCCGATTTTATGGCGTTCCTGCCGTTCAAGAACCTGGCGGAGTGACGGAGACGATTCTTATGGCGACCACGACAGCCCCGATCAAGACCGCGAGCAAGCCTGCCATCACTACCACAATGTCAGCGTGGGCCGCCGGCGTGCGGTTCGACCAGCTTTCTGCCGACGCTATCTACCGGGCCAAGCGCTTCCTGCTGGACAGCATGGGCTGCGCCCTGGGCGGATATCAGCAGCATGACGTGATGATCGCTCTGGAAGTGCTCGATGAAATTGCCGGACCGGGCAAGGCAACGGTGATCGGCAGCGGCAAGCAGATGGATCCCGTCTCAGCGTCGCTCGCTAATGCGCTGATGATCCGCTGCATGGATTACAACGACATCTACTGGAAGCAGGACCCCTCGCATCCCTCCGACATTTTTCCTGCCGCGATTGCGGCTTGCGAGCGCATTGGCAGCGATGGCCGGGAGCTGGTCGTCGGCCTGGTGCTCGGCCATGAATTCGAGATGCGATTCTGCGAGGCAGCTTTTCCCGGCATCCGCGAACGTGGCTGGCATCATGCCACACTGACGGCATTCGTCTCGCCCATCGTCGCTGGCCGCATGTTGCGCCTTAGTGCAGAGCAAATTCAGCATGCCATCGGCATTAGCGCCAGCGCGCGCGCCACGCTGGGCGCGGTCACCGCGGGCAAGCTGACGATGATGAAGAACACCGTCGATCCCATGGCCACACAGAGTGGGATGTTGGCGGCATTGCTGGCGGAAAGAGGTTACACCGGCCCGGAGCATGTCATTGACGGCAAAGAAGGGCTGGTGGTCTGCTTTGGCCCGGAGTGGAAGCTGAACCTGCTGATCGATGGGCTGGGCGAATCCTGGCGTATCACACAATGTGGGATGAAGGCTTTCCCCACCGAAGCGCTGACGCATACGCCGATTTCGGCGGTGCTGGCGCTGGTGAAAGACCACGACCTCAAACCGCACGACATTGCCAGAGTCCATATCCGCACTACGGCACGCGGCTCAGACATCCTGAGCGATCCCAGCAAGTACGATCCGCGCAGCAAGGAAACTGCCGACCACTCGCTGCCATACGTCATTGCGGCGGCCATAGCCGAACGGCAA
>JBEKQY010000008.1:0-35389 GCA_049519235.1 Candidatus Korobacteraceae bacterium | reverse complement strand
GCAGAGGCTGGCCTTGCCGGCGTCGATTGTCGAGCCGGGAGTTTTCGTCGCCTGGATGCTTCCCGCGGTGGTGATTGCGGTTGCCATGCTGGCGGCGTCGCATCCGGTGATTGATCGCTCGCTGACCATGACCGTTCTCAGACAACACCAGGAAGGAGGCCACCAATGAGTCAGCGTAAGTCAAGATTCCAGCAGGACCTGAGCATTATCCCTCTCGGCTGGACGGTGGCCGCGGCCATCGGTCTCATAGCAGTTGAGCTCCTCTTCCAGGTCTTCATCCCGCACTGGGCTCATCATAAGGACCTGCCGCCGGAACCCTGGTGGACCTTGCTGGGAGTGCTGGCGGCCCTGCTGCTGGCCGCGACCATTGCGCTGATCGGCTACATCTACGCCGATGCAAAACGGCGCGGCATGAATGCCGTGCTGTGGACCCTGCTGGTGATTCTGATTCCCAAGCCCATCGGCTTCATTGCGTACTTTCTGCTGCGCAAGCCAATGTTTGAGCCTTGCCCGCAATGTAATGCGCCGGTTGGTCCGGATTTTGCCTATTGTCCGAAGTGCGGCTACGCGCTCACCCCGAGCTGTGCGGGCTGCGGCCGCGGCATTCGGCGCGATTTCGTCTGCTGTCCCTACTGCGGGAAGGCCGTGGGCGCCGCGGCATCATAAGCGTGCCTTTATTGGGCGTTCTGGACTTGGAACAAACAGGAGGGCGAATTTCTCCTCTTGCCCGCGCGAGCATAACCCCGGCGCGGTCCATTTGGCGATGTTTCCGCTCGGGCCACCGCTGCAACCTATGACCAAAAGGAGGTCAATATGAAGTACGACTATATGCTTATCGCCAACAACCGCAACCGTTCTCGCAACCTGGGTACTATCGTTGTCACTCTTGTTCTGGCGCTGTGGTTTGCTTTGCCGGCGACGGCGCAGGACAATCAGGTCATCCCAGGCAGCCACGTGGACGCGGTCTTCTACCCTGCGCCACCGGCGGGCTTCAATCCACTCGTCGCCTCCGACGACGAACTAGCGCAATACGGATTCCCGCCTCGTCCCAGTCCGAGCGAAGCTGTGCCCTATGCCAATTGGCAAAAGATGATGAGCTCGTCTCACACGCGGATTACAAATCCGAAACTGGAACAGACCGCGATCTTCAACGGGCCCGCGAGGAACTGGAAACAGGGCGTAAGCCTGAACGGTGTGACCAACGTGACTACCGACAACTGGAGTGGTTTTGCCATAACCGCGGCCAACAACACGTTCAAGGTCAATAACTCAGAGATTGTTAATCAGTTCCAGGTGCCGATCGCCCAGCAAGCCTTCGGTGTCTGCAACGGGGGATGGGATTACTCTTCGCAATGGGCAGGCTTCGACGGTGCATTTATCTCGAATGATGTGCTGCAAGCTGGTACTGAGGCGGATGCCTATTGCTCAGGCGGTTCCAAGTCGACTTTATATTCCGCCTGGTACGAATGGTATCCCAATGGTGAGGTCCGGGTAAGCTATCCGGTCGTCTCCCCGGGAGACCTGATGGGGGTGGAAGTTTGGTACACCACTTCCGCTCCCCACGGGCACGCTTACATTCTCAACGGCTCCACGCAAGTCTACACGACGATTGGATTTGATCCGCCATCCGGCACGACCTACCTAGGCAATACTGCCGAGTGGGTGGAAGAGAGACCAGGAGTCAACGGAGGTCTTGCGGATTTGACCAACTACGTGGCCGATCAATTCAATCTCGACTACGCATACAACGGTAGCTACTATGAACCTGGCTCAAGCCCCAGCGGTACCACAACCTACAACATAACCATGACATGTCCGCCATGGAACCCAAGTTCAGCGTGCCCTACCACGACGGACATATCTGTGGTCGACCTCTACGGCACGTACACCCTGTGGCTCTACAATGAAGGCCCGGCCGAACGATAGTCCGGCTCTCCTGTCATGTCACTAAAGAGAGCTGGGTGCGTGAACGTAATAAGCGAGGAGCAGCTGCGCGCCACGTGCATGCAAAAGCGCTCCTCTGCAGGGAGCGCTTTTTGGGATAGAGAGGAGCACGGGCGATGCCATCATCGCCCCTGCCAATCCAATGCTTACTAATAACCGGCGGGGGGCTGGTTGCAGTCCCAGTACAGGTTATTTTTTCGGGCCGACCAGTTCTGGTTCTTCTTCCTTGTGCTCGGTTGATACCAGCTTGCGATGGCCGTTATACAGCTCTTCCACTTCCAGCGTCTCATAGGCATGCTCGCCATGGATGGACTCATCCAGTCCGATCTCCTCGCCCATCGCTTCAACCTTCACGGGAGTGAACATGTCGATGATGCGGAGCATGGCATAGGTAAATCCGAAGGCCCAGAAGGACGAGAACACAACAGCAACGACTTGCTTCACCAGGAAGGTGGGATCGCCGTAAAGCAGACCATTGGGGCCCTCTGGATTGAAGGCTTTGTTGGCGAAGATGCCGAGCATAACAATGCCCAGAGCGCCGCCCACACCGTGGACGCCCCAAACATCCAGAGCATCATCCCAGTGCAGCTTGTTCTTCATTTCGACGGCGTAGTAGCAGACCACGCCGGCGACGGTGCCGATAATTACCGCGGTGGTGGGTGAGACGTAGCCGGCAGCCGGCGTAATGGTGGCGAGTCCGGCGACAGCTCCAGTCAGCAGGCCGAGGAACTTCGGTTTCTTCTCGTTGATCCAAGCCATCATCAGCCACGCGACGGCAGCGAATGAGGCCGCGACATCGGTATTGAGAAACGCCGTGGCGGTAACCGAGTCCGCGCGCATTTGGCTGCCCGCGTTAAAGCCATACCATCCGAACCACAGCAGTCCGGTGCCCAGGGCAACCAGCGGAATGCTGTGGGGACCGCGATCTATTACACGCCGCTTGCCGACGTAGAGGACCGAAGCCAACGCCGCGAAACCAGCGATGTTGTGGACGACGATGCCGCCGGCGAAGTCCTTCACGCCCCACTGCTGCAAAAAGCCTCCGCCCCAAACCATGTGGACAAAGGGGAAGTAAACGAAGGTCAACCAGGCGGTCAGGAACAGCATGTAGGCCTTGAAGCTGACGCGGTTGGTGAAAGCACCAGAGATCAGGGCCGGAGTGATGATGGCAAACATCATCTGAAAGGCAATAAATACCATGGCCGGAATAGTGGGATTGGGCGACGGAGTATTCAGGGTGATGCCGCGAAGACAGGCGTTGTGAAAATTGCCGATGATGCCGTGCCAATCGCCGCTGAAGCACAGCGAATAGCCGTAGAGATACCAAATGACGGTGGTCCAGCCCATCGAGACAAAGCTCTGGATCATGATGGCCAGGACGTTCTTGCGACCGACGAGTCCGCCGTAAAAGAACGCCAGGCCAGGAGTCATGAGCATGACCAGGCTGGTGCAGATAATCATGAAGCCGGTATTACCGGTATCGAAGTGCATCAGAACCTCCAAAAGAAAAAGTGGGGCGAGGAATCAGGTGCCCGCTACGGCGTAAGCGGTCGAGCGGCGTTGCCGCAAGACTGAATGGAAACGGGGAGCAGGAAAGCCGATCTCGGAGCCGGATAGCAGGTTGCCGCTTCACGTTCGGCGACACGAACGCAAACTGGCTTGAAGTCGTCGGTAAGACTTCGGAGATCGTATATTGCCTCGACTAACGCCTACGGAGCAGACGGTCTGGCTACCGCAAAGCAAGGGTGCGCCGCCGCTCGACCCATTGTCTGTGCAGCAAATCACTTGCTTAAGTGATGGCGAACACGGGCGGGCTGCAATCCGGGGTCCGCCAGCCTGAAGGCCCACTCTACGCAAAAGGACAGTATATAGGAAATTCCCTTAGTTCATGCCCGAGTTCGACTGGATGGTGGGCATGGATTGCTTGTCGGGCGCGCGCATCAGGCCGAAGTTTTGCAGATAGGCGACGGTGCGTTGGGCGGCTCCGTCGAAGGTGAGTTGGCAGTTCACGAACTGGGTGTTCTCCCAGGTGACGTCGCCTCCGCCGTACACCAGCTTGCATTCGGTGAGGATGCAATTGATGAATCGTTTGTCATCCATGTAAACGGTCACGCCCTGAGGATGCCAGTTTTCCAGTACCTGCATGATGAGTTCCTTCCCGCGATGTCTAAGAACTAGGATAAATCCTCAGGCGTCTGGCAGGGCAAGGGTTGTATTGGAAACCCGAGTTCCTTCAGGGACGGCACAGGCCCACCTCGAACCGGATGAACCTCGCGCTCGTGTGACCCGAGACGAAAAGTCCCACCCGAGCAAACGAAGCTCGGATGGGGCACCCCCGTTCGTAGGCTTGGGCCACCTGCCGATGTTCGGCCCAAAGTCGGTGCCCCGGGTTGCTCGCTATTCAAGCTGATCCCGGAACCAGGGGCAACGGTTCCTTTTATGCCCTGCGCCGTGTCGGGTTGGATTGCTGCCGGGTGCTTTGCATGGCATGTCTCAGCAGGAAGTTGGCCTTGGTCTGATACCCCGGGCCGTAACTCTTCAGCCACTCGATCACGTCCGCGTCCAGCCGCATAGTTACCACCCGTTTTGGCGGACGATAAAACTTGCCCACCTCGGCGGCCCTCCAGTCGACGACTTCCGGCATATCAGACAGGTCGATGTCGGCGTCTCTTTTCGCCGCCACCGCCGCGATTTCGCGTCGCTGCCCTTTTGTAAGCTTCCTCATAGCTCTTCCTCTCGTGAGCGGTTGCAGCGCGAGCGGAAATGATGCGGATCACTTCCTCGTGGTCTGCACTCTCATAGCTCACATGCGCCACAAACAAGATTGCCCCCGGTCCAATCGCCCCTAGCGCAATGAACCGTTCTTCTTCGGATATCGCGTCCTTCTGGGTGAGTGAGTAAGGATCCTCAAATGCCAGCGTGGCCGTCTCGAAACTGACACCATGCTTCAGGCCGTTGGTCCGGTTCTTCCCCTCGTCCCATTCGAACATGATGCGACCACCCTTTGAGAGTATCCGTATGTACGTACAGGCGTCAATACTACTTCTGCGCCCTGCGGCGCGGTGCTCGCATGTGCAAATCCGGCTACAGTGTCCGCTTGAACAGCGCGGTCGCGATGGTGATCATGACGGCGGCCGACACGATCAGGTAGGTCAGATCGCCGCGGATTGCCACGAAGCCTGCATCCTTCAGCAGCAGGGCCTTGAAGCCGTGCACGGCATAGGTGAAAGGATCGACATAGGCGATGGCGCGCAGCCACGCCGGAAACGCCTTGATGGGATAGATTGCGCCGCTGGGGAAAAACAGCAGGGTGTTCAGGATGCCGAAGGTGGCGCGCGGCACCAGCGGGTCTTCCACGCGGACCATCATCAGAAACATCATGGTGTTGAAGGCCAGCGAAGTGACTACGATCATCAGGAACACGTAGAGAAGGTTTTGCAAGGTGAAGATGCTGCCCAGCCCCGACAGCAGCGACCCCAGCACGGTAATGACGATGCCGGCCATGATGGCTTTGATGGCGCCGGCGATGTTGAGGCCGGCCACCAATTCGAACTTGGTGATCGGTGTCACCAGATAGCCTTCGTGCACGCCGCGCGCTTTGTCATCGATATACAGCATGCCGCCGCCGATCATCACCGACACGAACATGGCCAGCGCGATGGAGCCAGGCAGCAGGTATTTCATGTACTCGGTGTAGGGATAGAGCTCAACCGTATCGAGCGAGATCTGCTGCAATATGCGCGAGGGCTCGACATCAGGCTTATTCAGCGCCTGGACAAGGCTGCCAAATTCGTCTTCCAGAGTCGCGCTCATGATGTTGTCGGTATTGTCGACAATGAGCGCGATGCGCGGATGGTTCTCTTCATAGACGCGGCGCGAATATTCCGGCGGGATGATGATAGCGCCGTCCAGTTTGCCGGTGCGAACATCCTCCATCGCCTGTTTATCGCTGTCATAGGGGATAGGAGAAAATGTGTGCGCGTTGGATTGGACCGCGGCCAGGGCTTCGCGGACCTTCACCGCTTGCGTGCCATGGTCCTGATCGACCACGCCGAGGCTCGCGTTCTTGATCTTGCCGCCAAAGGCGTTGCCCAGCACGATGAGCTGCACCAGCGGGAAGACCATGGCCACCAGCATCAACGCAGGAGAGCGGAAGAACTTGCGCAGCTCGCGCTCGACAATGGCCCACATTCGATTCATGGCCTCATCCCCGGACGGTCGGGCATGACGAAGGCATAGGCCTTGACCTGCTCGTCGCGCAGTTGCCGTCCCGTGAAGTGGACGAAGACATCGTCCAAGGTTGTGTTCTGTACTGACAGCGACTTCACCTGAACCTTGGATCGAACGGCAAGTTCGACCAGCTCGGTCGTGGTCTGCGATCCGTTCGAGGTAAGGATGCGGTACATGTGCGCCGCCTCCGGCTGCACTGACTCGACGTCATCCAGCTTCTCCAGTTCCTGCTGCCAACCGGCGGGCGCGTTGAGGAATTGCGCTTCAATAACGTTGGTCCCCGGCACGCTGGCTTTCAGTGCGAGGGGCGAATCGAGCGCCACCAGCTTGCCGTGGTCGACGATGGCGACACGGTCGCAAAGACGATCGGCTTCGTCCATGTAGTGGGTAGTGATGAGGATGGTCAAGGCGCGACTGTTCTTGATCTTGGTCAGCATCTCCCAGACGGCGACGCGGGACACGGGATCAAGTCCGGTCGTCGGTTCATCGAGGAAGAAGATCTTGGGACTGTGCACCAGGCCGCGCGCGATTTCCAGACGCCGTCTCATGCCGCCGGAGAGCGTCTTGGTTTGCGCATTGCGCCACTTGTCCAGATCGACCGTCCTCAGCAGGTCGTCGATATTGCGCTTGCGGTCCTCGGCGGGAACGCCGTAGAGCTTGGCATAGATGCTCAGGTTCTCTTCGACGGTGAGGTCGATGTCGCTGGTCAGCGCTTGCGGAATAACGCCCATACAGTGGCGCGCGGCGTCGGCCTGCTTGGCAACGTCAAAGCCGTTGATGAGCGCGCGGCCGCTGGTGATGGGAAGCAGCGTCGTCATCATGCGAATCAGGGTGGACTTGCCCGCACCGTTCGGTCCCAGCAGGCCAAAGATCTCGCCTTGATGCACCGTGAACGAGATGTCGTCCACCGCAGTGAAGTCGCCGTACTTCTTGGTGATGTGATCGACGACGATGGCATCGCCATCGGGGGGCTCGGGGCAACTGCCGGCGGTCAGAGTCGTTGTGCGTTTAAACCAGCTCATTTCACACTCCGGTGGTGCCGCCGCCTAAAGCCGGCTCGGAATCTATAAGGGCGCGTGTTCGGCACGACTGAAGTCGTGCCCTGTTACAACGCGTGCTGCCCAAATATCGATTCGTTCCCTGTTACAAAGCGTTTGCCCAAATATCGATTCGTTCCCTGTTACAACGCACATTTCTTCCAACTGCTTATTCACCAGCTCATGGCTGGCCTTTCGCCAGATCTTTGGTCAGAGCTTTCGGCAGCAGGACTTCGGCGGTCATGCCGGGAACCAGGGCTCCGTCAGGGTTGTCGACCTTGAGCTTGAGCCCGATGGTCTTGATGTCGCGCTTGCGGCGGCTGACATCGCGTTGGGTGGCGTAGTCGCCCTCGACGGCCTTGAAGATCACGGTGCCTTCGATGGGTTGGCCGGCAGGCAATCGTACTTTGAGTTTGTCGCCATCGGCGATGAAGCGCGCTTCCGTCTCCGGAGCTTCGGCGCGCACCCAGGTGTCGCCGAAATCGATGATGGTTACGATGGGCTCGCCCGGATTCACCACTTCCCCTTGGCGCGTGGCGCGGACGGAGACAGTCCCGGTCACCGGCGCGTAAATCTTGGTATAGCCCAGCCGGGTGTCAGCTTCGGCGAGTTGGGCGCGTGCGTTGGCGACTTGCGCCTCATTCGCGGCGACATTGCTGGCTGCGGCGCGCTGCTGATGGAGTCGCGCGTTGGCGGTGTTGAGATCGGCCTTGGCTGCGTCCACGTTTTTCTGTGCGCTTTCGACTACAGCTTGCTGCGCCTTAAGCTGTTCCTCCGCGCGCACGCGGTCCTGGTCCGATTCCACTCCCGCTTTCGCCAGCTCGATCATGCGCTCGGAGTCGCTCTGGATGCGGACCAGGTCGGCCTTCGACTGCGCCAGCGACGCTTTCGCGGCCGCCAGATGAGCCTGCGCATTGACCACGCCGCTGTTGGTCTCGCCGAAGGTTTGCGCTTCTGTGGCGCGCAGCGAAGACACCTGCGAGTTGTAGTCGTTGATCATCGCTTGGGCGGCATTTTTCTCCGCTACCAGTTCGGCGGAATCGATTTCGGCGATGAGATCACCGGCTTTTACTTTCGATCCCTCGTCTACGTACAACTTCTCAATGCGGCCCATGACCTTGGAGCTGGCGATCACCTGGTTGGCGTCCACAATCCCAATGAGCACGGTGTCGCTGGTGCGGTCGGTGGAATAAAAGTAATAGCCGGCTGCGACAGCCAAGAGAACGAGTAAGAATACGAAGAACTTGTTCGGTTTCACTTGTGCCTGCCTCTCTTACCGTGGACCGAAGGTTGCGATTGCCGCCGTTTCACCGACTTTTTCCTGGTTCTGTCCGACGATTGTGCCGCCCCTACGGGACTCCCTCCGAAATTGCGCGCCCACCCAGCACTTCGCCTCCGGCGCAGCCTGCCCTGAGCGTCGTCGAAGGGTGCTGGGCTAAGCTGTGTCACCCCTTCGGGGTTGCTGTTTTGTAGGTCATCACCTTTTGCCGAAAGACGCACCGGCTTCTCACACAAACTGTTCAGATCCTGCGTCGCGAGATTGGCGGCCAGCCTGATGCCTGCATCCCGATTCGTGAATAAGGCAGCGGCGATGAAGTCGAGCACGGCGGCGCGACGCGCGCGAATCGACTGCTCTGTCGACGGGAAATCCTCGGGCATGAATTTCTGCCGCAGCGGCGCGGTCAGGAAATAATGGACGATTGCGCCGATGGTGGAGGGTAGAAACTGGTTGGGGTGAACCGGACGGAACTCGCCATTGTTCACGCCCTCCTGCACCAGGCCTATTACGCGCACCGCGATGGGCTGCATGTATCGGGGAAAGATCCGGTCGAGATGCGGCGATCCGCCGCGGCTGGCGCTCATCAGTTCGCCCATGAAGATGCGAGCGTAGTAAGGAGACTCGGCGATGGAATCGAAATGGGCCCTGGCATAGGACAGAAAGCGTTCGCCAGCCGTTCCTGGCCGGTCGCAGACTGCCATCACGCGCTCCAGCAACCGAGCGAAGAAGCGGTCCAGGACCGCGCCGTAGAGGCTTTCTTTGTCGCGAAAATAGTAATAAAGCAGCGCCTTGTTGACGCCGGCGGCTTCGGCGATGGCGTCCATGCGAGCGCCTGCCAGGCCCTCCTGGGCAAACTCCACCAGGGCCGCCTGGAGGATGGCATGGCGGCTGCGTTCGGGCTGGCGGCGGCTGCCGCGTTGAGCTGCGCGGACTTTGACCTTGGCCTTCATTTAATTAACTAGTTAGTTAGTTTAGCCGCAGAGCCCAGGTGAAGTCAAGAGGGCCGAGAACATCACACGGATCGTTAAAGTGGCGTGGGCGGAGGCGCGCTCAGAAAGGGCGCTGGCCTTCCAACGGGTGACGAATTCCGCCAAGAGAGAGTCACATGAGAGCCGGGCGGGTTGAAATGCGCTTGTTACAGAAATGGAAAACCTCCGGCTCCCGCCGGAGGTGCAAGCTTTGACCGGACAGACAAACGCGATTACTGCGCCAGATAGCGCGCAACGGCGAAGTTATCCAAGACAAACCCTTCTCCTACGTCGCTGGAAGTGTTCCCAGCGGCAACAATCTTACCGTCGCTCTGCAGAACCAGTGCGCTCACGAAAGAGATTGGGGCCTGACTCAAAGTCGTGATCACGGTGCCGTTGTTTCCAAAGCTGGTGTCCAGTAGCCCGTTGGTCGTGTAACGTGCCAATACGAACGACGACGAGGTGAAATGTTGATTGCCAACTCCCGCCTGTCCGGCCACCACAATTTCGCCATTGGATTGAATCGCCAGCGCGAAGGCGGAGCCCGCGGGGAACGAGCTTCCAAACCCGGTGATGATGCCACCGCCGCTACCGATCCCACCCCCAGGATTGAAGGTGGTGTCGACGCTTCCATTGGAGTTGTAGCGAACCACTCCGAATCCCGTCTGGTTGTTGATGACGATTCTGCCACCGCTCGTGGTGGTCAGGAGCGCGCTGGGAATGGTGCCGGCGACAACGATTTTGCCATTGCTTTGAATCGCCATGGCGGCGGCTGATGCCACGCACGCCGATTGTCCGGAGACGCCGAAGTTGGTATCCAGGCTGCCGTCCGTGTTGTAGCGAGTGATTGTACCTGCTTGCTGGCCGGGCAAGTTTTGTTCAGTGGGGAGTGCTGTCGGCGCACCTGTACCTGTGGTGACCAGGATCTTGCCATCCGATTGCAATGCGATGGCGGTTGCACTTGCACCGCTCAAAGGAGCAATGCCGGCGTTGCCGAAGGTTGTATCCAACTGGCCCGAGCTGGTATAGCGCCCGATGAGACCGGCACTGGTCACCAGAATCTTGCCGTCGGCCTGGAGAGCGAGAGCGTTGTTTAAGAAGCCTTCCTGAGAGAAGAGGGATTCCGAGACAGCAAACCCGCCACTACCAAAGGTGGTATCGACACTGCCGTCGGTGTTGAAGCGGCCCACCGATCCTTCGGATAAGATTCCTCCTCCCGCCGCCGCCACAATTTGTCCGTTGGGCTGGATGGTAATGGCATAGACAAAGGCGCCGTCGGTGATGCCAAAGTCGCTGGTGACGATGCCGCCGGTGCCGAAGCTGGAGTCGAGGGTTCCATTCGTGTTGAGTCGCAGTAGCGCGGCGGCCTGCCCCTGGCTGTTCGGTACAGTTCCACCAAGTACGATCTTGCCGTCACTCTGAATCGCAACGGCGGTGTCCATTGCCGCATCGTATTGGGTGTAGTTGGTGGTAAAGATTCCTCCTGTGCCGAAGGTCGGATCGAGACTGCCGGCCTGGGCCAAGGCAAAAGTCGACGAGACGATGACGGCAACGGCCGCGAGAACAGCAAGCCGCCGGATGGGATTGAGGCCAAGTCGTGCGAGCGCGCCCGCTAATGGCGAACACCGTTTCTTGTCAGCGAAAGGTTTCATGGAAGTTCTCCTCATTTGTCGATTCGAAATCGCCTTCGGTTCGCGCGTGCTCTACGCCGGGGAAACATGTCTTGTGGGAACCAGCGGGCGAGATTGGAAGCTAAGCCAGGGCGTCGGCGAGTTTGTCAACGGTGTGTGACTTTTTTGTCAAATCTTATAACTCACGAATCGATTGCCGCTCGACCCCAAACGTCAAGATACCTGTCGAGAAATTCCCGTTGCGCAAGCGATCGACGTCTCAGCGATTCTTGCGTCGCCTCTTGCGGCAGCTATTTGCAAAAGGTGAAATGTTACGGCGCGACCTCCCAAACCACGCCGAAATTGCCTGTGCCGCCACTTTCCGCCGTGCCGTAGAGGTTTCCCTCGGCGTCAAGTGCCATGCCGCCGCCAGGATACTTGCCATCTTGCCCGTCGAACGTGTGTAAGGTGGTGAAGTTCCAACCGCCGTCCGAGGGCGAGAGTTCGAAGGCGAGCCCCGGCCCGAACGTAAGGGCGCTGTACAGGTTTCCCGCGCTATCCAGGACGGGCACGTTGGTGAAGCCGGGCTCTCCCCCTAGTTGCGGCGGGAAGGCATACAGGACGCTGTAGCTAAATCCGTTGCCCGTCGCTTGCAACTCGAAGACAGTTCCCCAATTGGGGTCGCCCGCACCTCCGGTAATCCCGTAGATGTTGCCATGACTATCCATGGCCAGCCCGGCGGGATATTCGCCGTCATTCCCTCCGGCAAAGTTATGCAGAACAGTTTCCGTCCAGCCGGAAGAGCCGGGGGTCAGCTCATACACCACACCCAGGTTGTAGTAGATGCCGCCTTCGCTGGTTCCGTACAGGTTGCCGGCTTGATCAAAGATCACGCCGTCCAACGGGGTTCCGCCATCGGACCCGTTCGTGAAGCTGTGAAGAACAGTCAGGTTCCACTGCCCTTGGGACGGCGATAGTTTATACGCCACGCCAGCGCCCCCGTAACCTCCGTATAGCGCCGTGCCGTAGATGTTGCCCGCCTGATCGAAAGTCAGATTGCCTTGGGGAGCTGATCCGTCGCTCAAGTCGGTGAAGTTGTACAAAACCGTCTCCGTCCAATAACAAAACACGGTTGCGCACCTTGAAGGCGGGGGCTGAAGCTTATAAACCACTCCATGGCCGTAGAGACCGCCGCTCGAGGCGGTACCGTAGAGGGCACCATCCGGGCCGAAAACAACTCCGCCGTAGGGCTTTCCGCCGTCGGCTTGGCCGGCGAAATCGTACAGCGACGTGAGTGTCCAGCTAGAACCACGGCGGGTCAGCTTGAAAACCGTGCCCGGTCCGGAACTCCCGTATCTTCCGCCGTAGTAGGTGGTCCCGTAAAGGTTCCCGGCTTCGTCCAAGGTCACATACAGCGGGTTGTTGCCGTTGGTACCGGTGAAGTTAGTAAGCACGGAGTAGCTTTGCGCCTGGGCGGCCATACCCGCCACCAGCAGGATGAGAAGACCGGCCGCCATCGCCAGCCCGACCTTTACTAAACTCCGATGTTGCTCTGAGCGCGTCATAACAATTCTCCTTTGCGAATAAGTATTCGCGGTCAAATGCATCCGGTCCCAACATCCCACGTTGTGGGACACGCAATCTGGCGCGTGTCTGACAAACTGACAACAGGCCACTGCTTACGGCGTGATCTCCCAAACTGTGCCATAACCGTTGGCCCCGCAATTCGATGAGGTTCCGTAAAGATTCCCACTTGCGTCCAGCAGGACCCTGGCAGTCGACTGGCATCCATCCGTCGACACAAAGTCGTGAATTGTTGAGTAGATCCACCCGCCGTTGCTGGGGGTGAGCTTGAACACGGATCCGAAGTTATTCGCGCCTCCCACCGGAGTCGTGCCATAGAGATTGCCGGCCGCAGCCATGGTCAGGCCGCCATACGGCCCCTGTCCTTCTCCGAAGGTGTAAATCGTAGAGAACCCGTGGCTGCTGCTGATGGAGAACACGGTGCCGTCATAGCGGTTCTGCGAACCCGGATTTGCCCCGTACAGATTGCCGGCAGCATCCATAACCAGGGTGCTGTAGACTGGCCCGCCGTCCCCGGAGCTGAAAGCATGTACCAATCGCTCGCCAAAACCGCTTCCCGAAGGCGTCAGCTCGAAAATGCTGCCATAACCGGCCGGCCCGGTAAATGAAGCAGCTCCGTACAGATTCCCCTGATGGTCGAACACCAACCCGGCGTAGGGGTTTGAGCCGCTATCCTCGGTAAACAGATACACCGCGGTCTGGTCCCAGCTTCCGTTCACCTTGCTGAGTTCATAGACCACGCCGCAGTGATAGTCGCAATCTTCGCCTGAGCCGGGCTGACGGCCATCCTCTACAGATCCGCCGCCAATAGTTGTGCCGTACAGGTTGCCGGCTGCATCAAAGAGGACCTCGCTGGCGGGAAGCGCGCCGTCGGTGAAATTGAACTGGAAAATCACGGTTTCATTCCAGGCGCCGAAGACCGTGCGGGGAGGTGTACTTGAGGGCCGAAGCTCAAACACCACGCCGCAGCCGGTCCAAAAAGGCTCATGGCAGGCGCTGAGGTTGCCGCCATATTGGGCCGTCCCATAGATGACGCCATCGGGTCCGAAGGTCACCGCGGCTGCGGGAGAGCCTCCATCCGTGCCACCGGTGAATACGTACAAGGGAGCGAAGGTCCAGCTTGAACCCGACCGTGCGATCTTGAAGACGGTTCCGAAACCCTCGGCTCCGGCCTCGGCTGTGCCATAGAGCCGGCCGCCGCTATCCATGGTCAGCCCGGCCGCGGGATTGGCTCCATCCGCGCCCCCGGTGAAAGCGTGCAGAACGGTTAACGTCTGCGCCTGCGCCGCGGTCGCCGCCACCAGCAGGATCAAAAGCCCGGCGATTCCTGCCAGCCGAGCAAATCCCGAACTCCGATCTTCCTCTGCGCGCGTCATGACAATTCTCCTTTGCGAATGAGTATTCGCGGTCAAATGCGTCCCATCCCAACATCCCACATTGTGGGATAGTTCTCTTAATTGCCTTCTGCAACTGACCACTGGCAACCAGCCACTGGCCACTTCTTTACGGCGTGATCTCCCACACCGCGCCATAACCGCCGGCGCCTCCTGCCGACGCGGTGCCGTACATGTTTCCGTTGGCGTCAAAGGTCACGGCGCCGAGCGGATAGCATTCGTTCCCGTCATGGCAACTATCGAACTGGTAGAACGGGCTATAGAGCCACTGATTGCCCGACGGCGTCAGCTTGAAAATCTCGCCGAGCCCGCTGCTGCCGCCGTCAGGCAGTGGTCCGTAGAGATTGCCCTGTGAGTCGAAGGTTGGCGAAGCAACAGGCGCGAGGTCCTCAAACCCGAAGTCTTGCAACGCGGTGAAGGACCAACTGCCGTTCTGCGGCGTGAGCTCATAGGGGGCGCTGTAGCCTTCATCAAAACCACCACCCGTAATCCCGAAGAGGTTGACATGCGCGTCCCAGATGAGACTGCCAGCTCCAGCGCCGTTGTGGAGGCCGGCAAACGAATAAAGCGTCGTCTCGCTCCATCCCGATTGCGTTGGGAAAGTTCATATACGGTCCCAGCGTCGCCGCTGCCGCCGTCACTCGTGGTGCCATAGAGATTGCCGGCGTTGTCGAAGATGACGCCGCCAAGAGGAAGGAAGCCGTCATTTCCACCGGTGAAGTTCCACAGCACGCTTTCTGTCCAGCCGCTGCCGGATCGAGTCAGCTTGAAAACAACGCCACCGCCCGAACCGCCGTTGAAAGCGGTGCCGTAGATGTTGCCGGCCTGGTCGAAGACCAGATCCCCGTACCCCGGATATACACCCGAGTCAAAGGTGAAGCTGTAGATCACGGTTTCGAGCCAGGGGCAGAGGAAGGCCTTACAGGCGGTTGCCGGAGGTTGCAGGCTGAAAACGGTCCCATAGCCGTAAGCGCCGCCCAGGTCGGTTGTTCCGTAAAGCAGGCCATCCGGGCCAAAAACCACCCTGGCGTAAGGCTGGCTTCCATCCTGTCGTCCCTGTGAGCCAAAGCTGTAGATTGGCGACAGGACCCATCCTTCGCCTTCATGAACGAGACGATAGACCACGCCGTCTTGATGGCTACCGCCATAGGCGGTCGTACCGTAGATCCGGCCCTGCTGATCGAAGGTGATACCCGCGTAAGGGCCATTGCCGTCGCCGCCGCCGGTGAAATTGTGCAGCACGGTCAGGGTCTGCGCCTGCGCCGCCGGGGCGACGATGATAAAGGTCGCGAATATGACCATCTGGACGAGCGCAATTGTTCCCGTCCATAAGTTGGTTTCGAAAATCGAAGTTGCGTCTTGCTTTGAGCCTGCCATCGCGATCCTCCCTCCTACCGAAACGTACGTGGACTTCCGAGCCAGCGGTAGCTCTTACCATCTCGCGCGAAGTAACTATTGCGCTCTCTTGCGGGCCAGTCAACTTAATTTCACATTACGGCGCAGGAGCTTAATAACAGAGGTTTTATTAGGCGCAATTTTTCAGCCGCCTGTCTCCGGGACTGAGGGCGAGCAAGTAACTGACGCAATGTCGCCATTGCGCAAGTGATCGAGGCGATTCTTGCGTCGCCGCCTGCGTTCCCGCGTTTTCTTCTTCCGCGCTTCCTAGCTGAGCACTTCCTCCTGCGGCATGCTGAGCACTTGGCCGGCTGCGTTCTCGAATCGCTCAAAATCGATTTTGCCGGGGATGTTCGGCGCCTTGGGGTACATGTACTTTCGCAACTTGACAGCAGTGAGGGTTGCGCTAGGCTGAGAGGGTGGGGCTTAGAGCAGTTTCACAGTTAGTGTAGTCCGGCACGGGTAGAGCGGCGCTTTAGAGGCTGTTACGAAACTCATGAAACGCTCCGACTGAATGTCGATCCGTTCCACTTATCATTCGGATTGATTGCTATATCGGCCATTGTTTCCCAGTTCAACACTCGTTTAGATGCTCTTAGCGATCATTTGTTCCACCGCTTCACACTGACATCGAGTTTCGTAACAGCCTCTTTAGCGCCGCGTCTCGCCGCGGACAACCGAACCGCTTGGGCCTTATAAAAGCGAATTGCCTGGACGCCAGCCTGAAGGCTGGCTCTACCCGGTCTACACTAACTCCGAAACTGTATAGTGCCTCCAGCGCCCGGAAAAATGGGCGGCGGAAGGGTCTTTGAAAACCAGTGAGACTGAGAGGGATGCGGCACTGCCACTTCGCCGCGTCGTGAGAACAGGAGGCAGGAAAATCCTGCCACTAAGCAGCTTCAGCGTAAGAGTATCCGGGTAGAGCGGACCCTTCGGCAGGCTCAGGGCAGGCTCTTCAGGTCCGGATCCGGGCTACGCCCCAAAGTCCAAGCTTTCCGCCCACTGCGGCGCAGCGGGCGGAACGCCTCACGAGAGAGAACTGCTTTACGCGGCGCTGAAGAGGCTGTTACGAAACATGTGCCGTCCCTCCTCCACCCCAACAAGGGCAAAAACCTGGCGCTTGTCGGGGGCCCAGGATACGGGGTTCGGATAAAATTTCCCACTTCACCCAGCACTCCGCCTTCGGCAGCGTCCTGGGCTACGTTATGCCGTGCCTTCGGCACTCGTTTTTCGCGCGGTTTGTTCCACTAGTGCAACCTGGAACTGAGTTTTGTAACAGCCTCTGAAGCGCCGTTCTACCCGAGTCTCGCGGATATAGCAATCCGGAAACAGGTGTAAGCCTCGCGCGATGAATATTCTACAATAAATCGAATGGAATGAATATTTTGCGGGCCGTATCCGCAAGGTATTGAAAACAAGCTGTTTGTTCTGACGTGGAAGTCATTGTGCATCAATATTTTGCAGGCAATATTATTGATACTAAATATCTTAGATTGTTGGGGGTACCACGGGCGATTTCAGGCACCAAGCCGCTTCACGAACCGTAGGAGCCTCGGGGATTCGTCGGGAGATAAGAAAAGCGGCCTGACGGAGGGTTGTCAGGCCGCGAGTCTGGGCGCAACGTCGCACTGGAAAGCTACTGCAACGATGCAAGGGTCTTCTGGGCGTCTTGTGCGTCTTGACCTCCCAGTTTCAACTGCAAGGCCTTCTGGAGCTCGGTTCGCGCCCGGTCCTTTTCTCCCGCTCCGCTCAATGCCATTCCGAGGTGGTAGTGGAAGCCTGGATTTTGCGGAGAGCTCTTCACGGCATCTTCCGCCAGCGAAACCGAGACCCGGTAATTGCCTTTCTTGTATTGGATCCAGGCAAGGGTGTCATTCACCGACATCATTTCCGGCGCAACCTGCTTGGCCTGGGTGGCCAGACTGAGGGCCATATCGAGGTTCTCGCCTTGCTCCGCGTACACCCAAGCCAGGTTGTTGGCGGCCACGGGATCGTGGGCATTCTCCGAGAGGGAGGTCTGATAGTACTTACCCGCTGATTTCAAATCGCCCTTTTGCAGATAAACGCTGCCGAGGGCGTTGTTGATAAAAGTGGAAGTGGGTTGCAGGGCGAGCGCCTTTTGAAAGACATCCAGGGCCGCATCATACTTTCCCGTGACCAGATAGATTTGGCCTATGTGCATGTAGCCTGCGGAAGACTTGGGATCGAGCTGCAGGGCTTTTTGGTACTCGGCGAGGGCCTGGTCATACTTTCGGGTTGTCGCCAAAGCGGAGGCGTAGATAAAGAGGGCAGCCGTCTTTCTGGGGTTGGCGGTGGCATATTGCTCGGCCAAAGCCAGCGCTTTGGCAGGTTCATTGATGGAGAACATCATGGCAATGTAGTTGGCCATGGCGCCGTCGTAACCTGGACTCATATGCAGAGCGGTCTGGTACATTCGCTCCGCCTCCGCATACTTCTTCTGTCCGGCATAGGCAAAGGCCATATTGACGTACAGAATAGGATCGCCGGGCACGCTCTTTTGGGCTTCCTGCAACTCTTCCAGCGCCTTATCGTAATTCTTCGCTCCCAGCAAGATGGTGGCGTTGACGTAATGCGCCATGGGATTGTTTTCATTCAGCTTCTGCAACCGGGCCGCGTACTCGGTGGCGGTATCGAAGTCGCGGCTGTCGCGATAAACTTCGGCGAGGGCCTGCAAGATCATGGGGCTGTTGGGCTGGATGCGGTTGGCTTCCTGCAACTCGGTCTTGGCGCCCGCCATGTCCCTGGTCTGCCGCAGCACCTGACCCAAAGCGAAGTGGGCCTGCGGGCTTTCGGGAGCATCCTTCACCACTTGCCGGAGCACCGTGGTGGCTTCGCTGGTGTTGCCCTTAATGGCCAGCAAACGGCCATTGGTGAGGCGCGCGGTAACGTCTCCGGGATCGTCTTTGAGCAGGCGATCGACCATCTTCTGGGCGTCATCGAGCTTGCCCATATTGATCATGGTCTCCAGCACCCGGACCTGGAGCTGCTGGTTCTTGGGATCGAAGTTCAGCCCGCGCTGGTATTCCTTCAAGGCAGCGTCAGCATCGCGGGCGGCGAGGTAGTAATCGCCAATGGCGGAAGCCACGTCGGTGGAGCTGGGCTTGGTTTGGCGTAACTGGTCGACCACCGCTTCGCCATCCTCCTTGTGGCCTTCCTTGAGCAGCAGACCGGCCAGGCGAAGATAGGGGACCGGGGAATCGGGGTTATTGCGGATCGCCTGACGGTACACTTCTTCCGCCTGCTTGGGATCTTTAATGTACAGGTAGAAGCCAGCCAGATTGGTATAGGCCGGGAGCATGTGGGGATCGATCAGGATGACCTTGCGGAAGTCCTTCTCCGCCGCCTCATCCTGCTTCAGGAAGACATAGGCGGCGCCGCGGTTGAGGTAGGCACTGGGATCGTTGGGCTTGAGAGCGATCGCCTTGCTGAAGTTGCTGAGAGCGTCGTCCAGATGCTTCTCGGCCAACAGCACATTGCCCAGCAACAGATAGCCATCGGCGTTGTTGGGATCGTGGTCAATGATGTAACGCGCCTGTTCTTCCGCGTTGCCGTAAAAGTTGTGGCCTGAGGCCAGATACATTCCTCCCAGGGAAACGCGGGCCTTGAGGTGGTTGGGATCGAGTTCCACCACCTGGCTCATTTCCTTGTAGGCGTCCTGGTTTTTTTCCAGTTTTAGATCGACCTGGGCGAGCTGATAATGGGCTTCGGCAAACTTAGGATCGATCTGGATAGCTTTCTTGTATTGAATCGCCGCGGCATCGTACTTCTGCTGCTCCATGTACTTATTGCCACTCTCGAGGTACTTACGCTTGGCGACGTCGGGATTACGGCTGCAGCCGGCGAGGATGACAGCCAGCACGGCCATTAAGACAGAGACGTTGTAGCGGTTCCGCATTGACTTCTCCTGGGTTTACCGAGGGATGACCTGATCAACATCAATTGCAACTTGTTTCGCGAACGCCAACGCCTGCTGCTCCGCCGCCGCCTCATTTCCATACTCGACCGGTATGGTAATGCGGACTAGCGCGGCATCAGTGCGGTTCAAACGTAGCGCGTCGTACACCAGATAGAACTTGCCCCAGTACTCGCTGGCCACGATGCGGCCGTGCGACTGGTACCAATACAGCACGAGTTGTTCGTCCAAACCCTTGCGCAGGATGTAAAGATTGATGGGCACCGTGTGTCCATCGTCCAGCGATAACTGATAAATCGAGGCATGCACGGGATTCCAGCCGGCGCCCGGCAGGCAGTTCTTGGGCGAATGGATGGTGGCGCCCGTCCGCTGACTGCGAAGATACGCGATATAAAGCCCGATCAGGTCCTGGTTCATGCCGGGCTTCCAGTAGCCCCGATTCAGATAGTCGGTCACGTGCAGGTAATCCAGGATCGCTTTGTCGATCGGCCAGTCAACTATCCTCGAGTATTCCCCCACCCGGGAGGGGAACTGCGAAAGCGGCTTGGCGGGCGGAGTGGACTCACCATGAGAAAGGTAAGCCAGGCCGGTTGTGCCTCCCAACAGCACCGCAATCATGACCCAATACCGCACCCCCGCCTTCATTGACTCACCGTGGGAGCAAGCGGCGTGCCCTCAGCCTTGTCGTGCCAACCAAGCTTCTTGCGGACCAGCGTTATCGCGCTGTGCAAGAGCAGGAACAAAATGGTGGCGACCACGAAAATCACCCAACCGGAAAACTCGTGCATAAATCCTTCCGCCGCCCTCGGTCCAAGATAATTTGCCATGAGGGCCGTAATCATGACCCGGGTGCCGTTACTGATAATGGCCAGCGGCACCATCGCGATCACCAGAAAACACCGCACAGTTACACTGCGTTCAACAAGATATCCATAACCGGCCGCTAACGCAAGCAAGGACATGAGGGAGCGGATCCCGCTACAGGCTTCCACCACCTCCAAGGTCATGTGGGGCAGCACGAGCAAGTTGCCCTCCCGCATGACGGGAAACAGGTTTAGCATTTCCAGCACTTTGGTCGCGAAGCGCGAGGCAATGAACTGAAGAGGAAAGACGATGGAATTGTAAACCACCAAGGGTATGGGAATGGCGAACAGCAGAAACGCCATGGGGAATGCCATGGCCCGCAGAAACTTTGATCCGGCAAAATAAACGATCAATCCGCAGATTGTCCCTAGCAGCGACACACGGGTCAGCGACAATTCGGCGCCCAGACTGCCCAGGAACAAAAGCCCCAGCGAACCCGCCACGATGACCATGCCCCAGGGCGACGGCCGCCGCGGAATCAAACGCAACTTGTCCCGCCGTTGCCAGATCAGGAAAGCGGAAAGCGGGGGCACCAGGAATCCATGCGAGTAATCCGGCTGGATATACCACTCGTAGATCAGCAGCTTGATAACCGAAGCGTACAAGAGAGCCAGCACGCCTACGAGAAGCAGGCCTTGCCAGCCGAAAGGCTTCACGGTCTGCCAGAAGTTCTGCCCAAAAGATGCCAGTTTCGAGGAAGGTTTTCCGCCCGGCAGGACTTCTTGTGCCGGTTCGGTCAGGGCTGTACGCGTCGTCGTCTTGGTGCCAGCAAGCGCCACAGGCGAATCACTCCTTATGATTGCGTTGGTAGACTTTGATGTATGTGCAATTATTTAGCCGATTCGATAAATAATGCAATTTCTATCAAATTGATAACAGATAACTTATAAGACATCTTTTTTGGAAGCGCAAGACCTTATCCACTTGATGTGCAATTCATTGCACATCGGTTCCAGTGAAATTCACTTGCTGCCCCGCCTGAGTCCGGAACCCCACCGGAATCTTGGACGAATAAAGTAATCCCAAATTGGTTACCTCGGTACGAACTTTCTGCCGCCGGGACTCAGAATAAGCTCAAGCCTGCCAGATGCTCGGTCGATTTGCTCCTTGTGGGAGCAATTCATAGAAGGATCTAGAACGGGCTGAAATCGCACCCGCGTGCCTTTGTTCCGCAAATTCCCCCGGAGCCGCTCAATCCCCTTTTGCGAAGGAGAATGCAATGGTTTCTGGAATCGCTATATTACGCGCTAATATCCTTTGCCGGAAGCTGATTGTTTCCGGGTGGTGTGCGGTGCTGGCGCTTCTTCTGTCAGCAGCGCTATTCGCTACGGTTAATCCTGGGGAAATTTCTCCCGGTTCCGTGTCCGCCACCGTGAGTTCGACCATCGACCCGGTCAACGGGGTCAGCGTCGTGTTCCGCTGGACCACAGCGCATCCCAGCACTTCGTATGTAATGATCGAGAACCCCAACAACTATAACGGGAACGACAACCAGTCGACCCGCCAGATCTATAACTCCGCTGTGACCACCAATCACGTGGTCACCGTCGACCATTTGGCAGCGTACAACTATTACGGTACTTGGGGATATTACGTCGCTTCGCAGCAGACGAATGGGACCTGGGCATCCTATCCCGGCCCGGCGACGGCAGGCTGCGGTTCGCCACCGTTTCCCGGCTGCGGCGGCAGGTATCTGACCTTCAATCTGCCAACCTCGCCTACCAACCCCAACGGCCCACTCATCTTTGCGCTATGGCCCATCGGCGGGCAGAACGTCTATCAAGGCGATCCTTCGCAAACCCCGGCGTGCACACCCACGGCCAAGAACTCGCGGGAATGCAATGATCTTTACATTGCCCTGCAAGCGGACCTGCTCAGTGGAACACCCGACGCGATTGTGCAGATGCAGAACGCTGTAATCACCAACCTGGACACCGGACGCCAGGTCACCAACTTCAGTATCACCGCGCAGTATCTCTGCGATCTCAGCGCTTCTTCCAATCCTCCGCCCTCGGGCTGGGATGGCAACTACAGGACGGACGGCATCTGTTACAACGGGACTCTCTACAGCATTAATACGACTTTGCGACTGCGGGTGAACTCCCATGCCGTACCGGGACATTATCAGTTCAGTGCCCAGTTTCAGGGCGTATATAACGGACAGAACGACGGCAACCCGGTCAGTGCAACCTACAACTTCACGGTCCTTCCCACCGCAACGGCTCCGGTGACGCCTCCGGTTTCCTATCCTGCCATTGCTGGTCTGGAAACCTGGCAGAGCAACATGGTGGACCCGAATTCTCCGGCGGCTTCCGCCGAGTACTGGTGTACCAATAACACCGACACCGACCCGTGGTGGAGTCTGGACAACGGAAACTTCGTAGGCTACTTCGACCTGCCGTCCTCGATTTATTTTGAGGCGTGGAATTATGACGGCGGCCGCGTCTATCAGCAGATTGCCGATTACGACTACAACGTTGATGGAATGCCCGGGTATCTGAATGTCTCGCAGCGCGATCACTGGAAGCGCTGTGCCGAGCTGGCGATGGAGCCCTACAAGGACATGGTAATCGCCAGCCAGGCCAGCTTTGTGCAGGAGCCGAATCAGTTTGCTTACGGCATGGCCATGAACCATCTGCGTACGGGCGATGCGACGATGTTGTCGGCAGTGAACTTCCTGGCCGCCAATCCGGTCTGGGACACTTACTACGCCAATTCGGCTTATGTGGAAACGGCCCGAACCGTAACCTACATGCTGGACGATCGCCTGGCAGCCGAGATCGACGGCGCTCCTCGCAATACGGCGTTTCTGCCGCGAACCGTGGATGTGTTGTTGGGAGTCCTGGACCAGAGCTACAACTTGAACCTCTCCAATCCCAATCAGCAGGAATACGACACCCATCCCTTCATCGTCGGACTCGTGATGGAGACCCTGATCAATTACTACGAGTTGGATGCGGCTGAGGGCCATGTGCCGGATGCGCGAATCCCGCTCGAAATCAAGAAAACGCTGGATTGGCTGTCCTCAACCCAGTACATCGCAGCTAACCATGTCCTAGCCTACCAGCCGTATGAGTTGCCGTGGAGTCCTACGCTGGTAGGAGGGACGCTGTACGATGCGACCGAGCTCAATGATTTGGTCGCTCCCGCGTACGCGTGGTACTGGAGCAAGACGGGCAACAACCAATACCTAAGCGAAGGCGACGACCTGTTTAACCACGTTTGGGATGACGCCGGCGGCAGCAACGAAGCCGGTGGCGGCGGCTGGACGTGGTCGGTCAAGGAGTTTAATCAGATCTACAAGTGGAGCTTCGACTATGTGCGATGGAGGACCGGCGAGAATCCGGACGGCTCCTCGCCTGCCGTGCCCACGGTGCTCGCCGAGGCGAATCCTTGCGAGAACCATACCAGTCCCTGTAATGCGCCTTGGACGGACTGGACAACTCCGGTGCAGATGACCTGGACTCCGGCGCAAAGCCAGGGCTGGCCGCATCCGTCGGTCAATCCTGCGATCCCGTCGCCGGTGGTCAACGGAACTACGGTGACCTTCACTTTCAATACCTTCAAGCCGGCGACCAGCACCATTTACTTCGGCACCGCGACTCCTGGATCGTGCAACCTGAATGATCCAGCACCGCCGTTTTGCATGTCGCCGTTCCCGGATTTCGGTTTTCAGGCGATGCTGGCGGCCGACTACACGAACCACTCGAACGCCGTGGCAGCGGTGAAGAATAACAACACCACGAACCAGTACGATCCGATCGGCGCGCCTAATATTTACAGCACTACGATCACGATCAGCGGGCTGGCGCCGCATACCACGTATCACTGGCGGCCGCTGGTGGTCGACAACAACGGCAATGCGGCTGCCTATTACGATCAGACGTTTGTGACCGCAGTCGGCGGCAACGTAGGTCCGCACGCTCTGCTCATTACGCTTGGACCCAAGGTCGTGAAATAGCTGCGCCGAACGAAGAGATCCCACCCAAGCGACGATCCTTGGGTGGGATTTTAGATTTCAGCAGCGAAAAGGCTGATGGCACAACGGACGAGCAACCGATAGACCACTGGCGACTGCCTTACGGCGTGATCTCAAATACAACGCCGTGACCATCCGCTCCTCCGGCGCTGGCCGTCCCGTAGATATTACCGATGCTGTCAAATACCAGATTGCAGTACGGATTGGCTCCGTCGCTGCCACCGGTGAAGTCGTGCAGCGAGGTATAGGTCCAACTGCTGCCGGAGTGGGTCAGCTTGAAAACCGCGCCGTAGGAATAAGCTCCAGCGATGGCCGTCGTGCCATAAAGGTTTCCGGCTGAATCCATCACCAGGTTCCGGAGCGGCCCCGCCGCGCCTGATCCAGGAAAGTTTTGCAGCACGCTGTATGTCCAACTGCCGCCCGGAGGCGTCAGCTCAAACACCGTGCCCCCGCCGTCCGCACCGCTTGAGCTGGTGGCGCCATAGAGGTTGCCCGAGCTGTCAAGGATGACGCCGGACCAGGGCAAAGATCCATCGCTGGCTGCCGTGAACTGGTGAATCGTAGTTTCGGTCCAGCCGCTGCCGGAGGATGTCAACTGAACAACCGTCCCGCCATTGTTGATACCACCCTCCCAGGCGGTGAGGTCGAGGTTGCCAGAGCGGTCAGAGACAATCCCGTCAAGCGGAAACGCTCCGTCCGACCCTCCGGTAAAGTCGTAGATCACGCTCTCTGTCCAGTTCCGACCGGAAGGCGTCAGCTCAAAAACCCCTCCACAACCGAAGGGGCAGTTCGTGGGAAGGTATGTGCCTCCTGCGCTTACAGTGCCGTACATATCGCCGGTGTTGTCAAAGACGAGGTCGCCATACCCTGGATTGGCTCCGTCAGGACCTCCCTGAAAGCGATACAGCACGGTCTCAATCCACGGCGTGAGCGGTGTTGGGGGGCGCGTGGGTGTCGGTTGTAGATTGAAAACCGTGCCGCAGCCGACGGGGTTGGTGCATGTGCTGCTGCCGCCTCCGGCGTTAGTCGTGCCATAGAGGCTGCCGTTCGGACCGAAGACTATCCTGGCTACGGGAGTTGCTCCGTCGCTGCCTCCAGCGAACCTGTAAAGTGGAGTCAAGGGCCAGCTACCATGAGTCGGCGCCAGCTTGAAAACCTCACCGTAACCGTTGCCACCCGCTGAGGTCGTTCCGTAGAGGTTCCCTGCTGCATCAATCGTCAAACCGGCATAGGGAGCTCCTCCGTCCCCGCCGCCGCTAAAGTTGTGCAGAACGGTGAACGTCGCCTGGGTGGACGGAATGTACAAGAACCCGTGCTCATTCCCGGACGAGTCGTAGTAGTAGCCCACGATCTGTCCCGCATTGTTAATCCCATAAGGAAACGTTCCAATCCCGCCTGTGACATCCAGGGTCGAGTAAAGACCGCCGACCTCCACAAACCCATGCGCAATACCGCCATTATCATAGTAATAACCCACCACCTCTCCGACATTGTTAACTCCCATAGCGAACGTCCCGTTGGGCCCGTTAGGGTCACTAATGGTCGAGAAGCTGCCGCCACTGTCCAGAAATCCCTGCGCGATGCCGGAGGCTGGGTAGTAAGTACCCAGAATCTGTCCGCCGCTGTTGATGGCATAAGGGTCCGTCATAACCGCGCCTGGGACATCGATGGTCGAGAAGCTACCGCTGTTGTCCAGGAACCCTTGGTCCTCGCTACCGCTTTGCTGGTCATAAGCACCCACGATCTCGCCGCTCTGATTGATCCCATACGCGGATGTAGCAAAGGCGCCTGGGACGTCAAGGGTCGAGAAACTACCGCCGTTGTCCAGGAACCCGTGCGCAACACCGGAGGCGTCGAAGTAAGTACCCACGATCTGTCCGCCATTGTTAATCCCAGTAGCGATCGTCCCAGAGGTCCCTCCAGGAGCATCGACGGTCGAGAAGGTGCCGCTGTTGTATAGGAACCCGTTCACGTTATTGGACACGAACTGGTAATAACCCACGATCAGTCCGCTATCGTTAATCCCCCAGGGGTTCGTATAAGCGCCGCCGGGGTAATCAATGGTGATAAATTGTTGTGCCTGGGCCACAGAACTGAGGCCCGCCACAATGGTTAGAAACAGGCTGGCGCGTAATAACATTTCGAACCTCCTGGTGAATGTGCCACCGCAAGTAACCGGCAACGAACGGGAAGCGGCGCAGGCATTCCTCGATTTTCTGCAAAAGACGCCGTAGCGGCCCCGACGTCAGGGCCCTCCGCGAACTATAAGCGGACGATCTTCTCCGACGCGAATGCCTTCATGGCGTTTCGCGTGTCGACGATCAACTTCGCTGACGAGAGCAGTCCTTTGTAATCGAAAGCAGAGTGGTCGGTGACGATCACAACGCAGTCGGCCTTGGCGGCTGACTGCAATAGTGGTTCCGCTTCCAGAACTAAGCCGTCCAGTTTCAAGCTGGGTACGAAGGGGTCGCTGTAGGAAATCACTGCGCCGCGCTTTTGCAATAGAAGAATCACGTCGAGCGCGGGAGACTCGCGCATGTCGTCGATGTTGCGTTTGTAGGCGACGCCGGCCACGTGGATGCGCGAGCCGTTTACCGGCTTGCGGTGATGGTTGAGCGCGGTCTGAATCTTATCGACCACGAAGTGCGGCATGTTGCCGTTGATGTAGCCGGCCAAATCGATGAAGCGCGCTTCGATGCCCGACTGCTTCGTCTTCCACGAGAGATAAAACGGGTCGATGGGAATGCAATGACCGCCCAGCCCCGGACCGGGATAGAACGGCATGAAGCCGAACGGCTTGGTGGCCGCGGCGTCGATCACTTCCCAGACGTTGATCCCCATTCCGTCGCACATCAAGGCCATTTCGTTGGCCAAGCCGATGTTGATCATGCGGAAGGTATTCTCCAGCAGCTTCACCATCTCGGCGACGCGAGTGCTGGCTACCGGGACCACGGTTTCCAGCGCCTGCGAGAATAAGAGCTTTCCCATTTCCGTGCAGGCGGGCGTGATTCCTCCCACAACTTTGGGGGTGTTATAGGTCTGGTATACGGGATTGCCGGGATCGACGCGCTCGGGAGAGAAGCACAGAAAAAAGTCTTCTCCGGCTTTGAAGCCGAGCTTCTCGAAGGTCGGCAGCAGCAGTTCGTCGGTGGTGCCGGGATAGGTCGTCGATTCCAAAATCACCAGCAGGCCGGTATGGAAGTGTTTGGCAATCGCTTCCACCGCGGAAACGATGAAGCTCATGTCCGGGTCTTTGGTCTTGCGCAGCGGCGTAGGAACACAGATGTTGATGGTGTCCAGGTCGCGGACCACCGAAAAATCGGCGGTCGCGCTGAATCGCTTCTCGCCCACCAGCTTCGCGATCTCGGCGGAGGGAACATCCTGGACGTGCGATTCGCCGCGGTTCAGGCCCGTAACCTTCGACCGCTGGACGTCGATTCCGGTGACCGTGAAACCGGCCTTGGCAAACTCCACCGCCAACGGCAGGCCAACATAACCTAGCCCAACAATCCCAACCTTCGCGGTCTTGGTTTCGATTTTTTCCTTTAGAGCTTGGAATGTCCCCGCGACCTTCGGTGCAGTCTGCATGTGCCTCACGGGCCCCCAACGAGCGTGGTTCCGGCGGTGAATATCACCGCGCGCAAACCGATCAGCCATAGCTGTGACCGGCGCGTTCTCAAGAGTAGCACGCCCGTCCCGGCGCGCCCACATGCTGCTACGGGGCAAGGGCTGCGAGCTAGGCCCTAGTCCCTCCTTCAATCGCTCGTAGCTCGTTGCTAGTTGCTAATTGCTAGTTGCTAACTGCTTCTTCACTTGCCATCCTTGGAAAACACAACGTGGATCCAGTTGGCGTGCGGCGAGGCGAAGGACATCCGCACCCGGTCCAGTCGGACGGCCACTCCGGAATAGACCTTCGACAGAAATGATCTTCGCTCCGGGGCCACCAACACCGCTCCGCAGTAGACGCAAGGCTCATCCTGCGTATACGTTCCCCAGGGATTGCCGGCCAGTTCCATCAGCATCGCGGAAACCGCGTTGGTTCCTTCCCTGGTCGAGCCCACCAATGATTTGGTCTTGATCGCAAGACCAGGGAAGATTTCCGCAAGCCGTTGCTCATCGAAGGTGTTTACATGCCCCCACGGGGGATTGCTCCTGCCGCATTTGCGGCATGTGGTGCGGTCGGAGCGGATGTCCTGGCGATAGGGAACGCCGATGATCAGCTCATGCCGGGCGACGCGGGTCACTTCGCGGCAAGCCTGCTTCAGCGCCGGAATGTGCTCCAGAACTTCGGCGCAGAATACGCAATCGACCGACGAGTCAGGAAATTGCAGCCGGGTAACGTCGCCGGCGACCGTCGTTACCCGCGGGTATTCGAAGGGAGGTTTCTGCAAATCCAGCGCCGTTACCTCCTCGAAGTACTCGGTCAACAGGCGCGAGAAATGGCCGTCGCGAGCGCCGATGTCAAGCACAGACTTTCTGCCGCGGGGCAGCAGGCGCAGCAGGTCCTTGGTGCGGGCTTTCTCTTGTTCGCTCTCACGATATTGTTGCAGGTCGCTCATTCCGATCGCTCTTCGCTGTTCGCTTCTCGCTGTTCGCCACGCTACCGGCCGCGGGCTCTTAGTCCTTGGCTTTTAGCAATCACGCACGTCTCGCAGCTTGCTGAGAGCCAAAAGCTAACAGCTAAGAGCCAGCGCGCGGTGTGGCCGCAGAAACCTTTTCGGTTCGCTCGGTGGTGTGTCCCCCTAAATAGAATTTGCGGAAAACCTCGCGGCAGCGCTCGCCGGCCTGCCCGTCCCACAGCGGCGGAATCTGCTTTTTCCCGGGCGCGCGCTTCATCTCGTTCCAAGCGGCCAGAATAGTGGCTTGCTTCGTTCCGGCCAAGCGGTTGGTGCCGAGCTCGATGGTGACTGGTCGTTCGGTATTGTCGCGCAGCGTCAGACAATCCACTCCCAGAACGGTGGTTTCTTCCTGGATGCCACCCGAGTCGGTCAACACCAGCGAGCTGGCAGCCTCAAGACTCAGGAAATCCAGATAACCCAGCGGCTCCAGCAGACGAATGCCAGTCGGCAACGGGAGGTTACCGCTTGCCAGACGCGCGCGGGTACGAGGATGCACCGGCCACAACAGCGGCAGCGTCTCGGCAATTATGCCGAGTGCTCCCAGGATTTCGGCGAGAGCCACTGGATTATCGACGTTCGCTGGCCGGTGCAAGGTCACGACACCATACGGCTTGCCGCGAACCGCCAGCTTGTCCGCAATGTCGGAGCTGCGCGCTTGTTCCAGATGCTGACGCAGCGAGTCGATCATCAGATTGCCGACCAGGTGAATCCGCTCCGCCGCCACGCCTTCGCGCAGAAGATTAGTGCGTCCGCTCTCCTCCGTTACCAGGAAGAGATCGGCGATGGAATCGGTGACGATGCGATTGATCTCCTCCGGCATGGAGCGATCGAAGCTGCGCAGCCCGGCTTCCACGTGTACGACGTCAATGCCCAGCTTCTTCGCCACCATCGCAGCGGCCGCCGTGGAGTTCACGTCGCCGACGACGATCACCGCTGCCGGCCACAGTTCCTCCAGCACCGGCTCAATCCGCCGCATGATCTCTGCGGTCTGCTGGGCCTGGCTGCCGGAGCCGACATCGAGATGATGCTGGGGCTCAGGAATGCCAAGATCGCGAAAGAACTGGCCCGACATGTTGTCGTCGTAGTGCTGGCCAGTGTGGATCAGGATCGCTTCGAAGCCGCGATCGCCCGCGAGCGCCTTCATCAGCGGCGCAATCTTCATGAAGTTGGGGCGGGCGCCGGCGACCATCGCCAACCGGATTGGGGTTTCTGGATTCGTCACGAGTCGGTGCGCCGGAAGTCCTTGGGTTGCGTTCTGCGTCATTGTAAACGACCACGCGGCAAATGAATTCTGCTAGTCTGTTGCCGCGCGAGACCTCGCGACGGGAAGCTGAGACAATCGAAGCGGTGCACGACGCCAAGCCACATGTGATCATGATCGCCTATCACTTTCCGCCTGCCCCGGAGATCGGCGGGCTGCGGCCGTTTCGCTTCCGCAAATATCTCGAGCGCATGGGCTATCGCTGCCACGTGATCACTGCGTCGCCGCAGGCGCAAGACTGCTCTCCCGACACCATCTTTATTCCCGATGAGCTGCGAGCGGTCTGGGACGAAGGGCCGAGCGGGCGGCTCTCATTTGAGGCCTGGCAGGAGCTGCTGATTCGCAAGGCGATGTTTCCGGGGCACATTGGGTTCATGTGGTCACGGAAGGTCGCGACGCGGTGCAAAGAGATTCTTCGCGATCATCCGCGCTACCGCTTTGTTCTCTACTCAACTTACCCGCCGATGGGCACGCTGACGGCAGGTCTCATGGTCCGCTTGCGGGAGAAGATTCCCTGGATCGCGGACTTTCGCGATCCCATCAGCGGATACGCGTTGGAACTGGTGTCGCTCCGGACGCGTGTCTGGAGTCGGGTGTTGGAAAGCTTTGCGTTTCGCCATGCCGACGCTGTGGTTGCCAACGTGGAGGCCGCGGCCAATGTCTGGCGCAAGCGATGTCCCTGGGCGCAGCGAAAATTGCATGTAATCTATAACGGCTTCGATCCGGAAGATGTGCCGCAGCCGCGCGCGATACCTCGCCGCGCGCACAAGCTGATCGTCCACGCCGGCGCGCTTTATCACGCCAGAAATCCCAACGTCATCGTCCAGTCGCTGGCGCGGCTGCGCGCGTTGGGAACAGCCGAGGCCGCTTCGGTCCGCATTCTTCTGGTAGGTTCGATCGATGCGAAGGCGGGTTTCGATCAAGCCCTCTACGCCGAGGCGCAGCGCGACGGTTGGCTGGAGCTGCGGCCGAGTGTTCCCCGCAACGAAGCCCAACGCCTGCTGGAAGAAGCCGACGGGCTGCTGCTGGTGCAGCCGCAGAGCGACGTGCAAGTGCCGGGCAAGATCTTCGAATATATCTGCATTGGCCGGCCCATTCTCGCGCTGGTGCTGCGATCGTCGGGAGTGGAGCAGATACTTCAAAAGGCCTCGACGCCGAATGTGTGTATCTACGGCGACGAGCCGCGCGATGCCGTGGACCGCAAGCTGCTGGAGTTCCTGCGAATGCCCAACACGGCGACCGCGCCCAACGAATGGTTTCGCACCAACTTCAATGCAAAGCATCAGGCGGAACAACTGGCGAAGATCATCGACGGAGTTGGTTGAGAGCAGTTTCACAGCTAGTGTAGTCCGGCAGGCACGGGTAGAGCGGCGCTTTTAGCGCTGGGTCTCGCCGCGGACAAGAGAACCGCTTGGGCCTTATAAAAGCGAATTGCCTGGACGCCAGCCTGAAGGCTGGCTCTACCTGGTCTACGCTAACTCCGAAATCGGTTTAGGTTGAGATTGGTCCTCGCACGAGATGGTCCTACTCGGCTGGCTTGGCTGCGCCTTCCTCGCGCGGCGCTCGCTGATGCCGTCGCCGAGGTCGAAGGGCGTAGAAGTACCACTTCAGATAATGTGGCAGCCACTGAAATATGCGGAAACGCGAGCTGCCTGCGGTGCGGTCGCGCCAGGTGCTGGGGATCTCCGTGATGCGATATCCGTTAAGGAATGCCTTGACGGTCAGCTCCAAACCCAGCTCAAATCCGGCGACGCTTTCCACCGAAACATCGTGAACCATGGCGGCGTCGTAGAGCTTGAAGCTGTTGGTAGCATCGTGCGTCGGCACTCCGCGCAGGTAGTGCAAAGTCAATCCGCTCACGCGCGACATCAGTTGCTTGAGAAATGGGCCGCCGATCAGCCGGCCGCCCTTCATGTAACGGCTGCCGCAAACTACATCGAAGCCTTGCAGGTATAGCTGGTACATCTGGTCAATCTGTGTGAGATCATCCGACAGGTCGGCCATGGTCACCAGCACCGGCCCCGACTCCACCGCTTCCAGCCCGGTCTTGATGGCGCCGGTCACGCCGCGGCCATAAGCATTCTTGCGCAGCGTGAGCCGCGTTTCGCCCGAGGCAATGATTTCCCGCGCGACGGGCAGCGTGTTGTCCTGATCGAAATCATAAACAGCGATCGCCGTGAAGGGAGTCTTGATGCTGGAGGCGATCTCGCGCCACAACGCAGGGAAGTTCGCCTCCTCGTTGTAAACCGGGATCACGATGGTGAGGGACGGATTTGGCGGCATCTCGTATTTTGCAGTTTGCGAGCGAAAAGCAGGTCCCTCGACTTGGACTAAAGTGTCTGCGTGAGAACCGTGTCGTCCCCAAGGGACTCGTGTACTTTTCCCACTTGACCCAGCGCTCCGCTTCGCTCCGTGCTGGGCTATCATGACTCCGCGCCTACGGCGCTCTGTTTTTCGAGCTTCTTACTCCACTGCCAAAAAGAAAAGCTGGTTCTCACGCAGACACTAAAGTCCTCGCTCGGGATGACACACATTAAGGAGCAATGTGCGGCACCACTAAAAGAGGCCGCTGAAAAAGTCCGAAAAGCAGATTCCTCGCGGGCTGAAGCCCGCTCGGAATGACAAAGATAGAGGACTTGTAACGGCGCAGCTAAAGCTGTGCCCTTTCAAAACGCGAGGACAGCGACTTTTTCAGCGGCCTGTAAAAGTCGTGCCCTGTTACAAACCCTGCGTCGTCTCCAACGCAGTTCTGCTCGAAGCCAATTCGCTGTTTGCTAATCGCTAGTTGCTAATTGCTAATTGCTTCCCTCACATCTGCCCCACTGAGATTTGTTCCTCGATCCAGGGAATGATCTCGTCGAGTATGACATCCAGCGTGGTCAGAGCTTCGAAACCGAGGACCTCGCGCGCCTTAGTGACGTCGGGTGAGCGCTCCTGCACGTCGTATTCGAAAGGCGGATCGGAAACGTAACGGAACGGTTTCTTGCCCTGGTGAATTTTGTTCCAGATCAGCTCGGCGAGCTCCAGCACGGTGGTCCGCGCCGGCGTCGACAGATTGAAGTCGTTGTTCTTGGCGGCGGGATGCTCGATGCAGATGCGGATGCCCTTGGCCAGGTCGCCTCCGTAAGTGTAATGGCGAACTTGATTGCCCTTACCGAGAATGTGCAGCGGGTCCTGACCCTTGAGAATTTTCTGCACCAGATCGGGGACGACGTGCGACATAGCGAGCTTGACGTTGCCGCTCATGATGTCGCGGTCGGCCAGCGCTCGCTTCTCGCCGACGCCGACGCAGTTGAACGGCCGCGCAATCGTGTACGGCAGCTTGTATTGCTCCCACGCGCCCTGCGCGAAGTATTCGGTTGCCAGCTTCTGGAAGCCGTAGGTTGAGCTGGGCGGTGGACAGCGGCGCTGTGCGCCCTCGGGCGTGGGGTACTCCTTCGTGTTTTCGAACACCATGCTGGAGGAAATCACCGTGATCTTCTGAAGGCGGGCGTGCTGGTGCGCGTGCAGTGCAGCATCGAAGGCTGCCGCCGTGATCCTTTCATTCTCGGCGATCAGATCGTAGGCAAACTCGTGGAAGTAGCTGATGCCGCCAATCATGGCCGCGGCAACGACGAAATGATCGCAGTCCTCCAGCAGCTCGTTCAGCAGCTCTTTGTCTTTCGCGTTGCCTTCGACGAAACGGTAGCGGGGATGCGAGTCGTAGCTCTTCGCAACACGTCCGTACTTGCTGTAGTTGTCCAGGCCGACGACGGTGTAGCCGCCGTCCAGAAGCTCCTGCACGAGATAACCATTGATGAAGCCGGCCGAGCCGGTGACGAGTATTTTCATGAGATCGCTATTTCTTGTCCGCATAAGACTCGCACATGCTGGAAGCAGACGGCACAAGCACGTCGCGCATGCGGATCTCGAAAATTGGCTCCCGTTCTATTTTCTCAATTGCCGAAACAAGATGCTCCTGCGTCCATATCCCTCCGAGGGGAGCATTCACAAAATCTATGCCGCCGCCGGACTTCTTAAAAGTCGCGTTGTTTTGAATATTGAAGCCGTTCTTGCCGTCACGCTGCTCCAGAAAGACGGTATATACGAAACCCCTCGAACGGTCCGCCTCCGTGTAGGACACGACATAGAGGACCGTCTCAGGGGAATAGGACGTCCTGTCCACCACGTACGCCAACCGCGCCTGTTTCCCCTTGGCGACCACAAAGTTCTCAGGGGCCAAACATTGCGCGGCCTCACGCAAAAGTCGAGGATGCTCATCCTGCGCCCACACGACCGCCGCTACAAAAAGCGAAAATACTGCCACGCCCATCTTCATCATCTAGCCCGGAGGGCGAAATTTGTGTTAGCCGTGGGCATAAGCCCGCGGCAGACGTTGTCAAAAGAACATCCTAGTCCCTTCAGGGACGACACAAGGGTTTACGGAAATGAGCATCTTGATCCGTGGCGGCAAGGCCGTGCCGTCCCTACGGGACTCTTATTCGAATTTGCATCCAGACCGCGGGCTTACGCCCGCGGCTAACACAAATATCGCCGCTGCGCGGCTCAACCTACGCCGTTGCCGATGCCAGTTGTCGGGCGGGGAAAAAGTTCCAAGGATCGATCAGGACTTTTTCGGCCGGAATCTCCAGCTCGCGATAAACCGCGTGCGGCGCGCCCACGATCACAATATCGGCCTTGCGGATTGCAGTCTCCAGTGGAACCAGAGAGCTGTCGGAAACATAGGGATCGGTACAGAGAACCTCGAGCGCTTCCACCTCGAGCAGCTTCTTCAGCTTGTAGGAAAGGCTGTCGCGCTTGTCGTCCGATTCCGCCTTGAAGGCCATTCCCAGAATGGCAACTCGTTTGTTTGCCAAATCATACGGGCGCAATTGTTCCACGTGGAACATTGGAAGGCCTTCGTTGATCAGCATAGCCGCATGACCAAGAAAGAAATTATTCTGCGAAAACGCCGCCAGTTGCAGGGTGTCCTTCAGCAGGCACGGGCCGGCCGCGAATCCCGCCTTGGCAAAGCTGCGCATGCGAGGATAGTCGCGAGTGACCGCGTCATGAATGCGGTAGAAGTCCAGGCCACGGCTCTGTGCCAGCATGTAGAACTGGTTGGAGATGGCAAAGTTGGCATAGCGCCAGGCGTTGGTGAACAGCTTGGCCAGCTCGGCCTCGGGCGGCGTCAGTTCGATCAGGGAAGGCGCGATCAATGCAAAGAGCCGGCTGGCGGCCGCGGTGGCTTCGGGCTCGAACCCGGAGACAATCTGCGGCAGCTTGATCAGCTCCTCGACGGCATTGCCTTC